>CAJXCK010000035.1 GCA_913051785.1 uncultured Gammaproteobacteria bacterium
TGCTGGTTTGGGGTGAGGAAATCGAGAATCAGGCAATGCCATTAATGACAGATGTACTGGTCTCTTTGAACGAGGGTCAAATCGATCATTTAGAGTTGGAGTTTCGGACGACAAACGAGGAATGGATGGATGTAGAGCGTGGAGAATCCTTGGAAGACTATCAAAGAGGTTGGTCAGAAGAGATTGAAGATGCCATCGAGCGCTTTACGGGTAGACTCAATGCGGAGCAGTTAGACTATTTGAAAAGGAAATCAGTAACCTATCAACCAGAGCGTGCGCTTTGGGGAGAGTATCGCGAAAGATGGCAACGAGATTTTTTTGTTCTTCTAAGATCAAATAAAAAAGCAGATTTCGCTATTCGGTTTGAGTTGTTGATGGATAGTCGAGAGGATTATTACGGGGCGGAATTTAGCAAAGTTTTTGAATCAAACCTCGATTTAAATCGCGAGGTAGCGGCTTATCTTTTGTCAAATTTGACTGAAAAACAGACCAATAAATTTAACAAGACACTATCTGATCTGAGTAAATCTTTTAGGGAGCTAGCAAAAGGGAAATAGATCAGGCCCCGAACTTTTGTTCTATAGGTTACATTAAGCGAGATTTGACTTTGCCTTTTAAGGATTGTTTTACATGCAAATAGACCTTGCAACAGCCTGGGAGGAGGTTGCCGATCTTTTCCCGAATAGAAATGCCATCAACTGCGATGGTCGGTCTTTAGATTGGCGAGAATTCGAGAGTAGAGCGAGCCAACTCGCTACTCTATTGACTACAAACGGTTTGGGCAAAAACTCGAAGGTAGGGTTGTACCTTCACAACTGTAATGAGTATGTAGAGGCTACCTTTGCAGCTTTTAAAATCGAGGCTTCCCCGGTTAATTTAAATTATCGCTACAAGTCAGATGATTTGGTTTACCTGCTCGATAATGCAGATGTAGAAGCGATTTTTTTTCAATCTTGCTACGCGATGCGCATATGGGAAATTAGAGATCGGCTCCCTAAAATTAAACTGTTTGTACAGGTAGATGATGGAACTGAAGGCCTTCTCAAAGGAGCGACGGACTACGAACGCGCTCTTCGGTCATTAGAGCCCGCTGTCAGAACACAAAGAGATTTTTCCAGTAACTACCTTTTTTATACTGCGGGAACGACAGGTTTACCTAAAGGGGTAGTCCATGAAGTAGGAGCCTTTTCTAGCTATTTTCTTGGACAGGTAGCTTTGAGATACGGGCTAGAGGCCCCGACTCAAATCGAAGACTATCGAGCTTTATTGACAGAAATTAATGGATCAGTAGTGGCCTTGCCTGCCTGTCCATTGATTCACGAGACCGGTAGTTGGCTGGGGTGTTTTTTGCCAATGCTGAGCGGCGGTAGCATCGTCATGAGCTCGAGCCGTGGGTTTAATCCTGATGTTTGCTTAAATTTGGTCGAACAATATCGAGTGACGGATCTGGTTTTCATTGGTGATGCCTTTGCAAAACCTATTCTTGAGTCTCTGGATTTTGCACTGAAGCGAGATGATCCCTACGATTTGAGCAGCTTAACGCAAATCGTTTCGAGCGGTGTGACTTGGAGTCCAGATGTGAAGCGTTCGTTATTGAGTCATTGTGATGTAATTATGACTGACAATGTCATCGCAGTTGAAGGAGTCTTGGGTAGCTCAACTAGTACGCGAGAGACTTTGGGTTCTAATTTGGATTTAGCTAAATTTAATTTAGTAGAGGGTGCTGTACTTCTCTCTGAAAGTGGGGAGGTCTTGGGGTCAGATGAGGGAGTAGTAGGACGAGTTGCCACTGACACCCTGGTGCCGATCAGATATTGGAAGGACCAAGAAAAATCTGAGAAGACGTTTTTGGAGATTGCCGGAGTTAGCCTCTCAGCATCTGGTGATCACGTATCAGTTAGCGATGACGGGAGCTTCTTTCTGTTGGGTCGTGACGAGGTAAGCATCAACATAGCGAATGAGAGAGTGTTTCCGGGGGAAATAGAAGAAGTAATAAAAGGGTATAAAGGTGTTGTCGATTGTACTGTCGTCGGTATATCTGATAGCGAAGATCTCGAAAAAATTGTTGCCCTGATTGCGTATGAGGAAGAATCGAGCATCGATGAATCTACAATCCAAGAGTTTGTGAAGGAACAGTTAGCTAGTATTAAAGTACCGGACAGAATGCTAAAAGTGGTTGAGGTTCGTAGAAGTCCAGCTGGTACTGGTGATTACAGATGGGCCAAAGAGACCGCCATGAAGCGAATTCAACAATAGTATCGTTTGTAGGTCTGAGTCTTGTGTATGGAAGTTACGGCTGAGCAGCGCGGTATTTCATTTTTATTTCCAGGGCCAGTCACTTAGTCGCTGGCGCTGGCTTCTTTCCTTCGAGATAAGGCCCCACCGGCCTTAATAAAAAAGGGTCCAATACATGCCAAGAGCATAATCCCTGCAAGGACCAGAAAGGCCAGCTGATAAGAACCTGTAATATCTTTGATATAGCCGGCCATCGGTGACGCTGCTAAAACGATTGGAGCTTCGATGTACTTAAGGACTCCTGATGCCGTAGCGTAAGTGTTGCTTCCAAGTGAGGTAGATAAGCTAAAGGTTCGAAGCGGCGACATCCCAGAATAGCCGAACCCATAAAGAGACGCGGCCAATAATGCGATCTTTAGGTCATAGGCTTGAGAAAAAAGCAAAAGTCCGGCTACTTGGCTGATTAAAGCCAACCAAATCGTTATTCGGCTTCCCGCATAATCTGACAACCATCCTATGATGGGTTTCCCGACTGCAGAGAATAAAGCGGTTACCGAAAGCACCATCGCCGCGTTTAAACCCATGTCTTTGATGTGGCTGAACATATGGAGCATGGTTGCGTTAAATACGGCAGACATGGAGCCGAATATGAGCCCGATGCTCCAGAACGCAGGACTTTTTAGCATCTGCTTTATAGACCAGGAAGCTTTATCTGCTTCATTGTTGAACCTTGCTTCCTGATTCGAGAGATTTTGGACGTAGGCAAGACCGTCTCTGACTTCCCCTACTTCCTCCGGTTTGTCTTTCATGAAAAAAAAGACCACAGGGAACAAGGTGATTGCTGTTGAAGCCGCGAAAATGCCATAGGTCATCTGCCAGCCGAAATTTTCTATTAGTTCGGGCACAAACTGCGGCATGACGATCCCGGACAACGACGCGCCAAGCACTCCCAGTGCTATGGCTCGGCCTCGCCAGTGATCGAACCAGTTAATGATGCTTCGATGCCAGGCAAGCCCCCCCATACAAGCCATCCCCAACCCCATTCCAATAGTGGTTACTAGATAGAATTGAAGAATTGTTTCTACCTGGGAAAGTAGTAAGTAGGAGCAGGTTACGATCGCCACACCGTACATCAAAACTTTTTTGGGCGATGAGCGGTCCAGTAGGCGACCAATAAAAGGAGCCATCAGGGTACCCATGACAAAAGCTGAGGAAAAAGCAAAAGAGATCTCGGTCCGGTCACCATTTGCTATCGCGATGGAAAGATCGTCTAGGAAAATTCCCCTAGAGTAAGAATAAAATCCCGTACCTAGAAATCCTAGAGTTGCGCTGACCGCAACGATGACCCAACCGTAAAAAAATGTTGTCTTGATGTCCTCGTCCCCGCTCCTCAGTTTCACTGGACTCTAAGACCGAAAACGAATGGATCTGTTTGGCCTTGCCAAAAGATAATACACTACTGCTGCTGTATTTTTTGGAAAGGGAATGATCAACTTATATACCTCCTCGACTCCGAATGGCCATAAGGCTTCTGTTACGTTAGAAGAGCTAGGCCTTCCCTATGAGACCTTTGCCATAGACTTGGGAAATGAAGACCAAAAAAAAGATTGGTATCTGAATATCTGTCCCAACGGAAGGATCCCCGCGATTGTTGATAAGGAAGAAAATGATCTGGCCATATTTGAAAGTGGCGCCATTATGATTTACCTGGCTGAAAAGGCCGATAAATTGTTGCCTAATGATCGGGCTGGGCGAGCAGAGGTTCTCCAGTGGCTAATGTTTCAGATGGGAGGAGTGGGTCCCATGATGGGGCAGGCAAATGTATTTTATCGATATTTTCCTGAAAAAATTCAGCCTGCGATCGATCGTTATCAGAATGAATGCCGACGGTTGTTTGAGGTTTTGGATCGGCGGCTTGCCCATAGTGAGTGGCTCGCTAAAGATTATTCAATTGCTGACATTGCTAATTGGTGCTGGGTTAGGAGTTACACTTGGTCAGGGATCGAAGTGAGCGACTTAATACACCTAAAGCGATGGCGAGACGCGATAAGAGAGAGGCCAGCCAGCCAGAGAGGAATTGCTGTTCCCAATAGAGTCGGGACGGTATTGGCCGATGAGTCGGCGACTAAAGAGTTTTCTGAGAACGCTCAGAGGAACGTACAAACCTGAAATCGAACTTTCTCAGTTGCGAGAAAGCTTATCCCTACTAAGAATTTGTTAATATAGATTACCGCCCACTTGTTTTTGGAGTACTAATAATGGCAATGCAACATACACCCCTATTGATGGCCAATATTCTCGATCGGGGAGCCAAAGTGGCTCCGAACGAGGAGATCGTAACTGCGACAGCCGACGGTGTCAGAAAGCAATCTTATCTGGAAACGAGGAATCGCTCGCACCAATTAGCCCATGCTTTGAGAGATAGTGGTATAGAAGTAGGCGATCGGATAGGTACCTTTATGTGGAATGGCTCCAGGCATCTGGAGGCATATCATGCTTGTGCCGGGATGGGAGCCGTTTTACACACGCTGAATATTCGATTATCCGATAGGGACTTGGAATACATTATCGGACACGCTCAGGACAAGGCGATTATTGTTGATGCAGATGCCTTGCCTCTTCTAGAGCAGTTGAAGGGCAGAATGCCAAGCGTTGAACGGGTTATTGTTGCTACTGAGGAGGGTTTTGAGGGTTGGGACACGGGACTGCCTTCCCCTGTTGATTACGAAGAATTTATTTCTGGAAAACCGACTGAGTATAATTGGCCGATCTTGGATGAAAATTCGCCACTTGGGTTGTGTTACACGAGCGGTACCACTGGCAATCCGAAAGGTGTGGAATATGAGCACCGATCGCAGTATTTGCATACGATGGCGATGTGTATGACAGACTCGATGGGTCTATCAGCTACTGATACCGTGTGTGGAATCGTCCCAATGTTTCATGCTATGGGTTGGGGAATCCCTTGGGCGGCTCTGATGTTGGGTTGTAAGCAAGTGCTACCCCATAGGTTCATGGACCCTGCAAGACTTCTTCAGCTAATGGTAGATGAAGGTGTCACTTTATCAGCGGGCGTGCCTACAATCTGGCAGGGGGTGAAAGGTCTTTATGAAGCTAATCCGAGTGGATACGACCTGTCGAATTTGTCGAGATTAACCTGTGGAGGCAGTGCTCCTCCGCCCTCTTTAATTCGATGGTATTGGGATCAGCTGGGCGTCGAGATGATTCAGGGATGGGGCATGACCGAAACGTCTCCGCTTGCAACCCTTTCGAGGAAGGTGATGAAACGCTCTCAATTGGGATTAGACGAAGATCAATTGTTTGAAAATGTTGCAAAAGCGGGGCAACTGATGCCGGGCTTAGAACTTGATATCTTTGATGAGAATTTTGAAAAGGTTCCTCACGATGGGGAAACGGTTGGGGAAATATTGATTCGTGGTCCTTGGATTTGTTCCGAATACTACAATGACCCTCAACCCGAAAAATTCCATGATGGATGGTTAATAACTGGGGATGTAGGAAAAATTGATCCAGAGGAGTACTTGATTATAAGTGACCGCTCTAAGGATCTTGTCAAAACCGGCGGCGAATGGATTTCTTCAGTTGATTTGGAAAATCATATTGTCTCGTTGAAGGGAGTTGCTCAGGCTTGCGTTGTCGCCCAACCTCACCCCAAATGGGATGAGAGACCAGTAGCCCTGATTGTCTTGGAAGCCGGGAAAGAGGTGTCAAAAGAAGAAGTCATTACTCATTGCTCAAAGGCTTTTGCCAAGTGGCAATTACCTGATGATGTGTTGTATATCGATGAAATTCCCCTCACATCAACTGGTAAGATGGATAAGAAAATTGTCAGGGCCGACTTAGATGCTAAAGGCTATGTGTTGCCCGATCTGCAACAAAAGGCTTAGTTGGATTTAACGATGGAACAGCAACCGCTCCGGTCTCTGAACAGATAGTATTGAGGTGAATATGGAATTTGATAATAGGATTACTCGCTTATTAGGAATCGAAGTCCCCGTGGTACAAGCACCGATGGGATGGATTGCTCGGTCACAGTTAGCTTCGTCCGTTTCTAACGCGGGCGCTCTTGGAATTATTGAGACGTCTTCAGGAGAACTGGACAACATACGTGAAGAAATCATTAAGATGCGGGATCTTACTGATAAGCCTTTTGGCGTAAACATCGCTCAGGCCTTTGTCCGCGATCCGAACATTGTTCAATTTGTCATTGATCAAGGGGTAAAGTTTGTGACGACGTCTGCCGGGAATCCCGAGCGGTTCACTGATGAGTTAAAAAGTGCGGGCTTAACGGTATTCCATGTCGTGCCAAGTCTTAGCGCGGCGTTGAAGGCGGTTGAGTGCGGCGTAGATGGGCTTGTCGTTGAGGGAGGCGAAGGCGGTGGGTTCAAAAATCCGCGGGATGTTTCAACTATGGTATTGCTTCCCTTGGTTCGATCTCAGGTTGATGTTCCAATCATCGCGGCGGGTGGTTTTATTGATGGAGCGACGATGGCGGCGGCTTTTGCGCTGGGCGCAGAGGCTGTGCAAATGGGCACTCGGATGGTGTCCTCTCTAGAATCTCCGGTCCACGAAAATTGGAAGAATTCGATAGTAAATGCGGCTGAAACGGATACGGTGTTTCTCAATAGAGCGCATTCTCCTGCTCTGAGAGCGTTGAGAACAGAAAAAACAAGCCGCTTGGAGTTCGAAACTGAAACAAATGCGATGACCGAATTTGGCACGGCATTGGACCTTTATTTTGGTGGAGACATGGAAGCGAGCATCGCGTTAACTGGTCAGGTTTGCGGGAGAATAGACGCTGTGAGGCCGGTAGCGGAAATAATAGCGGAGGTACGCCACGAGTTCTTTCAGGTCATCGGAGAACTTTCAGAACAATATCGTTAACCTCGATTAAACCCCAGTGCTCGGCCCATGACGTGATCGTTGATCTTGTTGTTTTCGAACACCAGATTGCCGTTGACCCATGTATGAGAAATCTGGTGAGAGAACCTGTGTCCCGCAAAAGGACTCCAAGCGCACTTACTAAGAACCTCTTGTAATCCTGTCTCGTCATTACTCTTAACAAGTGTTAAATCAGCAAAGTAGCCTTCTCTAATAAATCCACGCTCAGCAACTTGGAAAAGGACAGCAGGTGCATGTGCAGTCTTTTGTACGATTTTTTCAACTGACATAGATCCATTTGTGTACCAGTCGAACAACGAAACAAGTGCGTGTTGCACGAGTGGCAGGCCCGCCGGCGCTTTCAAATAGGGACGAGACTTTTCTTCGCTTGTATGAGGGGCGTGATCGGTTGCTATTACGTCGATGACGTCAGTCAACACGGCATTTTTCAAACTCTCTCTGTCAGTTGCCTTCTTTATCGCTGGATTGCACTTGATTAAAGCACCTTTTTCAGCGTAATCAGACTCAGAGAAAAACAGATGGTGTACACAAGCTTCTGCCGTAATCTGTTTATTTTCTAAGGGACCTTGCTCAAATAACTCTAGCTCTTTTTCTGTAGTCAAATGTAAAACATGCAATTTGGTGCCATATTTTTTTGCGAGGGAAACAGCTAACGAACTCGATTTGTAGCATGCCTCTTCCGATCGTATGTTTGGGTGTTCACTGAACGGAATGTCCTCACCCCATTTTTTTTCTGCGGCGCTTTCGGCGGCTAAAATAGTCGGAGTATCCTCGCAGTGTGTCGCGACCAGAAGCGATGTTGAGGAGAAAATTCCTTCTAGAGTCTTTTGGTCATCGACCAGCATGTCGCCTGTGCTGGCTCCCATGAAGATTTTAACTCCACAGGTCAGCTGTGGGTCGACAGATTTGATGTTCTCCAGGTTGTCATTGGTAGCGCCCAAGTAAAAAGCATAGTTGGCAAGAGATTTAGCAGAGGCTCTGTCTCGCTTATCAATCAGTTTTTCTTCGCTAATTGTCAACGGATTACAATTTGGCATCTCCATATAACTCGTGATTCCGCCAGCAACGGCAGCCCGTGATTCAGTCGCGATTTCTGCCTTGTGTTCAAAGCCGGGTTCACGAAAATGTACTTGGTCGTCAATCATGCCGGGTATTAAAAAACCGCCCTCAGCGTCGATGATGATTTCTCCATCCGAGGGAGGTGTGTTTATTCCCTCGATACGATCTCCTTTAATAACAACGTCTCCTTCAATGATGGAGCCCTCGTTGACGATTTTTGCGTTTGTAATTCTTTGCTTCATAGTTTTATTTTTATTTGAGCCTCAAGTTCTACAGGGACTCCGAAGGGGAGTTCCGCCATACCTACAGCCGATCGCGTATGCGAGCCAACCTCCGGACCAAATACTTCCAGTATTAGGTCTGATGCACCGTTTATCACTGGTGGAATCGCGTTAAATCCCGAAGCGACGTTGACCATGCCAAATAGATGCAACCAGGAAGCTACTCTATCCAGTCCACCAAGAGTTTGCTTAATAGTCGCTAATAGCCCTAGAGCTGCTTGTCTGGCTATTTGATAAGCTTCTTCAGGACTAATCTCGTCGCCTACTTTGCCCAAAGGTTTTGCAACGTTACCGTTCTGGTCTGTCGGTACGTGCCCAGCTAGAAACATAGTGGTGCCGTCAATTTTTGCAAGTTGAAACGGCAGTTTTGCTGTATTCATTGGACTTGGAAGGTCTATAGATAACTCAATAAGCCGATCATCAATACTCATCATGTGCTTCCGAAATGTTATTTGGCCTTAAGGCAATGCTCTCGATCATTTAGGTTCTCGCGGGCTGCCTCGTTCGGTTATGATAACGTCATTTCACCCATCGAGTCAGTACTGGTTGTAGAATTATCAGATGAGGCGGCGATCTAAGCGAGGAAGGTCAGATTTATGTTTAGAAGATTGAAAGACTGCCACAACACGAATGATTTTAGATTATTAGCGAAGCAAAGACTCCCTTCACCGATTTATCATTACATAGATGGAGCGGCAGATGACGAAGTCACTCTTCAACAGAATACTGAAGCTTACGAACGTTGTGACTTGGTTCCAAATGTTCTGAGGGGCGTAGAAGAGATTGATATGAGTCTCACTTTGATGGGTAAGAAGATTTCGATGCCTTTGTTTTTCTCGCCGACTGCCCTCCAGAGGCTTTTTCACTATCAGGGCGAAAGAGCAGTAGGTAAAGTAGCGGAAGAGTTTGGAACTTTTTTTGGTATTTCATCATTGGCTACCGTCAGTATTGAAGAGATAGCAGCGAATTATCAATGCCCAAAGATTTTTCAACTCTACGTACACAAGGATCAAGGGTTAAACAACAGCATGATCGAAAAGTGTAAGGAGCATGATTTTGATGCGATTACTCTAACGGTCGATACGATAGTTGGTGGGAACAGGGAGAGAGATTTAAGAACGGGATTCACATCCCCTCCCAAACTAACCCCTTCGAGTTTCCTTAGTTTTGCCACGCATCCAAAATGGGCGTTGAATTACCTCTTTCGCGAGAAGTTCGAGTTGCCCCAGTTGCAGGATTTTGTAGATCAAGGAACCAATATCACGGTTTCAGTGGGAGATTATTTCAGCACGATGCTTGATCAGAGCATGAATTGGAAAACGGTAGAAGATATAAACAATAAGTGGGGTAAGCATCTCTGCCTAAAAGGAATTATGTCCGTGGCAGATGCAAAACGCGCTGTCGATGTGGGTGCAACTGCTATCGCGGTGTCCAACCATGGAGGGAGACAGCTGGATGGTTCCCGGGCTCCCTTTGATCAGCTTGCCGAGATTGTTGATGCGGTGGGCGACAAGGTTGATGTGATTTGTGATGGAGGGATACGTCGAGGTACTCATGTGTTAAAGGCCCTGTCTGTAGGGGCGAAGGCTTGCTCAGGAGGTAGAATGTATCTGTACGCGCTGGCCGCTGCAGGCGAGGAGGGTGTGTCTCGAGCGATGGGCTTAATGCGAGAGGAACTGATTCGTGGTATGAAGTTAATGGGATGTCGGACTTTAGAAGAGTTGGGAAGGCATAACTTGAGATTCCGGTAGGAATCTCATTTCAACCAAGCAGGCGAAACTATCCAAGGCTTTAAGGAAAGGGAAAGTATTCTGATTTCCGGTGAGAAGGATAGATTACGGGGTTAGTTGGTTTAACGAGGAGGGAAAGTGTAATGAGTGCCAATGAAGAATCGGCGTCCGCGAGGGATTATGGATTCCTGTTATTTCTAACATTATTAAACGTAATGAATTTTGTTGACCGCCAGTTGTTGGCGAGTTTTGGGAATTGGATTAAACCCGATCTGCAGCTTTCTAATACTGAATTCGGGATTTTGACGGGATTAGCCTTCCTATTGTTTTACTCAGTCGGCGGCCTTTTTATGGGGGCTCTAGCAGATAGATATAATAGAACGCGGTTAATTGCGATTGGCCTAGCATTTTGGAGCATCCTTACTGCTTTATCGGGTGCGGCCAGGGGTTTTGTGAGTATGCTGATTCCGAGGATGCTGATAGGAGTCGGTGAGTCCATGATGACACCGACGGCAATGTCTTTATTGTCCGATCGGTTCCCCGCCCGCCAATTAGGTTTTGCTTCTGGCTTTTACTACATGGGGGTGCCTGTTGGAGTTGCGGCCAGTTTGTTTGTTGTCGCCTATTTAGAGCCCGTGCTGGGGTGGAGGGGTTGTTTTTACCTGTTAGGCGGTATTGGCGTTTTTTTGGCTTTGATTATTGTTGTATTTTTGAAAGAGCCCAAAAGAAAACAAATAGTTGAGACGTCGTCTGAGGAAGCGCGCGTTAGTTTCAAAGAAATACTGTTGACGCTGATTAATGCGCTGAGAAATTCACCGGCGTTGCTTATGACCATAGGGGGCGGCGTTGCGTTTCACTTTATTTTAGGTGCGGCCACTTTTGAACAATTGTGGTTTGTCGAAGAACGGGGGTTTGACCGCAGTGAAATAGCGGAAATCACCGGATGGATCGGGATTGTAGGTGGTGTGTTGGGGAATCTTTTCGGCGGGATAGGTGGTGATAAATTTTTAGCGAAAACTGGTATGGGCCGACCGATGTTCCTGTTCTGGATAATGCTTATTTTTGCGCCACTAAATGTCTATTTCAGAGTAGTGGATCCAACGTCCTTTTGGTTCTTCGCTGGGCTTTTTGCTGGCTTTTTTCAGCTCGGTTGCTTTTATGGCCCTACTTTCTCGACTGTTCAAGAGCTGGTCCCTCCAACCATTAGAGGAACCGTAGTTGGTTTTTACATTGTAGCGTTAAACCTGATTGGCGTTGTAATTGGGGTTACTGCAGGCGGTTGGATAATTGACACCTTGCAGGCTCAGGGAAGTGATAGCGCCTATACAGATACGTTATTGGGATTTACTTTGATTTCGTTATCAGCAATTCCCTTGTTCTTTTTTGCAGGATTGCGCTATGAGCGCGATAAGAAAGCGCTCTATCAAAGTTTCGACGAAGCTCAAACGTGAATTCGGTGGGTGCCTGGTTTTAAGAGGAGAATATTCCAGAGGCTGGCTTCGAAAGAATCCGGATTAACTAGTTCGGTAACGATAGGTTTTTCTGAGTTGCTCAGCTTCCTTGGTGTTTCCCGTTTTCTCAAACACATTGGCGAGTTGCAGCCACGCTCTTCTCTGGGTTTCTTTATTCTGCCTCGACAGAACAATCGCCTTTCGAGCATATTGCTCTGCGAGTTCAAACTCCTCTTTTTTGAGATAGCTCTCACTAAGTCTTATCCAGAGGTTGGGGTCCCTGGGTGATAATCGGATTGCTCTCTCCAGCAGGACTATCGCTTTGGAGTAGTCTTCAAGTTTTGTCGAGTCATCGGCGTTTAAAAGTAGGCTGGATTCAGCGGTTATAGGCTCTTTGGGTTCAGTCGATGAAGAGTCCGTTTGCTCTGGCGCTTGGCTCGCCGTTGGTAGCTCGTCTGGATCATTCTGACGAGGTGGCGAGCTAGCACAGCCTGCCCATATTAAGCTGAGAAGGACAAGATAAAGGGCTTTACGCAAAACGGGGTTCTTCATTCTCGGTATCGGGTTCGGTAACGTCTTTGTTTGATACCACAGCCAGCCTTGACAGGTAAAGTCGTCTTTTTTGCGATGGGTATAGATACAGTGTTTGCGCAACTGGGTCTGGCGACGAGGCCTGTCAGGAATTCTATTTCCACAAGGTGTTCGTCGCTTAGGTGCTGGAGTGGCTCTATTCCCTGCCGGCTTATCAGGTTGTTCCAGATCCTAAGGGCACCGCTTGATCCTGTTAGCCCGGTTGTTTGATTATCATCTCTACCCACCCAAATAATCCAAGAATGGGCGTTGTCAAAGCCTGCGAACCAGCTGTCGCGATTATCATTTGACGTTCCGGTCTTCCCCGCGATGCCAAGTTTTGAGTATGGCGAGTTTCTGCCAGTGCCATGCGTCATCACCACCTCCAAACCCCGATTGATTGCATTGACTGCGTCAAACTCGATGCTGTTTTTGATGTTGAAAGGACGTTGATCAATTAACTGGTTGGAAGAATCCACGGCTGCGATTACGGCCTTGGGGGGTGTTTGAAAGCCGCCACTCGCGAAATTGTTATATAACTCCAATACTTCTATTGGCGCCAAGGCCTCCGCTCCCAGGAGAAACGAGTGGTACTTGTTTTTGGCTGGCTTGTTCATGAGTTCAGCGTAACGTTGCTGTATTTTAACTAAACCGATTTCCTCTCCAAGTCTAACGGTTGCCAGATTTAAGGATTGGCCCAGGGCCCTTACCAGGGGTAATTCGCCGCGATGTTCACCATCGAAATTTTTTGGAGACCAGGGTTCTCCAAATTTCGGTGTTATGGTGATTGGGGAATCCTCAATCACTGATGCCAGGTGCATGCCTGATTCGATGGCAGAGAGAAAAATCACGGGTTTAATCAATGAACCAATAGGCCGGAAGGCATTTATTGCTCGGTTGAAGCCATCGACCTTAGCGTCTCTTCCTCCAACCATGGCGAGAATTTCGCCTGTTTGGCTGTCTGCTATGATTGCTGCCGATTCTAGGGATCCTTGAGGGATGCCTCGCTGCTTTTCGATGTCATTAAGTGTCCGGCTCACCGTTTCTTGGAGTGTCTCTTGCGAACGGGTTTTCAGCGTGGTGAATATTCTTAGGCCGATGGAGTTTAAGTCTTTTGGCCCGTAATCACTCGCGAGCTCCTGTCTTACCTGATCAAGGAAAGCTGGATAGTAACTGGCAATGCCACTGGAAGAACGAGAAACGCCGAGATTGCGATTCAAGGACGAATCTAGTTGTTGCTTCGTGATCAACCCATCCTCGTGAAATCGCTCAAGAATGAAATCGCGTCGTTTTAGAGCTCGTTCAGGATGGCGAAAGGGATTGTAGTACGATGGGCCTCTTATGATTGATATCAATGTAGCGATTTCGCTTGGATTCAATTCTACAATCGGTTTATTGAAATAATAGTATGAGCCTAAGCCAAACCCGTGTATTGCCCTTGACCCATTTTGACCGAGAAAGATCTCGTTGATATAAGCGGTGAGAAGATCGGTTTTCGAAAATCTGGCCTCAAGAATAAGCGCCATGGCGACTTCCTTCAGCTTCCTTTCTATAGTCTGCCGATTGGTTAAGTAATAACTTTTGACCAGCTGTTGGGTGAGTGTACTTCCTCCTTGACGAACTTCACCTGATTGAAGATTAACCAGGAATGCTCGAAATATGCCTCGGAGGCTTACGCCCTGATGCATATCGAATTCTTTGTCTTCTATCGATTTGAGGCCCTCGGAAAGTAGTTTGGGCACTTGCTCCGGAGATAAAATAATACGGTCTTCTCCATGCGAAGGGAAAAAACTGCCTATCGTGGCCGGCTCCAGTCTGATCAGAGGAATACTTCGACCTTCTGAGGAGATGCTTTGTAATTGATCACCGCTAAAAGACACCCTTATCTTGTTCGAATTACGCGCTTCGTCGATAAAGTTGAAGGCCCTTAGGTGAATTTCCAACCCTAAGTCAATCGACCTGAACGTGCCCGGGCCTTGTAGAAGATCAACCGGACGATATCCCAAGCGTTTAAGTATGGTCATAAGGTCCGATTCACTCAGGTTTAAATCTGGATGAAGCTCGAGTGGCTGTGCGTAAATCTGGGCAGGTACTGACCATTTGCGTCCTTCGAAAGTAGAAGTGATTGTTCGATCTAGGAATATCGCGTAACCGCTCGCTAATAGAAAAATGAATAGGCTTAACCATCCGACGACTTTGAAGGTCAATCTGAGAGCTAAAGCTTTGAAAGTAGATTTCTGGGGTTTAGTTTTTCTCTTCAATGTTTGGCTCAGAGTTTGAGGTCACAGTCTTAGAATGTATTGTGGTAAGCAACAGAGCACTATTGTAGTGATTGATGATGGGGATTCTAGTTTTGAGTTCATTTTTGCTCTTTCGCGAAAGCTTTTGCTGGACAATATTTACTTGATGCAGGTAGAGTAAATCTACCTAAGGGGTGGCGAGAGCCTGAGATATGGTCCATAAAATCGGAGCATAGACCCTCTGAACCTGAACTAGTTAATACTGGCGTAGGGATAGGCTTACAGCTCCTAGGTTCTTTATATAGGAGCAATGATGTTGAAAAATTCCCTACAAGTTGTTGTATTAATCGCCTTGTGCCATCTCAGTTGGTCAGAAGATCGTATTGAAGAGATAGTCGTGCGCGGCGAATTACGCCCGGTATCGGTTAGTGATCTTTCTTCGAGTGTTCAACTGATAACCCCGGAAGATTCAGTTGCGAAGGTAAATCATCTCGAAGAGGTGATTAGTAAGGCAGCCAACGTGAACTATGCCTCTGGCTCATCTCGTGCACGTTACTATCAGATTAGAGGAATTGGTGAGCGGGGTCAGTTTATCGAGCCGATTAACCCGTCAGTGGGCCTCTTATACGACGGTGTTGACCTCAGTGGTGTTGGGACCGTGGCGAACCTCTTTGATGTAGAGCAAGTCGAAATTCTCAGAGGGCCACAAGGAACCGTTTATGGAAGTAATTCGCTCGCCGGCGCCATCAATATAGTCAGCTACGATCCCACTGAAGAGTTTAGCGGCTTTGTAGAGGCGGAAGCTGGTGACTATAGTTCTCGTGGGCTTGGGTTTGTTTTGTCTGGACCAGTGACACCTGAGTCTGGACTGAGATTAAGTGCAAAACACTACCAACATGATGGATTTATTAAAAATAGGTATTTGGGAGCCGAAGACACTAACTCAAAGGACGAAAAAAGCCTTCGACTCAAATATGTGCTTCTTCGAGACGACAGCAGTTATCGTTTCAGCTTGGGCAGACTGGAAGTTGATAATGGTTACGATGCGTTTTCACTTGATAATGATCGATTCACACGTTCCGATGAGCCGGGTGAAGACGACCAAGAAACCACGTTCTTTTCATTTTCAGTGGACAGAAAAATAGGCGAGTCGGTAGCGGCAGAAATTTCTGGCGGTTGGGCGGACAGCAATATTACTTATGGTTATGACGAGGACTGGACGTTTAAGGGTTTTGATCCTTGGGAATATAGTTCCACAGATTCTTATCAACGTAGCGTGGATTCAATAACTTATCAAATTCGTTTGAGATCAGAGCGTAGAGATTACCAGGATAGCGAATCGGTTGACTGGGTGGTTGGGGTTTACGGTTATCATCACGATCTCGATCTTGTTAGAAGCTACACCTATTTAGATGGAGACTTTACCAGTAGCTTCGGGTTGGATCGTTATGCGGTTTTTGGAGAGATAACGAAGGATCTCTCTGCTGACTGGCTTCTTCGGGCGGGTTTGCGAGGAGAGCAAGTTGAGATGGAGTATCGGGATTCCACCGATTTGTATTACGACCCGGACGAATTGGTAAGTGGGGGTCGAGTTCTCCTAGAGAGAAGTTTCCAGTCGGGCGGATTGTTTTACGTTGGCGTTCGCCGAGGCTATAAGTCAGGAGGATTCAATACGGATGGAACTATTGACCAAGATTTGAGGTTGTACGACGAGGAGTCTCTTTGGAATTTTGAAGCTGGATATAAAGGTCAATTCTTGGATGACCGTCTGGAACTGCGAACTGCGCTCTTTCGGATGAAACGGGAAGACATTCAAATTTCAACGTCGATCGTTCGCGAAAGAAATGACGGTTCCTCCGAGTTTGTCGCATACACAGGAAATGCGGCGGAAGGTTTTAACCAGGGTCTAGAGATTGATATGAGGGTGCTTTTATTCGAAGCGCTGTCGGTCGAATTTGGCTTGGGGGTTCTGGATACCGAGTTTTCATCCTATCAGAGCGCTGATAGTGATGCGTTGTCTGGTCGAGATCAGGCACATGCACCGAATTATCAGTTTTTCATTGGTGCAGATTATTCCTTCCACTCAAATTGGACCGTGCAACTGGAATTAGAAGGCAAAGACTCTTTCTATTTTTCTGATGGACATAATTTTAGATCACAAAAGTATGAGCTGGTTAACCTTGGGTTATTGTTTCAAAATGATCGATGGGAGGCCAAAGCTTGGCTAAGGAATGTGACCGATAAAGAATATTATGTTCGCGGCTATTATTTTGGCAATGATCCAAGAGATTATTATGAGTCCCGGTTGTGGACTCAGTTAGGATATCCTCGGCATTTTGGTGTCAGTGTTAGAGCAAGTTTTTAAGCTTTAAATTTTTTTCTCGTTCAATAAGCTCGGAAGCGACTTCTAGGGCTCTGGGCTGGCCATTGTTCATGGAGATCAGATACTTACCTGAAACTAGTAAAGCAGGTGTCGCTGTTAATTGTGATCTAGCTTGACGAGACCTGTTGTTGGTTAATCTTCGATCAGTGCGAGTCGAAGTGAAAGACCGATTGAATTGATTGGGGTCTAGATCGTAGTCTTCGAGATAACTGATGATATCTGCGACATCAGTAAACTGCTTTTGCCGTTCATGAACCGCGGAAAAAAGTCGGTTGTGGAGGCTCGGGTAGTTTGGGCTTTGTTGTATAGCTAGATGGGTTCGTGCGAAGAGTTCATCGGATGTGGAAAACACCACGTGTTGACGCGCAAAATTTACGTTCTCTGGGATTTCAACCAGCCAATCTTTAAGAAAGGGCTCGAAGTTCATGCAGTGTATGCACCGATAGGAGAAATATTCGATGACTTCTATCGAATCTCGTCTCTGGTTGGTGAGAGGAGTATCCAGCAGAGTATAGTCCTCGCCTTCGACTGCTGGCCCTAGATTGTTTAGGTCTGTGCCGAAGTAAAAGCTCATCACCAAAAAGCCGATCGCGATTAAGGCTAAAAAACCGCCAATTACTTGTCTTGCTCGCGTTACCTTGTTTTCCCTTTTCTTCGCCATGTTAATTTAATCGAGTTATGATCCTGAGAGTTTACAAGAATGCATGAAGGCAAAAAAGATTTAGGAAGAAAGATGAAACAAGAAGAAAGTTACCAATTGTATAAGACTGACCTATGTGGGTTTTGTTATCGCGTAAGAGATTTTGCAGAACAAAATGGAATTTCTTTGACCTTGCGGGACACGATGACAGATATGGAAGCTTTCAGAGAACTTCTCCAGGGTGGAGGTAAGAGTACTGTTCCTTGTTTGAGGATTGAGAGCGGCGAAGAGGTAAGCTGGATGTACGAATCTATGGACATCATCGATTACTTGTCTGGCCAACTAGAGAATTGATTCTCTAAGCCTATCTCGCTATTTTAGCTGAGTTTGCTCTACTAAAGCCCAGGCCCGTTCTGATCTCAATCTGGCTGCTTCCTTATATTCCAAAGCCTTATCTGAGCTTGCGTTTCCGTCCAGGCCTCGCTTGTAGACCCCTTGAATAATCCCTGCTGAGCGAAACATGTTGTAGATAAGGTAAAACTCCCAGTTCTCAATTTTTTCGATGCCTCGCTGTTCGCAGTAGGTGTGTAAGATGCGATTTTCGTTGGGTATGCCAAGTTCTACCAGGTTGGCTCCCGCCAGCCCATCGGGAGATTCAGAGTCTCCATGATATTCTTGGCACATGTATCCCAAATCGGCTAGCCCATCGCCAAGCGTGGACAATTCCCAGTCCAAAACAGCTACGATCTTTGGGTGGTTCGGGTGGACTAGAACATTACCCAAACGAAAATCTCCGTGAACTATCGCTGAGGAAGAAGCGTCGGGGATGTTGTCCGGTAGCCAAGCCATGAGATTGTCCATTGCCTCTATCTGTTCAGTTTGTGAGGCAAGGTACTGCTTGCTCCACCGGTTAATCTGACGCTCATAATAGTTTCCGGGTCTGCCGAATTCACCAAGACCCACCTTCTCGGCGTTGACCTTGTGTAATTCTGCCAGAACCCTCGCTAAATCCTCATAAAGCGACTTTCGCTGCTCTTTCGGAAGCTGGGGCAACCTCGTTTCGGTAAAAAGACGGCCTTCAACCATCTCCATGACATAGAATTTTGTGCCGACGATCTCCGTATCCTCGTTTAAAAGATACATTTTGGGTACTGGCACCGCGGTGTCCCAGAGTGCATCCATTACTTTGAATTCTCTATCCACCTGATGAGCAGAGGGTAATAGCTCTCCTGGAGGTTGTTTTCGCATGACAAAGGTTTTTTTTGGGGTGATTAATTGAAAGGTAGGATTAGATTGACCACCTTCAAACTGCCTGACTTCGAGTGGTCCCTCATAGTCTAGTATTTGTTCTTCCAAAAAAGCATTGAGCTTTGTTTCATCGAAGCGGTGAGCGTCCCTGACAGCTGTTAATTCGACATCGCTCATAATAATTTGACTCAAA
The DNA here is from genome assembly GCA_913051785.1 of uncultured Gammaproteobacteria bacterium. Lineage (GTDB taxonomy): Bacteria > Pseudomonadota > Gammaproteobacteria > Pseudomonadales > Azotimanducaceae > UBA4421. The sequence continues at coordinate 18,954 of CAJXCK010000035.1, forward strand.
AAACTAAGCATACGACTTGATCTTTCAAGGTGCAAAATGCGAGGCTAGGCAATCATCGAGTAGTTTGAGGACAAGGGGGTAAAATCATGCCGCTAGCAAAGAGAGTAGCTGTTACGCTACCAGCAGGACCAAAAATAGAGCACACGATCAGTCGAATTGAATGGGCTGAGGAACATGGTTTTCCGGATGCCTGGTTCAGCGATTCTGGTGCCCCGGATACACTCACGCAGGTTGCTGCCATCGCCCACCACACTCAAAATTTGAGGATTGGGGTGGCAGTGACTCCTGTTTACACCCGATCCCCTAGTGTGTTGGCTGCATCGGCAAACGTAATATCTCAGTTATTACCAGACAGATTTGTCATGGGTCTGGGATCCTCGAGTCAGACTATCATGGGGCAATGGAATGGCATCCCCCTAGACAAACCCTTGACTCGTGTTAAAGAAACCGCGCAGCTTGTGCGAACAATGTTGAGTGGAGATAAGACCGATTTTGATGGAGAGACTCTATACAGTCGAGGCTATAGGCAGGCTCCACTGGAAAACCCTCCACCTATTTATTTGGCAGCGTTACGTTCTTCTATGGTTGAAATGGCCGCTGAATTTGGCGATGGAGTGATATTCAACCTTTGGCCAAAGAAGGCTTTGCCAAAAATGATGGAGCATGTTCGGATAGGAGCTGAACGGGCAGGTAAAGATCCGGAAAGTGTAGAGATAGTTAATAGAGCAATGGTGCTCTGCACAAACGATAAAGCACGCGGCAGAGATATGTTCAGGGCTCAATTTGCACCTTATTACGCTACCCCGGTCTACAATAATTTTCTGTCTTGGGCGGGATATGAGGATGCTGCCGCGACTATTAGTGAAGGCTGGGCAGAAAAGGATCGCGCTAAAACGAGTGGCGCGATGACTGATGCAATGATCGATGAAATAGGCATCATAGGAAGCAAGGAGGAGATTCAAGACAGAATTCGGGAGGACGCTGAAGGAGGTGTGCACACTCACATTATCGCGCCACTAGGCGGTGATCCAGAAGATGTGCAGAATACTTTTAACGCGTTTTCTGCGGACGAGTTTCAGTTCTAGCAAGGCTTAAGCATTAGATTTTTTTGATTAATTAGGGGAAGGTTTTTATGAAAGTTGACGGAGGCGTTGGGTTTGATCTGGATATGGTAGGGGCTCAGGCTCAGGAGTTAGAGGAAATGGGTTACTCCGGGCTGATGTCAGCGGAAACCGCCCATGATCCGTTTTTTCCGCTTTTGGTGGCGGCGCAGCACACGGAAAAGGTCGAATTAATGACCTCTATTGCCGTTGCCTTTGCTAGGTCGCCCATGACTTTGGCTAATATTGGACACGACCTGAATGCTTATTCCAAAGGACGGTTTGTATTGGGTTTAGGCTCTCAAATTAGAGCGCATATTACTAAGCGCTTTAGTATGCCCTGGTCCAGTCCCGCGGCCAGAATGCGTGAATTTATTCTCGCAATGCGGGCTATCTGGGATAATTGGCATGAGGGTAAAGCGCTCGAATTTGCGGGAAAATTTTATACCCATACACTGATGACGCCTTTTTTTACACCTTCAGGTAACGACTTTGGAGCGCCAAAAGTGTTTTTGGCAGCGGTTGGCCCAAAGATGACAGAAGTAGCCGGTGAAGTTGCGGATGGGATGATTGTTCATGCTTTCACAACCGAAAAGTACCTACGTGAAACGACTTTGCCTTCCTTGGAGAAAGGGTTTGCTAAAGCTGGTAAATCCAGAGCTGATTTTGAAATTAGCTATCCTGTTTTTGTCTGCACTGGACAGACTGAAGAAGAGCTCGAAGAGGCTAAGAAGGCGACAGCCCAGCAGATTGCCTTTTACGGATCGACTCCTGCTTACAAGCCAGTATTGGATAGTATTGGAGTAGGAGATCTTCAAGGCGATCTTAACAGTATGTCCAAACAGGGTCGGTGGGTTGAAATGGGTGAATTGATTACACCAGAGATTATGTCTGAATTCGCAATTATTGGTGAGCCAGATAAGGTAGCCGGTCAGATACGATCCAGGTATGGCGATATTGTTGACCGCACATCGGCAGCTTATGCAAATATTCCGAAATCAGAAAGAATCAAGATTATTTCAGAATTGTCGGCTGGATAGTTTGAGTTAAAGGAGAAGTTGAATGAAAGTGGATGCTGGAATCGGGTCGAATTTGAAAGAAGTGCCAGAGATGGTCACGCGACTGGAAAGTTTGGGTTACGACGGAATTCGTACTGCCGAAATGAACCATGACCCTTTTTTCCCTCTTGTGCTTGCTGCAGAGCACAGTCAGCGTCTTGAATTAGCGACTTCAATTGCGGTTGCTTTCGCGAGGAGTCCAATGAATTTGGCGAATCTGGGCCACGATCTGAATGCCTACTCACAAGGGCGATTTACATTGGGCCTGGGGTCTCAGATTAAGCCTCACATCACGAAAAGATTTAGTATGCAGTGGGGAGCACCCG
>CAJXCK010000036.1 GCA_913051785.1 uncultured Gammaproteobacteria bacterium
GATCTGTTCTGCGCTTGCGGTAACGATTAGCATGTCTACAACTACCGTAATGTGTCTAGCGGTCTTGTTCGTGACGACGATGTCTAATTTAGCGGTATCACTTGTAAGAAATTACATCCCTACGAACATACGCATAATAGTCCAGATGACCATTATAGCGTCTCTTGTAATTGTGGTTGATCAGGTGCTGCAGGCGGTTGCGTACGATATCTCAAAGCAGCTTTCGGTCTTTGTGTCTTTGATAATCACTAACTGTATCGTGATGGGACGGGCCGAAGCATTCGCCATGCAAAACGGGCCTTGGATGTCGACCCTTGATGGTTTCGGAAATGCGCTGGGATACAGTGTGATTCTCCTAGGCGTGGCGCTTATTAGAGAACCCTTGGGAGCTGGAACACTTTTCGGAATAGAAATCATCCCTACCGTTGCCAATGGTGGTTGGTATGAGCCAAATGGTATGTTTCTTCTCGCGCCTAGTGCCTTCTTCATTATAGGGTTCTTCATTTGGGCGATTCGAGCCTGGAAAACGGATCAGGTGGAGGAGGAAGAGTTCGAGATCGCGCCCAATATCCAATATAAAGAGGCGGCCTAGGCATGGACCACTATCTAGGACTTTTTATTAGGGCTGTGTTCATTGAAAATATGGCTCTCGCCTTCTTTCTTGGAATGTGCACCTTTATTGCTGTTTCAAAGAAAATATCGACTGCTCTAGGTTTAGGAATTGCTGTGATCGTTGTTTTGGCGATTACTGTTCCTCTCAACAATGTGATCTATAACTTCTTGTTGAAAGAGGGTGCCCTGGCATGGGCTGGTTTCCCTGATGTTGATTTGAGTTTTCTAGGCGTACTGGCCTATATAGGCGTTATTGCTGCGATGGTCCAGATTCTTGAGATGGTCCTGGATAAGTATGTCCCAGTGCTCTACAACGCTTTGGGGGTCTTCCTTCCACTTATAACTGTAAACTGCGCGATACTTGGCGCGTCCTTAATGATGATAGATCAAGGCCAAACGTTCACAGAATCAGTTGTCTTTGGCCTTGGGGCCGGTGTCGGCTGGGCATTGGCAATCGTTGCCCTGGCAGGGGTAAGAGAAAAATTAAAATATAGTGATGTCCCAGAAGGGTTGAGGGGCCTAGGCATAACCTTCGTCTCGGTCGGTCTGATAAGCTTGTGCTTCCTATCCTTTGGCGGGATTGACGTCTAAAATTTTTAAGAGAGTTGATGGAGTAAATGACTTTGGACCCTAATGTAATACTCGGCGTGGTAATGTTCACCTCCTTGGTGCTGTTACTGGTCATGGTGATTTTGTTCGCCAGGTCAAGACTAGTCAGCACTGGAGATGTAACGATATTAATTAACGACGATGAGTCAAAAGCTATTCAGGTTCCCGCCGGGGGAAAGTTACTACAAACTTTGGCCTCAAAGGGCGTGTTCCTGGCTAGCGCGTGTGGTGGCGGGGGGACTTGTGCGCAATGCCGATGCCAAGTAACGGATGGCGGTGGAAGTATTCTCGCGACCGAGGAAGGACACTTTAGCCGAGGTGAAATTAGTGACGATTGGCGTCTATCCTGTCAGGTCGCAGTTAAACAGGACCTTAAAATTCAAGTGCCGGAGGATGCTTTAGGCGTTCAGCGTTGGGAATGTGAAGTTGAATCCAACGACAATGTGGCCTCGATGATTAAGGAACTCAATCTTAAACTGCCCGAGGGTGCGGACGTCGATTTCAGAGCCGGGGGATATGTTCAGCTCGAAATCCCGCCTTACGACATGAGCTGGTCGACGATCGATGTCCAGGATGAATATCGAGAAGATTGGGACAATTTCAATTTCTGGGATCTGAAATCCAAGGTAGAAGAGACGACCATTCGAGCGTACTCGATGGCAAATTATCCTGAAGAAAAAGGCATCTTGAAATTTAATATTCGAGTGGCTCCGCCTCCGCCGCGGACAGAGGGTTTGCCGCCGGGCGCAATGTCAACTTACGTAGCGAATTTGAAAAAGGGCGACAAAATTACAGTCTTTGGTCCATATGGGGATTTTTTCGTAAAGGACACTCCGGCAGAAAAAATCTGGATTGGCGGTGGTGCAGGTATGGCACCCCTGCGTTCCCATATCTTCGATGAGCTTCTTAGGAAGAACACTAAAGCCAAGATGAGCTATTGGTATGGAGCGCGTTCCTTGCGTGAAATGTTTTATAAGGAAGAATTTGATCGCCTAGAAGAGGAATATGAGAATTTTTCATGGCACGTGGCGCTTTCTGAGGAGCGGGAAGAAGACAACTGGACGGGCTATAAAGGTTTTATTCACGCCGTTGTTTTAGAAAACTATTTGAAGGATCACCCAAGTCCAGAGGATTGCGAATATTATATGTGTGGTCCACCCATCGTTAACCAGCTCGTATCACAAATGCTTGATGACTTAGGTGTGGAGCCTGAAAACATCGCTTTCGACGATTTTGGTGGATAAGAAACAGCTCTATTAAATTACAGGCTAACAGGGCAAGAAGAGATTGTTAGCCAACATTTTGCTTCTCCTCACTGCCGCGATCTGGGGCTTTGGCTTTGTCGCTCAAGTGCTTGGTATGAACTATATGGGGCCTTTTGCGTTCATAGGTGTTCGATTTCTCCTTGGCGCTTTGAGTCTACTTCCGATTGTCTGGTTTTTTTGGCGCCGAGGCTATATCAAAGAGTTTTCAACCAAGTCGCTGGTCGTGGCTTCAATTTCAGTGGGAGTTGTTTTGTTTCTTGCGGGGGCTTTCCAGCAAGTGGGTATTGTCCATTCGAACGCCTCGAATGCAGCATTTATCACTGGGCTTTATATGGTCCTGGTACCGATATTTGGTTTGGCATTAGGGCGCAGGACCTCTTTCAATGCATGGCTAGGTAGTGGTGTAGCGACTGTCGGGCTCTATCTATTGAGTGTTGATGAGTCACTGACAATAGGCCTAGGCGACTCATTATTGTTGGTGGGAGCCGTCTGTTGGGCCTTGCATATATTGGTAATAGACTACTTCACAAAAAAGTTGCCAGCACTCTTGATTGCTCTGGGGCAGTTTCTGGTGTGCGGTCTGCTGGGACTCGCGGTCTCTGTCGGTTTTGAAACGACCAGTTGGGGCGATGTGATGGACGCGAAGTATATACTCGTTTACGCGGGGATAATCACAGTGGGCGTCGCTTATACGCTCCAGGTGGTCGCGCAGGAAAAGGCTCATCCTACTCACGCCGCGATTATTTTGAGTCTGGAGGCAGTGTTTGGAGCGATCGGTGGTTACGCGTTTTTGAATGAAATCCTTTCATCAAGAGAATTTTTCGGTTGCTGTTTGATGTTGCTTGGCATGCTCTGTTCCCAGATATCCGTAATCGATTTGAGGAAGTCTTTTTCCTCGAAGCATCCCTAAGTTTTGGTAACAAATCAGCTTTCGCTCAGAAAGACGCAGGTTTGACAGTCCTTCTCAATGTTTGTGAGGTCATCCAATGCTTGATAAACAGGGGTCTCGCTTCTCGGAAGGCGATCATCATCAGATGTACTCGTTTCCTTGCCGTGGTTGGGCCGCATTGCTGTCTCTTTCCACTGGGTACCGTCTTCCCATCGTAGACCTGGGTCTACTATCACACCGGGTTCATCTATCGCCTCGATAGCGTCCAAGGCACTTTCCATGACTGATAATTGTTCTTGTCTGTCTCCGGCTCTGCCAGCTGTTTGACCGAGGGGGTAGTCTATGAAAACTGCTCTCGGAACTTTTACGCTCTCTGTGATGGACCATGCGCTTGTTAAGGAAACGGTCGCGATTCCATTTGCCTCAAGGTCTCTTGCGATCAGTCCAACGGACTGATGGCAAACTGGTCAGACAGGCACTAGGATCGCGAGATCGACCTCCTGTTTGATAAAATAGTCTCGGATGCTCGGTGCGAGCATCTCTCGAACTTTACGGTGGGAATAAATCCCTCCCATGAAGGTAATCGCATGCTCAGCCAGGGACTTTATCTTACCCCTGGCGACAAATTCTCGAAGCGATGCTAACGGGAAAACACAACTTGGGTCTTTCCTCGAAGACGTTAAATCATATGCGAAGTGTGTAGTCCTGATATCCGTGATCTCAGTATTTGCCTCGATTAAGCGGTAGCTAATGTCATCCTTGAAATGAAATGCTATTTGCCCCTTGCGATAAATACCCCCGGAGCAAATAAGCCCAACCTTAGATTCTTTGAGAGGTTTATTTATAAAAGTTAGTTCTGGGCAAGTCGAATTTTTCACCCAGTCATATTGAGGATAGCCGAGTCCGGCGTACAACTCGGAGGTTCTCTCAATATAATCTACCGGGGGCGAGTGCTGAGGCATCAATTACGGGTGTATGATTAAGGAATAGTCTGCCACTATGAATGGCTTCTGGAGGAGAATCAAATGGTAGCAGATGCGAAAAAAGTAGGGGACCAAAGATATAGAGAGTCCTATGGTCGGTACTTGGAGGATTTTAAGGAAGGTGATGTCTACGAACATCGACCGGGGAGAACGATAACGGAGACAGACAACACCTGGTTTACGTTATTGACCATGAACCAACACCCACTCCATTTTGACCGAGAGTATGGTGAGAAGACGGAGTTTGGACGAGTGCTTGTGAATTCATGTCTTACCATCTCATTGGTTACTGGTATGAGTGTTTCTGATGTTTCCCAGAAGACGATCGCTAATCTAGGTTGGGACAAAGTGCGATTAACGGGTCCAGTTTTTGTGGGAGATACGATCTACGCAGAGTCAAAGGTATTATCGATAAGGGAGTCTAAATCTCGCCCCAATCAAGGAATTGTCACTGTAGAAACCCGAGGTCTTAAGCAAAGCGGAGATCAGGTGATCGTTTTTGACCGATCTATGCTCATCCCAAAGATTGGACATGCTATTGATGATCAATTGGACTACTAGTCCGACTATGCAGCGTAACTGATGTCCTTCGCGCCCGGTAAAAAGCTCTTGATGAATTGCTCCGCGACTACATCACAAGTGCCACAACACAGTCCGATAGGCAGAGTTTTTTGAAGATCAGAGACCGACTCTGCTCCAAGCTCTACTTGTTCTTTAATTTCGTTGTCGGTGACACCACCGCATAAACAAACGTACATAAAGTCCCTCCGTCCCTTATCGTAACTGCAAATCATTCTCGATTGCAATTACTTTACAATTGCCTGTTGATAATTAATCACTAATGAGAATAATTATCGTTATAAATCAATAACTTATGTAATATTTTTCTTGATCTCGGTTGTCTTTTGGTGCAGGATTCTCGCAATCTAGGAGATAAAATATGAATACGCTGGCCCCAGAAATAATCATCTCTCTTAATAAAGTTTTAAAAAACGAGCTTACAGCGATTAATCAGTATTTCTTGCATTCGAAAATGTTGACTGATTGGGGTCTAGAAAAACTAGGCAAGTACGAGATGGACGAATCGATCGATGAAATGAAGCATGCGGATGAGTTGATCGCGAGAATATTATTCTTGAAAGGTCTGCCTAATCTCCAGGATCTGGGCCATCTTAAGATTGGAGAGAATATAAGTGAGCTCTTGGAGGGTGACCTTAGTCTGGAAATGGATGCCCTCATTGATTTGAGAGAAGGCATCACGTTGTGCGATGAGCACAAAGACTTTGTGACGAAAAACTTGCTAGAAGGAATTCTTCGATCAGAAGAAGAGCATGTGGATTGGTTGGAAACTCAGCTTGGGTTGATTGAGAGAACCGGGGAGCAAAACTACGTTCAATCCCAAATGGCGGCCTAATCGGTCAGAGTAGCCGCTCCAGATGGGTTTCGTCGTTCACATTTAGGAACATATCCTTTCGGGGATAAAAAACATCGGCCGCGCTTAGTTCCTCGAGCCAATCTTTTACAGAACGTTTGCCCGTTAAAAGGAATTTTTCCAAAGAAGAGGCGGCGCAGAGTGGTATTAAGCAGTGTAGATTTTGGCGCCGGTGGCCATCGTGGGCCACCAAGGCGCTTTCATCAGTTAGTAATACTCCTTTGAGAAGTCTGCGGTGCCAATTTTTCTCAAGACAAGGTGTATCCCCCGGCACTACCAGTAAATACCTGGTCGAGCAGATTTTCAGGCCTTCGAGTATGCCAATTAGCGGCCCCTCGTTGCCCGGCTGGGACAAGGGATCAGAAACAACGCGCCCGCGTGATTTGTAGGTCTCGATGTCGCTGTTGGCGCTGATAATTATATCAAGCGCACCATCGCAAGCGCTGATGATGTGATCAATCATTGGCTTCGTACGTCCATTTACCCTGACCGGCAACAAGGGCTTATTCCGTCGGTTTAGTCTTGTCGCTTTTCCTCCGCAAAGAACCAAAAGGGAGAAATCAGATAAACCACCCATGAGTTCTTTTTTTTGCAATATTCCGCTCCAGTTTGTCGAAAAGGAAATAAATTAGAGGTCTAACCACGTCAAATGATAGAGTGGCAACGATTTGTAAATCAATGGGAGGACCTATTGTGAGCTTTTTAGAGCGCGATAAAGATGGCTATGTTTTGAGCCTGACAATGAATAGCCCGGATACTCGAAATGCCTTAACCGGTGACGAGCAGTTTGAAGATTTTGTGGAGGTCTGCAAAGAAATAAATGATGATAAATCTGTCCGAGCGGTTGTTTTGACTGGCGCTGGGAGTGCGTTCTGTGCAGGTGGAAACGTTAAGGACATGCGGGATCGTACCGGCATGTTCAGCGGCGATCCATTTGACCAAGCTGAAGCCTACAGAAGCGGGATCCAGAAAATACCAAGAGCAATAAATAGTCTCACAGTACCAATAATAGCAGCCGTGAATGGTCCCGCGGTTGGGGCGGGTTGTGATTTAGCTACGATGTGTGACATCCGAATAGCAAGCGAAACGGCTTTATTTGCGGAGAGTTTCGTGAAACTTGGTCTTATTCCTGGAGACGGAGGCGCTTGGTTTTTACCTCGGGCTGTAGGTGTTTCAAATGCGAGCTATATGTCGTTTACGGGCGAACCGATTAAAGCGGATAAGGCATTGCAAATGGGCCTCGTATCAGAGGTTTTGGCGCCTGAGGAACTAATGGCCAGAGCGACAGAAATTGCTCAGTTGATTGCTAAAAATCCGCCACATGCGGTCCGGTTAGCGAAACAGCTCATTAAAGGTAGTGAAAAGAGCACCCTAGACGAGACCTTGGATAAATCTGCGAGCTTTCAGGCTGTTTGTCATGCTGAGCCAGATCATCAGGAGGCTATCGCGGCGTTTTTTGAAAAGAGAGATGGTAACTATCGTGCGCAATAGATGATTTATATTAGGGCTTTGGCTACTTTCGTTAGGAGAGCCATCTGATAGCCCGAATAAGTTCTTCATCGTAGCCATTTCCCGCATAAAGAGATCGAGCCCGATGGTTGTTCGCGAACACGTGAAGAGACATCGACTCGGCACCGAGTTCACGTGCCTTCGTCTCAGAATGTTGCAAGAGTTTTCGACCTAGCCCGTTTCCTCTGCATTCCTTGTCGATCACGATAGCCTCGAGATGCGCGCTCGGTGATCCGCTTAGCAACTCGCCTCTCATCGTCACAATTACGACGCCTACCAACCGACCTGGTTCATCGCCGGCAAGAGCCACGTCGCAGAATGAGTTGGCAGCTTCTTGATTGAGGATCTTCTTCAAAAGCTCAAGATCACTTCTCCAAAGATCCTCCTGGTTTCGTTTTTTGGGGACATCGAAATCCGCGAGTTCAGGCAATAAATCCGTTATATTAGCCATATCCGAGACGTCAGCGGGTCGAATCAACAGGTTTAGAGACATAATAGTGACGACTGATTTATATGCTACGAGTATACGCGGTCCCTCAGGATAATGATCGGATCGACTGATAAGTTCTCGCGGCGGACTGGGGTCACTGTGGTCGTTGCCAACATGGTTGGCACCGGAGTCTTTACCAGCCTCGGGTTTCAATTGGCGGATATTCAATCTCCGAGTGTGATTATCCTCCTCTGGTTATTGGGCGGTATCCTGGCGCTCTGTGGCGCGCTCGCCTATGCAGAGTTGGGCGCCGCGTATCCTCGTTCTGGGGGCGAATATAATTTTGTTGGTGAGGTGTTTCACCCTGCTGGTGGTTTTGTCTCAGGGTGGATTTCAGTGACGCTAGGCTTTTCTGCCCCGATAGCGCTAGTAAGCATAACTGCTGGTTCTTATTTAAAGACGATGTTCCCAGGCCTCTCAGTGACCTGGTTTGCGATCCTGATGGTTGTCTGCGTGGCTTTGGTACATTTGGGAGCACGTTCCGGCAGCGCCTTTTTCCAGCAGACTATTACTGCCATAAAAGTGCTCGTTATTTTAGCGTTCATTGCCATAGTCCCGCTCGTTATGGCGCCAGTCCAAGATTTGCAGTGGTCGTTGGGTGTTGAGGAGATAAGTCTCGTATCAACAGGCGCCTTCGCGACTGCGCTTATTTTTGTTAACTATGCTTATACCGGGTGGAACGCGGCAACCTATATTGTCGGCGAATTTGAAAACCCTCGATCGGACTTGCCGGTCGTTTTGATAACAGGAACCTTATTTGTGGCGGTGCTCTATATACTGATCCACATTGTCTTTCTGAGCTCAACGCCGATGAGCCTAATGGCGAACAAACTCGAGATAGGTTTCGTAGTGAGTGAGCATGTTTTCGGTGAGGGAGCTGCCAAGATTTTTTCAGCGCTTCTTGCCGTACTATTAGTTTCCACCGCCAGCGCGATGCTCCTAACTGGCCCTCGCACCCTTTTTGTCATTGGTCAGGACTTTCACGTTTTTCGCTGGCTTGGTCGAGAGAGTGGAAGTGGGGTGCCGGTCAATGCCGTTTTGGCACTTACCGTCCTTACCGTGATTTTGATTGCAACCTCCAGTTTTGAGTCGATTATTTATTTTTCAGGGGCAGTCTTAGCCTTTAACTCCCTAGTTACCGTCATAGGTGTTATCTTTTCTCGTATAACTCAGCCAAACCTTGTTCGGCCCTTCAAGGTGCCACTCTACCCGTTGCCGATTCTGCTTTACGCGGCAATCATGTTGTTAACCCTTGGTTTTCTTATTCGAGCTCGTCCGACCGAGGGTGTCGCTGCCGTGCTTCTGATATTGGTAGGATTTGTTCTTTATTTTGTCTCTCGTAAGAAAGTAATTAAGGGAAAATGAAAAAATTTTTCGCAAATTCAGTCGGCGTTCCTGAAGCTCAGATGGTCAATCTATGTTGACTTATCGTGGCAGCGTAAACCGGTGGGAGTGTGACGAAAACGACCACATGAATGTTAGGTATTGCGTGGAAAAACTCTATGAGACTTTTGTCGCGGGCTTGGCAATGACCACAAATAAGAGAGCTAAAGAGGATGAGGAAAGTTATAGAGGTATAAAATGCGCGCATATTCGCTTCCAAAATGAAGCGAGATTATCTGCGCCAATTTCGGGACACTTTTATGGCTTGTCCGAGAGCAGTTCTGCTGGTGATTTCGATTGTCTCGCATATCTTCAAGACACCTCAAGCGGAAAGCTTTTCTGCTCAATGCTGTTGCAATTGAGCGATCCACTGAATTGCTCTGAAGAGACCAGTCGCTCAGTAGAGGAGATCCCGGAGGTGATACCGCGTGGATTGATTGAGGCTTTTCCGATTAGCAATATCTCTATGTCTAAGGCTGAAGAGGCTGGGTTCGTTGTATCGGGAAGAGGCCTCGTTAGGTCTGAGGATTGTGATAGTGCTGGAAATTTGAAGGTTCCAAGCTACATGGGCAAAGCCTCAGATTCGGTCCCGAATTTGTGGACACATCTCATGGGGGACGAGCAGGTTAGTGATTCAGAGGGTGGCGCTGTAGCAGAATTTCGAAAAACGTTTCATGGGGTTCTCAAAGAGGGCGATGTTTTTACCGTAATGTCTGGTCTGACAGAAGCGCGAGGGAAAATACAGCGTTTCGCGCATTTATTTTTTCGCGAGAGAGATGGTCAGCTGATTATGTCCGCTGAGGCTATTTCCGTTAGATTTAACCTGCTTACAAGGAAAGCGTCGGAAATCAAACCGGAAATGTTGAAGAGACTAGAGTCAAAGAAACTGAATTTAAAACTCTAGTACCTGATCACATTTTTTCGATGTAGCCGGCAATAAAGTCATAATAACTCTGAGGGGTCGACGAAATAGAAGAATGAAACGGATGTCTATATTTGCCTTGGCGGCAGCCTTGCTTGTTTTGGCTGGTTTGGGTTTGCCAATTCGCGAGATGACCCAATCCATATTTGGCTGGATACAGGAAAATCCAAATGTCTCATGGCTCGTCTTCCTGGGCGTCTATATTTTGGCGACAGTACTGCTATTGCCTGGAAGCCTCCTCACAATTGGTGGGGGCTGGCTATTCGGTTTTGTGGAAGGTCTAGTAGTCGTGTCCTTATCGAGTACGTTGGCCGCTAGTTGCTCGTTCTTAATTGGGCGCTATTTAGCCAGAGCTTGGGTAGAAGGGAAGATATCTGAGGATGCCCGCTATCGCTCCCTAGATCGCGCTATCGGCGAGCGGGGATTTTTTGTCGTCCTGCTGACAAGGCTTTCGCCTCTGTTTCCTTATAATCTACTGAATTATGCTTGGGGGGTTTCCTCAGTCCGCCTTTCCCGCTATGTCCTCGCGTCTTGGATGGGCATGATTCCAGGGACTTTGCTTTATGTTTACCTGGGAGCGGCTGCGTCTGATATATCTCAACTATTTTCTGGAGCCTCGGGGGAAGCGGTTGGACGGGAGTGGCTGTTTATTGTCGGGCTTGCCGCGACCGCGGTTTTAGTTATCTTTATCGCCCGTCTTGCGACCAAAAACCTCAACCAAGTGATGGAGAATGGTAATGCAGGCGGATGAACTAGTTCACGAGGTTGATGATCCGAATGAGCTTCTGAAGCAACTGGTCTGGCCGCCAAGTTATCAAAATCCAATTCCCAAAAAAAAATATCATTTGGTGGTCGTGGGAGCGGGGCCAGCTGGACTTATCGCTTCTATCTCTGCCGCAGGTCTAGGAGCAGATGTTGCGCTAGTTGAAAAGGCTCATATGGGAGGGGATTGCTTGAACAACGGTTGCGTTCCTTCAAAAGCGTTATTGGCCTATACGCAAAGAAATAAAGACGCGTCATTTGAGGATGCTTTCTCGTGGATGAGGCAAATTCGCGCCTCGATAGCTCATCATGATTCGGTACAGCGGTATGCAGAAGCAGGGGTTGATGTTTTTCTGGGGGAGGGTTCTTTTAAATCCAGCGGTGAGTTGGTGGTGGGAGGTGTAACTCTGGCTAGCCGACGGTTTGTCATAGCGACTGGTGCTCGTTCTAAACTACCCCGCATTCCCGGGCTGCAAGAAGCTAATCCGTTGACGCCAGAGAGTTTTTTTGAATTAACTGATTTTCCTGAATCCTTAGCGATTCTCGGAGGTGGAGCGGTTGGTTGTGAGTTGGCCCAAGTTATGGCGAAGCTTGGAACTAAGGTGCACTTGTTTGAGGCGCAAAACAGTTTGTTGCCTGCTGAGGAGAACTTCGTCAGCGGGCCATTACAGTCGTCGCTAGAGAGAGACGGAGTGCTAGTCCACACAGGAGATCGGGTGGAGCGAATAGAGGGTGGCGGAACAGTCGTTTCTCAGTCGGGTAGTTATAAATGTCAGAAAATTTTGGTCGCGTTGGGGAGGCAGCCCAATACAGAAGAGCTGTGTCTTTCTGCTTTAGGAGTAAAATGCGATGGGTTTGGTCATCCGCTGATCGACAGCAAGCTCAGAACCACTAATAAAAAAATATATGCGATAGGTGACTGCACGGGACATTACCAATTTACGCATTTTGCCGATGCCCAGGCCAGAGCCTTGGTCCAAAATGCTTTATTTGCCAATACGGCGAAGGTCTCTCCGGAAAAAACTCCCCGATCGACTTACACTCAACCCGAGGTGGCGTCAGTCGGTGCGAATACTCGAATGCTGGATGATCAAGGTGAAGAGTATGACACCTATGAGTGTTTTTTTGACGAACTCGATCGAATCAAGGTAGGGAAGCTCAGTGAAGGAGCGCACAGAGAGGAGCACGGATTTGTTCGTGTTCTCGCGAAAAGAGGCGGAGATCAGATATTAGGGGCTACGATCATAGGCCCAAACGCAGGAGATGATATCGCTCCGCTGGTGGTAATGATGACGAACAACCTAGGGTTGGGCTCTATCTCTTCTACGATTTTCAGCTATCCCACCCGTAGTGAATATTTGAAGAAATTGTCAGACGCTTTCCGAAAAACCCGATTAACGCCTTTTGTAGCCGGATTGTTTCGACGATGGCTTAGGCTGACCGCTCGTTAAGTGTGAAATATTGAAAGGTAATGGTGGAACAATGAAGAAATTACTTGGGCTTTTGCTGATAACAATTTGTGCGGCTTGTGCCGAGCAAGAGACCCAGCAGGTCTTACCGGAGGCGACTGGGAGCACTTATCAGATGATGACCTCCTATCTTGAGCCTTCAGCCGATAAAATCTGGGGATCAGCTGGCTTTATAATCACCGAAGATGGTGAAGTAGATCTGCAACCAACTACCGAGGAGGGATGGCTGAGTGTCATCAACGCCGCAACAGTTGTAGCTGAGGGGGGGAATCTTCTTCTAATAGACGGATACTCTCCGAATGAATCTGATTGGGATGCTTATTCAAAAGGCCTAACCTTGGCCGCTCTCAAGGCACGCCAAGCTGCAGAAAACAAGGATGCTGACGCTTTATTTGAGGCGGGTGGAGAGATCTATAATGTATGCAGGGCCTGCCACAACCGCTATATTGCAAGGATGGATTAGGCGGGAGAAGGTGAAAGGTTTGAACAACGAATACCATTTAGAGCGGGGAGGGCTTTTGAAAGTGCTCATCGCCTCGTTAGTTGCCTCAGCTATAGCCCTAACCGTTTTCGTTTTGCCGGCCGAGTTTGATTCGGATCCAACCGGATTAGGGGAGATGATGGGTATCAAAGGTATGAGCGGCTACTCCGTTGGGGCGTTTACCGAACAAGACTTGTCGTTTCAAACAGATGAAAGAGTTTTTGAGCTCGCGCCTTTTGAGTCCCTCGAATATAAATATCGCTTGGAAGAAGGTCAGAGTATGTTGTTTTCATGGACGGCATCAACGATGTCCGCAGAGCAGGCTGAAGTATTATTTGATTTTCACAGTGAGGAGGATGGTACCGATCCCGAAGACGCTGTCAGTTTCCGAGTCGCCACTTCAATGGGGAACCACGGTAACTTCGTCGCGCCCTTTAGTGGGATTCACGGCTGGTTTTGGGAAAACCGGGGAGGTGAGGATGTCTCTGTTACCCTCAAAACCAGTGGTTTCTACAGTCGCTCGACCGTCTATGGTCCGTCGGGAAAATTTGATACAGATTTTTCAATCAAGAACCCCTAAATCGTTAGTGAATTTATTCGTTAAGCAGGATTCCATTTGGCAATACGAGATCGTAGATCCGGCCGTCCTCGTTCTGAAGGCTTGGCTTCAGCAGACCCGATATAAATAAAGCCAGCAACTTTTTCATTTTCTGATAATCCGAGAGATTTCGTAATGACCTCGTCATAGGTATACCATTCAGTCAGCCATTGTGCAGCGAACCCCATTAGGCTTGCCCCAACTAACAAGTTCTGGCAGACCGCTCCCGAGGACAAAATTTGCTCCCATTCAGGTATTCTGCTCGTTGGATCGACGCTACTGATAACTGTAACTACGTTGGGAGCTCTCATGAATCGGGAATATTCGCGCTCAAGGATAGCCTCATTAGAATCTGGGTTTGTTTCGGCAAATTGATTTCTTAGTAGTTCACCAAATTTTTGCCGTGAATCGCCATCGAAAATAAGAAATCTCCAGGGACCCAATTTACCGTGATCAGGAACACGGCTCGCAATTTCCAGCATTTCATTTAGCTCCGTGTCACTAGGCCCGGGCTCTAGGATATCTGCTGCTCTTACCGATCGTCGTTCTCTGATTCGATCGGCGGCATCATTCAGTCTGGAAGATGGATACAAATTAGTCTCCAAATTGTGTTCAAATCTTCGCACCCATATTAGAGTATCAGCGTATTATTCGCAGATATTGTTGCGTCTAGTTTTATAAGATTAAGGGGAGGTTCACGTGGATTTAGACGGTAAGAAGGCACTCATATTCGGTGGTACATCTGGAATTGGGCTCTCTGCCTGTGAGCTTCTTCGGGACTCTGGTGTTGAGGTGGTCGCAATCAGCAGAGACCCAAGTAAAGCTGGAGAGAGAACGGGAATCAGGCTTGAGAAATGCGATGTAAGAAATCCTGAGTCTCTTGAGAATCTTTTTGCGAAAGAGGCACCCTTTGACATCTTAATAAGCGCCGCGACGGGTGGTTCGAGAGCTTCAGGCCCTTTTTTGAAAATGGAGTTATCCGCATATCAAGCTTCGTTTGACAAGCTTTGGGGGTATACGAATGTCGTGCGATTGGGTACGGAGCACTTAACCGAGCAAGGAAGCATTGTGCTCGTTAGTGGAGCGCCGGCTCGAAGGGCAAAACCAGGACAAGCGGCATTAGCATCGGTTGGAGGCGCCGTTGAGCAGTTTTCCAGGGCGATTGCCCCCGAAATCGCACCTCGAAGAATCAACGTGGTTTCACCAGGAGTGGTAGACACGCCGATGTTTGGGCCTGAATCGGACCAGAGACAGAATATGTTGCAAGCGGCTACCGCAAAAAACTTAATACAAAGGGCTGGAACACCTGAGGAGGTTGCTAAGGCCATTATTTTTTTGGTGGAGAATGACTTTGTTACCGGGACGACCGTAGAGGTAGACGGAGGGTGGATTCTAAGTTGATTAAGTCCTTAACTAAGAAGTGCGTAAGCGGTGAGTTGATAAACGGTCAAAATAATTCCTCCGATCATGATCAACACATTAGAAGCCAAATAATAGGATCCATAACGCGGAATTGTTTTGAGGGCGAAAATTATAATCACCAGAAAGGATAGCCCTAGTATCTGACCCATCTCGACCCCAATATTGAAAGCGATCAAATTGCCTAGTAATCCATCTTCGGAGATTGATATCTCTTGAAGCTTGGTCGCAAGACCGAGTCCGTGGATTAAACCAAACCCGAAGACTGCAGCTTTTGGATTGACTTTAACACCAATAGATTCGAGACCGCCGAGGTTCTCGGCTGCCTTGTAGATCACGGATATCCCTATAATTGCATCGACGAGATAGACGTTTGCAGGAACGTCAAAAAAGACTCCTGAAATTAGCGTCAGCGTATGTCCAAGAGCGAATAGACTTACATATATAACGACATCGCTCAGACGATTAACGAAGAATACGACGCCCGCTAAAAATAAGAGATGGTCATAGCCAGTGACCATATGTTTAGCGCCCAGATAAAAGTAGGGCCAAAAATGGAAGCCCTCTCTTTGCTGGAGAAAGTTAGCATCACCCTCAGCCACGCCATGTCCCAGAGCTAGTCCAGGTAATACTAAAAACGATATGGCGAGCAGAAACCTAGCAGGCAATAGAATTTCCTTTCTAGGAAGAAAGTCCATCCATTGAACTCGACGTAAGAACATTCGCGAAATGGGGGGAGCCTTGTTTTTTAGGGCTCCCCCAAACCTCCTATCCTTGAAGACTTTGGAAAGTCTTTCCTTCGTCTACTAGTTTCATCAAAAGTGGGGCTGGTTCCCATATCTCACCACCATACTCCTCTCCAAATTTCTTGATATCAGCGAGTATTTTGTCGAGTCCTTGTTGGTCGGCCCAGAACATAGGTCCTCCAGTTACTTCTGGGAACCCGTATCCATTCATGTAGACGATATCTATATCACAAGGCCGAATAGCAATCTTTTGCTCTAGTAAACGTGCTCCCTCGTTGATTAAGGGATAGAGACAACGCTTCAGGACCTCTTCATCTGAGATCTCACGGCGGGTGATGCCGAGCTCCGCGGAAGTTTCCTCTACCATTGACACTACTTCGGGATCCGGTTGGCCGGCTCTACTCCCCTCTGGATAGATATAAAACCCGCGACTCGTTTTCTGGCCAAAACGTTCCAGTTCGCAAAGTTTGTCCGCAACCCTAGCCGTAATTGGGACGTCCTCAGGCTTCATGCCTCCAAGTTTTCTCGCCCGCCATCCTAAATCTAGGCCTACCAAATCGTTCATCTGGAACGGCCCCATTGGCATTCCGAACTGAAGTAATACGTTGTCTACCTGGTATGGAGTGGCTCCCTGCAGAATTATTTCGCCGGCCTGGCGTGTATAGCCCGCCAACATACGGTTGCCGATGAAGCCAGGCGCATTTCCAGATAAAACAGCGATCTTGTTAAGTGTCTTGCCAAGTTTCATCGAAGAAGCGATCGTTTCCTTGCTGGTGTCTTTTCCTCTCACAACTTCTAACAACTTCATCACGTTCGCCGGACTGAAAAAGTGGAGTCCAATGACTGCATCAGGCCGTGAAGTTGCAGCGGCCATCTTGTCTATATCGAGGCCAGACGTGTTACTGGCCAAGATGGCTCCAGGTTTTGCTACCGCTTCCATTTTTTGGAACGCCTCAACCTTCACGTCGATATTTTCATAGATAGCCTCAATAATTACATCGGCATCTTTGAGCTCTTCGTATTCAGTCGTGCCTGAGAGTAGGGCCATACGTTGGTCTACCTCATCAGCAGTCATGCGACCTCGCTGAACTTGGATGTCATAGTTTTTCTTTATCACTCCAAAGCCTCTGTCCAAGGCTTCCTGGTCCATTTCTAGTGATTTAACTGGGATCCCGGCGTTCAAAAAGTTCATTGCAATACCGCCGCCCATTGTTCCGCATCCGATAACAGCAGCTTTTTCAATTTGCTGCGTTGGTGTTTCTTTTGGAACATCTGGAATTTTCGCAACCTCTCTCTCGGAGAAGAAGGTGTAAATGAGGGACTCTCTCTGCGGATGTTTTAGACATTTGCCGAAGCACTCTTGCTCAACTTTTATGCCTGCATCGAAATCGCCAACATTTACGGCAGCTTCAACGCATTGAATGATCATTTCGGGAGCGAAGCGCTTTTTCATTTTACGAGCAGCTGTCTTGCGAGCGGATTCGAAGATCTCTTCGTTTCCTCTATCTTGCTCAATAATACTAGTTTCGTCTCGAATTCGTCTTACCTGACTCCCGTTTGCGATAATGTCGTTGGCAAATTTAATTGCGCCGTCGACTATATCTCCTTCCACAACCGCGTCGACTATTCCAAGCTCTTTAGCTGCAGGGCCTGGAATCGGGTCACCACTGATCATGAAATCCATCGCCTTAGCCGCACCTATTAGTCTTGGTAATCTTTGCGTTCCGCCGGCCCCTGGTAGAAGTCCTAGCTTCACCTCGGGTAGCCCAACCGGGGCTGATGGAGCTATTACTCGGTAGTGACAGCAGAGAGCAACTTCTAGTCCGCCGCCAAAAGCGGTTCCATTTATTGCAGCAACGATCGGTTTCTCGCTCGAATCCATGGTGTTCAAACAATCGTGCAGGCTGGGGCCTTCGGCCTTGCCTCCAAATTCGGAAATATCTGCTCCGGCAATGAATGCTCGACCAGCTCCTGTGAGAACGATCGCCTCTATACTGCTGTCGGCAATTGCCTTATTAATTCCGTCGGTAAGGCCTTGTCTCACGCCTGATGAGAGTGGATTCACCGGCGGATTATCAACCGTCATTACAGCGATGTTACCTTTTTGTTCGTAATGTACTGTACCTTTCATTGAATCTCCCCATTGTGTTCAAGAACGGCAGATTCTGCAGGAAACGAACCAGGAAAGACAGCAAGTCAAAAGTTGAGTCTGTGGAGTGAAATCTGCGAGTATCATTGCTCCAAAGAATTTGCGTTGATTATGCTCAGGTTTGTTTTCCACATTATTTTAGGTCGAGCAATTGAAAGTTGATTTTCACATACACTCGAATTGTTCCGACGGAGAGCTGGAACCACGAGATATTCTTAGATCTGCGGCGGAAGTGGGTTGTGAGATGGTTTCTATAACTGATCACGACTCCATCGCTGCTTATGAGAAGTTAGATAGTAGTTTAAAGGGGGAGAAGCCAAGAATTGTTTCCGGTTGCGAATTCAGTGTCTCCTGGGAGAGACATGAAGTGCACATAGTAGGGCTCAATTTTGATTTGGAAAACTCAAGACTAAAGGGTGCCATAACGAGACAACATTTGACCCGAGAGAGTCGTGCAGTTGCAATCGCGGAACGCCTCGAAGCTGAGGGGGGCACAGATATCCTTGCCAAGGCTTCCTCGCTTTGTGGTCAAGGGCCTCCTGGCAGGCTTCATTTTGCTCAAGTGCTAGTTGCTGAGGGCATTGTTCGGAATGTTCAACAGGCTTTCGATCGTTTTCTGGCATCAGGTCAACCCGCTTTTGTTAAAACATCGTGGATGAGCCTTAGTGAGATCTGTGAAGAGATTCAGTCTGCCGGTGGTGTGGCGGTGGCAGCACATCCTTTGAAATATGGATTTTCTAACAGCAGGTTGATGAAATTGTTGGACGCGTTTCATGCTGCTGGAGGAAATGGCTTGGAGGTGATATCGGGAAATCAGAATCGAGATAAGACGACTCATTTAGCAAGGCTTGCCAGGAAATTTGATTTCGCTGCATCGGTTGGTTCAGATTTTCATCGACCAAACACTCCGTGGGCATCGATTGGCAGGTTGCCACCCCTTCCAAGTATCTCTAGACCGATTTGGTCTGATTGGCTGAGTTAGGTACAGCTTCACGAGATTTAACTCTCGGTTAAGTCGAGGTAAAATGACGATATTCTTCGCGAAACTGAAATGGTTTCCATGGTGGTGAGAATATAAATGTATTTTGTATTAGGGAGGACCTGTGAGTAATAGAACGAATTTTTATATAAATGGTGAGTGGGTAGCACCGACGACCTCAGAACTGCTCGATGTGATAAACCCGGCGACCGAACAATCCATTGGGCAGATCGCCATGGGTGGCGTTGAGGATATTAATAAGGCTGTGGCTGCTGCGAAAGCTGCGTTTGATTCTTTCTCTCTGACGACGAAAGAGGAGAGGATAGCCATCTTAGAGGCGATTATTGCTAAATATGCTGAGCGGCTTGGTGACGTCGCTGCTGTGATTAGCGAGGAAATGGGGGCGCCGGTTAACTTGGCGTCAAAAGCCCAGGCACCAGCGGGCCTGGGTCACTTTATGACCACACTAGAAGTCCTAAAGAATTACGAATTTGAACAGGACCTGGGAACAAGCAGGATTATTAAGGAGCCAGCTGGAGTATGTGGATTTATTACGCCTTGGAACTGGCCGATCAATCAGATCGCCTGCAAGGTTGCACCAGCGATTGCCGCCGGTTGTACGATGATTCTCAAGCCCTCTGAAGTAGCGCCCTTTAACGCCACCCTGTTTGCAGAAGTCATGCACGAGGCAGGGGTGCCTGCGGGCGTGTTTAATCTTGTCAACGGTGATGGCCCTGTTGTTGGAGCAGCACTATCCTCACACCCTGATGTGGACATGATGTCGTTCACAGGTTCAACTCGAGCCGGTATCGAAGTGGCGAAGAACGCCGCTCCAACGGTCAAGAGGGTTGCGCAAGAGCTTGGTGGCAAGTCGGCAAATATTATTTTGGATGACGCGGATTTCCAACAGGCCATCGCTAGAGATGTGTTTGGTATGTGCACTAATTCGGGTCAAAGTTGTAATGCACCTACTAGAATGTTGGTGCCAAAATCGCGCATGGACGAGGCAGCGGCAGTCGCCAAAGCAGCTGCGGAGCAGGTGAAAGTTGGTGACCCCAATTCTGAGGAAACCACGATAGGCCCCGTCGTTTCTGAAATTCAATTTGACAAAATTCAGAATCTGATCCAGAAGGGAATAGACGAAGGCGCGAAGCTAGAAACTGGCGGAACGGGTCGTCCAGAAGGCTTAAACGCGGGTTATTATATAAAGCCGACCGTCTTTTCTCACGTCACAAACGATATGACCATAGCCCAAGAGGAAATTTTCGGGCCTGTTTTATCTATGATTGGCTATGAGAACGACGAAGATGCAGTGCGCATTGCGAACGATACTTTGTATGGTTTGAGCGGTTATATCTCTTCGGGTGATCAGGAGCGTGCTACGAAGATCGCTCGACTTATTCGATCAGGTAATGTCCACGTCAATGGTGCTGGCCCGGACCAAAAAGCGCCCTTTGGCGGATATAAGCAGTCTGGAAATGGCAGAGAGTGGGGAGAGCATGGTTTTGAGGAATTCCTTGAGACTAAAGCTATTCTTGGATACTCGGCTGGTTAAGAAGCCAAAGCAAATGAAAAGGGGGCGTTAAAGCCCCCTTTTTTATATCGGATTTAAATTCAGGAATGATCTTTGAAGGTACAAAGGTAGTAGCGTTGGAACAGGCCGTCGCAGCACCTCTTTGTACGCGCCGGTTAGCTCAAAAAGGCGCTGAGGTTATAAAAATCGAACGAGAGGCCGGCGACTTCGCGAGACACTATGATTCGGCGGTAAAAGGACAAAGTGCATACTTTGTTTGGTTGAACGCTGGTAAGAAGTCTGTTGTTCTAGATCTAGGAATTGAGAGCGACAGGGCGGCCCTAGGCTCCATGATTGGATCAGCTGATATTTTGGTGCAAAACCTTAAACCAGGCGCTCTCGAAAAATTGGGTTTTGACATAGAAGACTGGCACAAGGTGAATCCCCGTCTAATATCCTGTTCGATTTCCGGGTTTGCACCAGATGGACCAGGATTCTCACGCAAGGCTTATGATCTGCTTATTCAGGCGGAGTCAGGCTTGGCGTCTATTACGGGAGGCCCTGATATGCCTGGGCGCGTTGGTGTTTCGATTGTGGATATTGCGACGGGTATGTTTGCTTATGAGGCGATCCTGGAAAGTTTAATCCGGAGGTCCTCCGCAGGTTTCGGAGAGAAAATAGACATATCTCTTTTTGATTCTATCGGCGAATTACTTACGGTTCCTTATTTGCTGGATAGATACGGTGGGGCCGGTCCGAAGCGAGTCGGTCTGGCGCATCCTGGGATAGCACCTTATGGTGTATTTCATTGCAAAGATTTAAAGAAAGTTTTGATTGGAGTTCAGAACGAGCGAGAGTGGCAAAAGTTGGTGACGGTTGTGCTCGAGATCCCAGAACTTGCCGTGGATGCGCGGTTTATGTCGAATGAATTGAGGGTGGCGAATCGAGATGCGTTGGATCATACGATTCAAGAAAAATTTGACGCGCTCTCCTTTGTCGAAATTAGTCGAGCCCTTGATGACGCGGACATAGCCTTCGCGCCTGTAAATGACTTATCCGGATTGCGAGATCATCCGGATCTTCATTTGTCACAAGTATTAGTCGGAGAAGATGTTGTCGACCTGCCCAGGCTGCCTGGATCTGTCGGCACCGACCAAAG
>CAJXCK010000037.1 GCA_913051785.1 uncultured Gammaproteobacteria bacterium
AACCCCTGTTGCCGGGATGAAAACCCGGAGTCCTAGGCCTCTAGACGAAGGGGACTAAACTTTTTTCGGGAGCTTTAATTGAAATTTATTAAGCCCCTCGGAGTGGCAGAATTCTAGGTAGCCAGGATAGCGCAGTCAAGTGGACCATAAGTTACCACTGACTATTCTAGAATCGTATCCCGACACCTAAGGAGTAAGTCAGGTCAATACTCTCAGCACCGATAGGCGGGTTGGTTTCGTAGTTCAAATCGGCTCTCAGAGCTGCATCAACGCGATCGCTTAAGGCATATCTCAACCCAGTAGAGCTAGTAATCACCTGACCCCTACCCTCCTCCGCGATGGCCAGTAAAGATTGTCGATAAAAAGCCTCGGCTTTGCGATCGAAAAAATATCGTTGGAAATCCAAACCCCACCGCAGCGCTGGACTCGACTTATTTTCACCAGCAAGACGCTCCTGGACAGAACTCAAACCTAATTCCGTAGATAATGCTGAGCTGGTTGTATTGAAGACCTGGTAGCCCGCACCAGCGCTCAGCGTTAGCCTCTGATCAATATCCTTAAGCTCGTCTCTGAAAAAATTGGTGTTTAACGACGCATACCAAACTGGAGAAAAAAACCGCTTGTAGCCATAAGATACATCCACCAGATCCTTGCTCGTGATCTCCTCTACCTTTTCCGTATTTCTTAAGAAAGTAGCTTTGTGCTCACCATTCTTTTGCCTCAGCTTAGATTCCCCTAAGGCATTGAAATTTTCGGTAGTTGAATTTCCAGAGGAAAAAACTAGGGCCAAATCAAGCCGAGACTGTAAATCCAGAGGCAAGGCTTGCATCAATCTTTTCGCAGGCTCTGCGGATTGTACAGCACCGATTTCTATCGCAGATATCTCGTCACCAATCCTCAAATAGTTGACTCCATCCCCTTCTTCGAAAATGCCTCGTTTCTCTTGTTGGGAGATATAAACCAGAAAAGTTCTCCCCGTTTCTAAAGTACTCACGAAACGTTGATCAATCTCAAGCCGCCCGAACAACGCCGCATCGAAAATGAGCTTATTGTCTTTAATCGCGACAAGTGATCCCGTGATGGAATCCCCATTCGAGAGCGTGACTGAATCAGCTAATAAGGCTCTAACAAACATTAGGGCAAATATAAGAAAAACAGAGCTGGAAAGCTTATGCCTCAAAACTCTCGCCGCACCAGACCGACCGAATCATTCCCCCTAAATTGCTCGTACATTAGCTTCTCCCTAGCCAGTCGATAGCAAACTGTTTCGCTGTTCGACCGCTTCGATTACCCCTACTCCTTGCCCATGCTAAGGCCTCTTGCTCATAGTCGCTTTTCGAAAATGAAGAGACCGACCGAACTCTGGCAAAATCGTGTCTGGAGAGCTCGTTTATCCAGTACGTCACGATATCCAGAAAGGCTTCCTGACGAAAAGGATGAAAGGACAGCCAAAGCCCAAAGCGATCAGAGAGCGAGATTTTCTCTTCTACCACTTCGCTTTCATGCAACTCATTCTCGATTATTCTTGTCGCTTGATTATCAGATCCATATTCAGGTAACAGATGACGGCGGTTAGAAGTCGCACAAAACATAATATTTTGGTCTTGTTCAACCGTTGATCCCTCCAAATGACTCTTCAGAACTTTGTACGAACCGTCCCCACTATCGAAGGACAAATCATCGAGATAAATAATAAATTTGTAAGGCTCATGACTTACCGACCGAAGTATCTCTGACAAATCTTCAAGACCATCCTTCTTTACTTCCAAGAGTCTAAGTCCTCTCTCTGAAAACTCTGCTAAGAGAGAGAGAATCATGGAGGATTTGCCGGTCCCCCTCCCGCCCCAAAGAAGGACATTATTTGATGGCAGACCTTGTAAAAAATTATCCACGTTGCGCACCAACGCTATTTTCTGCCTTTCAACATTGAGCAGCTGAGTGAGTCTAATGGAAGGTAGGCGGTCCGCGCTTTCTAACCAGCCTCCAAACTTGTCCCTTTTCCAAACTGCGGAATAGTACTTCTCCCAAATTACTGGGTCTCTCGTCGGCAAAAGATTCAAGCCACGAACTAAAAACCTGGGAAGAACAGACTTCCAATCCATCTCGTCGGGAGAGGAGCGATCTAGATTTGTCATTTTGGAGGAGCTGGGATTAGCGTTATCACATTATTGCCAACTTTGTGATAAAGGACAGCGATTTCATCTTCCCCAGATAAGCTTATGACTCCTGGCTTAAAGTATCTCAGGGCACATTGACGAGCCGGGCCGCCTACCGGCGTTAGAATTAGATCCGATCTCACGATCTCCCAATCGCCTACTTGTTCCTGCTCGCCGTCTTTATCCTCCATTTCAAACTTGCCGTTTTCTAAGGAGCCACTAAATCGAATGCGCCCCCCTATATTGTCGTCACCTAATTGCTCAACCCACTCTCCAGGCAACGAGAGATTTTCAAACCACTTCCGACGGGAGCGCCTGTTGAAAAGCAGAAAAAAACAAAATAGTGAGATGACCCCCAATGTGACGACGACTGACATACGAATCATTTATTAGCTATTAGCTTTTGTAATTTCCGACCCAGTTTGCCATACCGGCTAACATAAGCGAAGATTCGCTAGGGGGAATTCCGAAGAGACCAACGCTGTAAAGCTCGTCTTGGAGGAGCAGCACTTGAATAAACAGTAAAAAATAATTCGAGAGATATGATGAGCGACGACGCGCCACCACCAAAACCCGCAGCAACCATTCTTTTACTTCGAGATGGGAAAAACGGATTGGAAGTATTCATGGTGGTACGAAATCACCAGATTGATTTTGCTTCTGGAGCATTGGTTTTCCCTGGAGGGAAAGCCGATGAACAGGATTTCGATGAAGCTCTTATTCCTTTTTTGACAGGCCATGATGCTAATAGAGACATGAGAGCAGCCCAAGTGAGTGCAATTAGAGAGGCCTTCGAGGAATGTGGGATTCTGCTCGCTACTGATATGCGCACTCAACAGATGGTAAATCAGAAAAGATTGACGGAACTCCAATCTTGCAGAGAGCCCCTGAATAAGGGGGAGTTAACACTTCAAGAATTTCTAGAGGGCAACGATTTGGCTCTTTGCTGTGAAAGCCTTACGCATTTCGCTCATTGGATAACTCCCCCAATGATGCCGAAAAGATTTGACACACATTTTTACGTCGCGCGTGCGCCAGAGGACCAACTGGCAACGCATGATGGGTACGAGTCAGTCGACTCAGTTTGGATAAAACCCAAAGACGCGATCGATCAGGAAAAGGAAGGTAAGAGAACGATTATTTTCCCAACTTTAAGAAATATTGAGAGACTAGGCGAGGCTGCCTCAGTTGCTGATGCGATAAGCAGGGCCGAACAGCAGGATGTAATACCGGTACTACCATGGACTGAAAAGAGGGAAGATGGAAATTACCTATGTATTCCACCTGAAGCTGGCTATGCAATCAGCGAAGAGAAAATGCCAGACAGACAGTCTAAATAGGAGGTATATCATGTCGGACCAATCGGAAAACGAAGTTCTATACGAGATAAATCAGCACGTTGCGACGATTACATTTAATCGAGCAGAAAAACAAAACACGATCTCAGGTCCCATGCTCAACCGCCTGTCTGAGCTAATGCTCAAGGCCGATGCAGATCCTGAGATCAGGGCAATCGTGATCACTGGATCCGGGAAGTTTTTTTGCGCTGGACTAGATCTCCGAGGGAGCGATATCTCGAAAAACCTAGCGACTAACAAAAAAAGTCCTGTAACTCTTGATCTTAAAAACACCCCTCCAACAGTGCTTCACAATCTCGATACGCCTACCATTGCCGCAATAAACGGCTCAGCGGCAGGCTACGGCATGGATCTAGCTCTTGGTTGCGATATTAGAGTAATGGCAGATAACGCCAAACTTGCTGCAGCGTTTACGGCTCGTGGCGTGGTGCCCGAGTCGGGAGGCACTTGGATTCTACCCAGGCTAATAGGTTGGGCGAAAGCGAGTGAGATCATTTTTACAGGCAAAACTCTCCTTGCAGAAGAATGTCTTGAGCTAGGCTTGGTCTCTCATATGGTTAACAACAATGAAGTGGGTGAGAAATCGCTGGAGATTGCAAGACAAATAAGCAGCAGAGCACCATTGGCGGTTCAGGCCTCAAAAAGAATGATGCGAATGGGTATGAACGAAAATTTTAACGACCATGTGCATCACGTCTTCTTGCAACTTCTACCACTATTTCAATCCGATGACTTCGCGGAGGGAATGGCCTCGTTCATGGAGAAGCGTGAAGCAGAATTTAAAGGAAAATAAGGAAGAAAAAATGACTGAAGCTTACATTATAGATGCAGCCAGAACCCCCAGAGGAATTGGAAAGTTGGGGAAGGGCTCCTTGTCCGAATTTCACCCTGGGAGGCTCCTCGCAACTGTCTTGGAGGAGATACAAAAAAGAAACAATCTCGTGACCCAGGATATAGACGACGTTGTAATTGGGTGCAGTTCGCAAGTTGGTAGGCAAGGCTCCTGTGTGGGACGAATGGCGGCCCTAGACGCCGGATGGGACACCTCTGCGTCCGCCGTCACACTAGACCGTTTCTGCGGCTCTGGCATTACTTCTGTCAATTTAGCTGCAGCGAATATCATGAGCGGAATGGATGATCTCTGCGTTGCGGGTGGCGTTGAAATGATGTCTTATACCGCAACTCTCACATCCGAGCGAAATAACAGGACCGTGGATGGTGGGAATCTTCACTTAAGAGAAATACATCCTCAGCCCCATCAAGGAATTTGTGCGGATTTGATTGCGACACTAGAGGGCTTCTCAAGAGAAGAGCTAGACGCGCTTGCAGTAGAGAGCCAAAACAGAGCACAACAAGCGATTGCTGAGGGTAGGTTCAATAAAAGCTTAATCGCCGTAAAAAATGAAGACGGTTCTATAGCTTTAAATAGAGAGGAATTCCCAAGACCAGGAACAACGCTTGATACCCTGGCGAGCTTACCAACCGTGTTCTCAGAATTCATGCCAACGCCAGTGGACGATGGAGGAGAAACCTTCACTGAGCTCGTGGCTCGACGATATCCGGACCTCGAAATTAATCATGTCCACCACGCCGGAAATAGCTCAGGAGTTGTGGATGGTGCTGCTGCATTGATCCTTAGTAGTAAAGACTATGCAGATAAGGCGGGTTGGAAACCACGAGCCAGAATTAAGGCTATGGCAACAGTTGGTGGTGACCCCACATTGATGCTGAACGAACCCGTACCTGCCGCTCGAAAAGCTCTTAAAAGAGCTGGTATGACAACAAGTGACATTGATCTTTTTGAGATCAATGAGGCTTTTTCGGTCGTGGCCGCCAAATTCCTAAGAGACCTAGAGTTGGATCCCCTAAAAGTGAATGTGAATGGCGGCGCTATGGCCCTCGGGCATCCTATTGCTGCAACAGGATCAATCCTTATCGGAACCATTCTGGACGAGCTAGAGAGAAGAGACCTCACTACTGGATTGGTAACCATGTGCACCGGCGGCGGAATGGCGCCAGCGATCATAATAGAAAGAGTCTAGAACAAACGTTTGAAGCCTCTGATTCGTCTGGTGCTGACAGCTTTAGTTCTGTCGGGCTGTAACTACGAAGGTGACGACCAAGAAATCAACGAGGCCAGGAGAGCGCTTGAGCATTGGTTTGGGGCAGCAGAATCAGGTGAAACCAGCAACCAGAGCTGCCATGCGTTTGGACTAATTGATTTCCCAGAAGCGACGTGCGCGGAGATGCTCTCTCATGCGGGGATGATCCAAAGAAAGGACCGAGTCCTCACAGCTCAACGAAGCTTGGAGTGTTTCACTAACGGCAGCAAAAGAGTGTGCGGGTCCTTTTTTGAGTTCGTTTTCCGTTCCAAGAGCGACTCCGCGAAGCTCGTTAATGAGCAAGCACTCATAAAACGTGATGACGATCTCTACAGGCTTTACCTCTATCGATCAGATTTACTTTTTACAACGCTATCGAAAAGAGAGTCTGAGGACGCAGTTGCTTTGACTCGTGCCAATCGGTTTGAAATCGATGATGACAAAAAACGATTGTACGTTGCTCTTACCAATCGCCTGCCCCCACTTTATCAGTTTCCTTTTTGTATCGGACTAGAACAAGTTTCTAGTGGGAAACTGATAGAGCCTCTTATTCCGAACGAATTGGTCACCGTGGAGGAGGTCCAACAAAAAAGCACACTCTGCCCAGAGGAATTTTGTCTGACATTCGTAGGCGAGTCTTTAGCACTGATTTGTGACTAGGTCTCATGTAAGCTCTCACTCTCCCCGAGCCGCCATCTCAAGGCTGGAGGCGAGTTATGTCCCAATCATCCGATGTCTCTACTGACCTGCTATACTCGAAACGGTCATGAAGACGACCCTTTCTGCCTTGCCAAAATTCATAACGCGAGGGTGATAAACGGTAACCCTTCCAATGTGCTGGCAAAACCAAATCTGAGTCGTGTTTTGTTTCAAATTCCTCATATCGCCTTTCGAGTTCCAAACGAGTTTCGATGGGTTGGCTTTGCCAAGAAATCGAAGCAGCAATCTGACTTTCTCTGGGCCGCGACAAAAAGTAGTCGCGAACCTCCTCCTCTCCTACCATCTCTATCTTGCCACGTATTCGAACTTGCCGATCCAGCTCTTTCCAAAAAAACAGGAGCTCGGCTGAAGGTCTCTCACTAATACTCTCGCCCTTCTCGCTTCTCTTATCCGAATACCAGACAAACCCTGTGGAGTTAAAGGACTTAAGTAAAACGATCCTAACCGTAGGCGTACCCTTTTTATCTGCAGTCGCCAAGGCCATCGCTGTTGCGTCCGAGATTCCTTTTTCGTTCGCATAATCAAGCCACGAGGAAAACTGCTTAACCGGACTCAGATTTAAATCTTCTCTATTAAGTGTGCCGAACGTATATTCACGCCTCACTACCATTAAGCCACTCCAACCATATTTCTATTCCAACGGATTCGTATTCAGGCCTTTGCTTAGAGCGTTGCTTTGCTCCGATAAGTCCAAACTCTCGTGAAGTATACGCCATAGATAAATAGCGCCACCGAGACGAACATTGCAGGCACTAGAGCGTTTAACGTACCAAATCGCTCGATCACCCAGCCCAATAAAATTGCTCCAATTGGAGCACTGCCCACCATTCCAATACTAAATACTGCCATCACTCGCCCCGTGTACTCCGACTCCGCACTCTCTTGAACGATCCCTCTCGCAAGATTTGTGGTTACGCCCATATTCAAACCCCAACCAATGGTGGCCACCACGAGAAGCCAGAATTCTGGTTCAATCCACATCAAAAATACAACAAAAACTCGGGAAAGCTGCATCACTAAAAAGACCTTGCCTGGAAATTTAAGTGGCATAAAACGAAGTAAAAGCATATTCGACAGAGCCGCCCCGGCAAAAAATATCGCCATCAGAATTGCCAGCATCAAAGCATCGCCGTCATAGACACGCTTGACAATGAAAGGGAAAGCCGTCACGAATGAGCCAGCATTAAAAATACTTGAAACAAAAGTTATTATCAGAGAGTCAAAGACCACCGGATTTTGATAAGTGGCTCTAAGACCGTCTCGAATATCGACCAAGGAAGACTTATTCGTATGCGAACTGGAGGCTGCCTCCATGGGCGCGATTCGAAGGGTCATTACGGCTGCAAGCAACAAAGTAGAAGCCTGCATAACCAGTACCGGAGTGATCCCCACTCGATCAATTTGTCCTGCCAAAGCCAATCCAATAACCTGAACGATAAATCCGATGGCCGTCGCAGCCGTAACGCCCTCTTGAACAGCGCTTCCGCTGACCCGATTCAGTATGGCTTGCTGGGCTGGCATGGAATATGACTGAACCACGCTCATGCCAAACCCCCATATTGTTACGGAGGCAACCCCCAACCATTGCCATTGTTCTATAGCAACCAGAAATATCGGTAAGACCGGCGCCAGCAAATAAATTTGAAGCAATAAGCGTCTCGCATCCCTACTGTCTGCCTTTGCTCCGCCCATCAACATCAGAAAAATCCCAGGGATACCAATCAGCCCCTGGATTAATCCAACTTGATCAGCCGGAAGCTCGAGGATCCCAATCAAGATCCAACTGAAGAGCAACTGTTGCATGGCGAGCGCCATGCCAGAGAATGCCGTCGAACCTAAGTAGGCCTGAAACCCTCTGGATCGCCAAATCGATGTTTCATCTGCCAAATCCTCTACCCCCGAGGACAGCATCGTTTCTCACCTCTTGGAGTGCAAGCACTAAATATATTCAGCAGAAGCGGGAGCTTCGTTGATAAGCCCTTTTAAAGAGTTTCCCCTAGGACATTTACTCTTACTCTATATCCAGCAATTCAACCTCGAAAATCAACGTCGAATTCGCTGGGATACCTGGGATTCTCCTATCCCCGTAAGCCAAGTTGGGTGGAATAAAAAACTTCCACTTGGAGCCTACGGACATGAGCTGAAGACCTTCTGTCCATCCGGATATCACTCTATCCAAGGGGAAACTCGCAGGCGCTCTCCTTTCAACACTGCTATCGAAAACCGAGCCGTCAATAAGAGTGCCATGATAGTGAGTAGTCACCACATCCCTCGGACCAGGCTTGGCTCCACTCCCCTCGACCATAATTTCATACTGCAGTCCTGAAGGAAGCACTACCACGCCTTCTCTCATACTGTTTTCCTTCAGATACTCCGGCGAGGCCAGAATAGAGCTCGAACTCGCAGCCATAAAAATGAAGACACCCGCTATGAAAAAGTTCCATCTCATTTGTTGTTGCATATATAGCTCCATTTCTTTAGTTATTGAGAAACCTAACCAACTATGACCTTACAGCTAAGATAACACCTCATTAAGCCCATCGATCTGATCTCCAGTTCGACAGACAAAAAAAGAAGCAGTCAACCGTTGACGCATCATTCCGCCAGTATCAAAGTAGAAGTATTACATTTCCGCTGCTTCTCAGCCAAGCATGTTAGAAAGGCTTATGCAATGATTGGACAGAATGCTAAATATTCCATGTTGGTATCCCTGATAGGGTTACTTACAATCCTGCCCGTCTGCGCGGCGGATACGATCGCTCAAGCTATTGTCAGTGACCAAAATTCATCTGGTGTTCCGGATCTGTTTCCGTTGACAGAACATAGAAGGACGAACATACAAATTGTCGAGCAATTGAAGAGGAACCACTATGAGAAAAAGAGATTAGACGACCAACTGTCCAGCGACATCTTCGACAATTATCTGTCGTCACTTGATAGGAACAAAACCTACTTCACCCAGACCGATATAAGCTCTTTCGAGAAATATAGATTCGAGCTCGACGACTCGCTGAGCAAGGGCGACTTGAAGATCGCTTTTGAGATTTTCAATGTCTATCAGAAGAGGCTCACTTCATTCCTAAAATCTTCGATCGATTTGGTCAAATCTCGTCAGGAAAAGCTAGACTTCACAAAAGACGAATACCTTGATATCGATAGAGAGACTGCTAGTTGGCCTGCAACACAAGAGACGCAAAGGGCACTTTGGGAAAGACGCGTCAAGGCTCAAGTCCTATCGATGCGTCTTAACGATAAACCAGCCGATGAAATTACAGAGACTCTTGAGAAACGTTACTCAAATCAGCTGAAAATGGTGGCGAGAACTAAGAGCGAAGACGCTTTTCAATTGTATATGAATTCCTTCACCTCGATTTTCGATCCACATACGACGTACTTCTCGCCAAGAACTTCTGACAACTTCAACATAAACATGTCTTTGTCGCTCGAGGGCATCGGAGCGGTCCTTAAATCAGAAGATGATATGACTTCTATTGTCCGACTTGTCCCTGCCGGTCCCGCTGCTAAATCCGGCGAGCTAGATCCGGCGGACAAAATAACGGCAGTTGGCCAGGGCTCGACCGGGCCTATGATCGATATCGTTGGATGGAGACTAGACGATGTTGTATCGCTTATCAGAGGCCCCAAGGGCTCCACTGTAAAACTGAGAGTCCTCAGCAAAGATGGAGATCAGGAAAGCACTAAGAATATCAGCATAGTAAGAAACACGATCAAGCTCGAAGAACAGGCAGCACAAGGCCGAATCTTAGAGTTAGAACTGTCTGACGCCAGTATCCAGGGTGAATCGGAGCTAGTCTCCAGCACGATCAAGTTAGGTGTGATTGAAATTCCAACTTTCTATATTGACTTCAAAGCGCAGCAGAAAGGGGAGAAGGACTACAGAAGTACAACTAGAGACGTTAAAAAAATTATCGCGCAAATGAAGCAAGAGGGAGTAGATGGGTTGCTCGTAGATCTTCGTAGCAACGGTGGCGGGTCCTTGCAAGAAGCAGATCAGATGACTGGGCTATTTTTAGGCTCCGTTCCCACCGTACAAGTTAAAGCAGCCCGCCGGGACGCAAATATTTTCGCTAATAACGGCCAACAAGTGGCCTGGGAGGGACCCCTCGCGGTTCTCGTTAATCGTCTATCCGCATCAGCATCGGAAATATTCGCTGGAGCTATACAGGATTACGGAAGAGGGATCGTCTTAGGAAGCCAGACCTTTGGAAAAGGGACGGTTCAAACATTGATTCCCTTAAATAGAGGTCAGCTTAAACTAACCGCCGCCAAGTTCTATCGCGTATCAGGCAAGAGTACTCAACATCGAGGCATTATCCCGGACATAGAGTTTCCAACGCTCGTAGACTTTGAAGAAATCGGAGAGAGCAGCCTTGATGGAGCCCTAGTTTGGGATGTGATTGAGCCAATCGAATACAAAAAAGAATATGTCGTCGGAAATCGCTTGGAGAATCTGGAACTAAATCATCAGAAAAGAGTTCTATCTAATCCTTACTTTGCTTACTACAGGGCGATCTCAGAGAAAGCCGAAGAGAACAAACTGAAAAAAACAATCTCATTGAAGGAGAGCACGAGGCTTACCGAGAAAGAGAATGAAGACAAGTGGAGACTTACAGTAGAGAATAATCTGAGAGTCAGTACAGGGAAGGGCGCCGCTACATCTTTGGATCACCTGGAGGAACTCGAAGAAGCAGAAGAACCCGCTAATGCCGACGAAGATTCAGCAAACGAGCCGAAAAAGTCGATGTTGAGCTTTGAGAAGATCGAGGACGACCCAATGCTCGAAGAAGCGGGCCGCGTCCTGAGAGACTTGATTAAACTCAACTCACGTAGCGAACGAGGGACAGAGTTAGCATCTATGGGAAAGGCACTCAAAGCTAACGCGCTTGTCGGAAACAATTAAAGAAGAATTCAACTTACGAGTTTAATCCCAGTGCTGGCAGTTGATCAGCTTGCTTGGCCAAGAAGTTTAACAGTCTCTTCGATCGACATTGATCCGAGATCTTCCCCGCCTTGAGTACGCACAGCCAACTCATCGTTCTCTACCTCTCTGTTGCCTACGACGAGAAGAAAGGGCACCGCCTGTAAAGTATGCTCTCTAATCTTGAATCCCACCTTTTCATTTCGAAAGTCAGAAATCACTCTCACACCTTGTGCCTTCAATCGTTTTTCCACTTCACGGGCATATTGATCGTGTTTATCAGTTATCGTAAGCAGTGCGGCTTGCACAGGCGACAGCCAAACCGGAAATTTCCCTTCATAGTGTTCAATCAAGATTCCGATAAAGCGTTCCAGAGAGCCAAAAAGAGCCCTGTGAAGCATAACCGGTCGCTTGTCTCGCCCTCCAGTCTCGTCTACGTAAGATATATCGAATCGCTCAGGCAAATTCATGTCTACTTGCAAGGTTCCACATTGCCAGTCTCGACCGATAGCATCCCTAAGAACAAATTCTAATTTCGGCCCATAAAAAGCGCCTTCGCCTGGATAAAGCACATAATCAAGTCCCATAACTTTCAACGAATTAATCAGAGCGCCCTCGAGCTTGTCCCAAACGTCGTCTGACCCAATCCTCTTTTCCGGTCTCGTAGAGAGCTTTATAATCACATCAGTGAAACCAAAATCCTTATAGATATCTAGAACCAGGGAAACCACATCTATACACTCGCCCTCCATTTGGTCCTCTGTGCAATAGATATGAGCGTCGTCTTGAGTGAAGTGCCGAACGCGCATTAGTCCATGTAATGCCCCTGACGGCTCATACCTATGTACTTTGCCAAACTCTGCCATGCGCAGAGGTAGATCCCTGTAGCTCTTAAGCCCTTGTGCGAACATGGATACAGAGCCAGGACAGTTCATTGGTTTTAGAGCAAAAATTCGATCATCCTCGGTTTGAGTCGAGAACATATTCTCTCGGTAATTAAACCAGTGTCCTGAGGTCTCCCATAAACTGCGGTCCATGACATCTGGCGTATTAACCTCAACGTAGCCAGCTTCCTCTTGTCTTTGACGCATATAGTCAAGAAGCTGCAAGAACAAAGTCCAACCTTTCGGATGCCAGAAAACGGAGCCAGGAGCTTCGTCACTGAAGTGGAAAAGATCTAATTTTCTGCCAAGTTTTCTATGATCTCTCTTCTCCGCCTCTTCCAGCCGCTGCAAATGTAACTTCAATTCTTTTTTGTCGCGCCACGCTGTTCCATAAATCCGTTGCAGCATTTCGTTGTCAGAATTTCCACGCCAATAAGCCCCGGCTAATTTCATAAGTTTAAAGGCCCTTGGTAGCTTCCCCGTGCTTGGCAGATGCGGGCCTCGGCAGACATCAAACCAGTCTCCTTGACGATATACTGATACTTCTTCGCCTTCTGGAATGATGTCCTCGATTATCTCGACTTTGTATTTTTCTCCGATGTCAGCAAACACTCGCTTTGCTTCGTCTCTCTCCCAGACCTCTCGTTCGATCGACAAATCCCTACCGACTATGTCTTCCATACGAACCTCGATTTTCTCGAGATCATCTGGGCTAAAAGGTTCTTGCCTTGCGAAATCATAATAGAAGCCATCCTCTATCGCGGGGCCGATAGTCACCTGTGTCCCCGGAAAAAGTTCCTGTACGGCTTGAGCCATAACGTGGGCTGCATCATGTCTGATCAGCTCCAAAGCTTCGTCGCTTTTCGAGGTGATGATCGCAAGTTCGATGTCTTTTTCTATTACAAAGGAGGTGTCTACTAGCTCACCATCGACTTTCGCCGCAAGGGCTGCCTTTGCCAATCCGGTACCAATATCACTAGCGACATCGAAAATCGAAATGGCTTTGGAATAGTCACGTGAAGAGCCGTCAGGAAGAGTAACTTTTGGCATATTTGCCCTCATTCAGTGGCGATCCCTACAAAAGACCGCGTATTTCGTTTCGGAAACCTGCGTCCTTTAAATTATAGGATAATTCTCTGACGTATTGATAGGCCGCAGAGAATACATTTCTTAAACTTTACCAGAGTCTTATTTTTTGATTCTGACTGCAAATACAAAACTGCAAACCGCGACCTAATTTGCTTAACTAATCGAGAAGTCGCCCATTTTTAGAAATAAAGCAATGAAGCCTATAATCAAAAATCGCACGGTGGCGATCACCCTGATCTGCCTAGCATTCATCAAGCCAAGTGAAGGCTCTAATGATCCTTATGACAAAGCCGAACATGAGGAAAAACGCCCAAATATAATTCTCCTTGTCGCCGAAGATCTGAGTCCTAGACTGGGATCGTATGGCGACGAAGTAGCAAGAACTCCGAATGTCGACAGTCTTGCCCAGTCTGGCCAAATCTTTACAAACGTATTCACGACCGCAGGAGTCTGTGCACCCAGTCGTGCAGCTCTCATTACTGGCCAACACCAAATTAGCATGGGCGCGCAACACATGAGATCTTCTACTTCACCGCACGGCAAATATTTAGCACTGCCCTCTGAGGAGGTTAAGGCATTTCCTGAAATACTGCGAAAAAATGGCTATTTCACCTTTACAGACCGCAAACTGGACTATCAATTTAGCGGGATCTATTCTGGGACAGGTCCATTTACTGTATGGGATTTTGAGGGCGAAGATCACCTCGCATGGAGGCAAAGGGAGTCCGGCCAACCTTTTTTTGGCTTGATCAACTTCTCGGAGACACATGAGAGCGGGTTAATGAGGCATGATGGAAAAATCCATAGCGAGAGCCATCGCCAAACCATTGCATTCAGACAAAAAGCCAAATTAAACGGCGCTAGGATAACCGACCCCAAATTGGTGGACCTTGAGCCTTACTACCCGGATCTTCCTGAACTGCGAGCAGACATAGCGCAGCACTACAACAATATCCACAAGATGGACAAGCGGGTAGGAAGGATTTTGAAAGATCTTGCAGCGGATAATTTAGAAAAGGACACGGTTATCATCTGGACCAGTGACCACGGAGACGGGTTACCCAGGGCAAAACGCGAACTCTACGACTCGGGTATTAAAGTCCCGATGATCATCGCCGGAACTCGCGACAAGTCGAGTGCGGCCGATCATCAAATGATAAGTTTTGTAGACTTAGCTCCGACCATTCTAAGTCTTGCTGATATCGAAAAGTCTGACTGGCATCATGGCCGCAATTTTCTCTCAAACAACTCGAGAGAGAGAGAGTATGTATTTGCCAGCCGTGATCGTATTGACGAAGTTAATGATCGCCAGCGGGCAGTGCGCGATCGACGATATAAGTACATACGCAGTTTCAATGAGTCACTTCCCGGTGGTCATGCTCTTGCTTATCGTGACAACTTAGAGATAACGCGAGCATGGAGAGAAGCTCATAAAAAAGGGCTGACGAACGCGATTCAGTCTCAATGGTTTAAACCATTTGGGCGAGAAAAATTATTCGACCTAAAGAAAGACCCGCAGGAAACGGTAAACCTTATCAAAGAGAATGACTATGCCAAGATCAGAAACAGGCTCAGTTCCGCCCTGGATAAATTTATCGATCGATACGATCGGTGGGGACATATATCTGAATCAGAGATGAGAGATGTTTTCCTTAGCAACGATCAGGTAAGGCAGACAAGTCCACCCGGTTTTTTTATAAACGACAACCGCATCGTTCTAACAAGCTCATCTAACGCGAGTATTGGATGGCGAGCTCCGGGAACTAAGCGGTGGAAAATCTACGACGAACCTATCGATTCAGCAGCGATCGAGACAAAGAGTGTTAGATATGGGTGGCGGGAAAGCGAGGTATTAACGATTACTCGATAACTTAAACAGGTGTGAAAATTCGGTGCCGGCGGACTTTCAGAAGGATCAATCCTAAGCAGATAAAGTAATACGGAATTTCATCTACTTTTGGAGGTTTGGAGTTATGCTGTAAGGAGTCATCTGGAGATCACCTTTATGAACGAGGTAGCGCTTATTGTGGGAGGGGGACCAGGCGTTAGTGCAAGCTGCGCCAGGTTATTCGCGGCGGAAGGTATGAAAGTGGTAATTGCGGCAAGAAACCCAGATAAGGCCCCTATGCAGAAACTATCAAAAGAACTCGGTGTTTTATGCAAACGATGCGATGCTTCAAGTCCAAGCGAGGTTTCCACACTCTTTGAAGAAGTAAAAACCGAGCTTGGAGCACCTAATCTTGTCGTCCATAACATAGACGGTAGATCGCCAGATATTTTCAGAAAAACAATTACGGAAGCAGACCCAGAGCTAGCGCTATCGACGCTGACGAACTCGACATACAGTGCATTCCTTGTCGGACAACAAGCCGCAAAGATTATGCTCTCAATGGATCAGCGGAATAACGATCACCGCGGCACAATCATCTTTACCAATGCTAGCGCCGCCTTCAAAGGTTACCCCAAGAGTGGCGCCTTCGCTATGGCCTCCCACGGCAAATCTGGATTAGCCCAAAGCATGGCAAGAGAGCTAATGCCGCAGGGCATTCACGTGGTGCACGTGCCAATCGACGCTGCAATCGGCTGGACTCAGGAAGACGGGATTAGGCGTCATAGACTCGCTGGCGAGTCGGAAAACGACAACATGGCAGATCCTGACAAAATAGCGGAGACCTATCTCCATCTTCACCGGCAACATAAATCGACCTGGACGTTTGAAGCTATTATCCGGCCCTGGACAGAAAACTGGTAGCCTCCTTCCAAATTTAATTCGCGTAACACGATAAGGAATATTGCGTATGGAAATCCATGGAACCTGCGATGAAAAATTCAGTTCGATACTTGAAGCTTTCGAAAAAAATTTCGCAGAGCACGGGGATATTGGTGCATGTTTTGCGGCGACCGTCGAAGGTGAATACGTCGTAGACATTTGGGGCGGACACCAAGACGAGGCAAAAAAACGGCCTTGGGAAAAAGAAACCATAATCAACGTCTATTCGACGACTAAAACAATGACCTTCCTTTGCGCCCTGATGCTTTCTGATAGAGACCAGTTAAATCTCGATGCCCCTGTCGCTTTGTACTGGCCCGAATTTGCGAGTAACAACAAAGACAATGTTTTGGTAAAGCATCTTCTCTCCCACTCAGCTGGACTGCCAGGCTTTAGCCGCGCTCTGACAAATGAAGAGCTATTTGACTGGGAATTTGCTTGCAACGATTTAGCCCGTCAACAAACTTGGTGGACGCCGGGGACGCAAGCAGGCTATCACGCGATAACGCAAGGCCACTTAATCGGAGAAGTGATTCGCAGGGTTACCGGTAAATCTTTTGGACAGTACTTTAATGAAGAGGTCGCACAGAAAGTTGGAGCGGATTTTTACGTAGGAGTCGACGAAAAGGACTTTGGACGAATAGCCGACCTAGTAGCGGCCAAAGAGACCTTGCCCATTTTAGAGATGGACCCTCAATCTATTCCAGGAAGAGTATTCGCAGGCCTCGACATAACTCCTGACACAACCGGATCAGCAGCCTGGCGAAAAGCTGAGATTCCAGCCGCAAACGGTCACGGAAACGCCAGATCAGTCGTCAGAGCACAAACGGCATTGGCCAATCAAGGCAAAGCATTTGGAACCGAGCTGATGTCCAAAGAGACCTGTGCGATGACCCTCCAACCGCAAATAAGTGGTAATGATCTCGTTTTAGGCCTCCCAGTTACTTATGGATTAGGTTACGCACTAAAAAATGAAATGATCCCTATGGGCCCAAACCAGAACGTGATCTGGTGGGGCGGTGCGGGCGGTTCATCGATTGTAATTGATGCCGATGCTCACGTTTGTTGTTCTTATGTTATGAATCAAATGGACAACAATATTGTCGGCGACCCGCGAGCAGTTAGTCTAGGATCTGTTTTATTTGAAAACTTGTAGTGATTAAAAACCACACTAGAATAAGAGGATGAAAAAGCCTTCCAAAAACCATCCATGGAAATTAGGCCTCTCTGGGCCAGTGTCTTATGGAAGCAGGCGTGGCAGCTCACGTGGCTACTATAGTCCCCCAGAGGAAAGCAGCCCAGTCAAGACGCTTAGTCCATCCGAGATAGAGGACTTAGGCCTTGACCTAGTAGTGCCTGTTAAAGAAATCATGGAAGCTCGAAAAATGTGCCAGCAGCTTCACCCTGACAGAGGGGGAGACCCGGAAGAATTTCAATATTGGAAAGAAAAGCTCGATAGACTGAAGCGAAAAACGCGAAAATAGCAAAGTGCACCATCAGCCGGGATAGCGACAAATGTCTCTCAGAAAGAGTCCAATATTTCTTCTTTATGTTTTTCTTTTTACCCTCGCAATAACCATTGCTACACAAGCTGGAGCGAAAATTAAACATGATTACGCCGACAACAATGGGGTGAAAATACATTTTATTAGTAAGGGCGAGGGACACCCCGTTCTTATGATTCATGGGTTTCCCGACTATTGGTACTCGTGGAGACATCAAATTGAAGAACTGAGCAGAGAATTCCAGACAATAGCGATTGATCAGAGGGGATATAATCTGAGTGGGCAACCTGCCGGAGTAAAGAACTATTCAATGGAGTTTCTGGTTCGCGATGTCCTGGCGGTCCTAGACAAACTAGAGATAGAGAAGGCCACCATAGTCGGACATGATTGGGGCGGAGCGGTGGCTTGGCAGGTGGCCATGCGATTCCCAGAAAGAGTTACCAACCTGATCGTCTTAAATTTACCCCATCCAAACGGTCTCGAGAGAGAACTTGGGAAGAACCCAGTGCAACAAAGGAATAGTAGCTATGCGAGAAAATTCATAGCCGGCCAAGCCACTGATCCTGATATTTTTTTTGGAGGCCCAATGAACTCCCAGTCACTATCGGGTTGGGTGAGGAACCCACAAGCAAGAGAAAAATACATTGAAGCCTTTAATCGATCTAACTTTGCAGGAATGCTGAATTTCTACAAAGCGAACTATCCGCAAGGAGCGGATCAAAGCCAAGAGGCCACTCAAATGACCCCAAGAATAAAGTCTTCGGTTCTCCTTTTTCATGGACTCGAAGACCAAGCACTCCATTCCGACGCGCTCAATAATACTTGGGATTGGATAGATGCTGATCTTTCTATCGTCACTATTCCAAATGCAGGTCACTTCGTACAACAAGATGCCGCGGAACTAGTGACAAAGACAATGCACCACTGGATTCGAACTCGCACAAAGTAAAATACTGTTTAAGATCGACACCTAGAGAACACACATCGAATAATGGGGAGTATCGATGAATTCGCAAAAAAGCTTTAATCAGTCTTACAAGTATTACGCTCTCTTCGTTCTAT
The DNA here is from genome assembly GCA_913051785.1 of uncultured Gammaproteobacteria bacterium. Classification (GTDB taxonomy): domain Bacteria; phylum Pseudomonadota; class Gammaproteobacteria; order Pseudomonadales; family Azotimanducaceae; genus UBA4421. Next base: position 18,586 of record CAJXCK010000037.1, read on the forward strand.
TTCTTGGCTACGTCGTCAATTTCGTCGATCGCACAATATTATCAGTGCTCTTAGAACCCATAAGATTAGAGCTGGAATTGAATGATACCCAGCTTGGTTTTCTTGGGGGATTGGCCTTTGCCCTCTTCTACACATTTTTGGGGATACCAATCGCGATGCTTGCGGATCGGAGAAACCGAGTGAAGATTTTAGGCACAGCGATGGTGATCTGGAGCCTAATGACGGCTGTTTGCGGAATGGTGAGTGGCTTCGCCACCCTATTGATGGCCAGAATCGGAGTCGGTATCGGTGAAGCGGGGGCAAGCCCTCCCAGCCACTCGCTAATCTCCGACTACTTTCCAGCTTCCATAAGAGGCACTGCTTTATCGGTGTATGCCCTCGGAATTCCAATAGGCTCTTTTATTGGCAGTGCTGTAGGGGGTTGGGGCGCTGACACAATTGGTTGGCGATACACGTTTTTCCTGGTCGGACTCCCCGGGGTACTTGTCGCCTTGCTTGTTTTTCTAACGCTAAGAGAGCCTCCGCGCGGGATGTCTGATAAACCCGATCTTTCGAATACTGACGAACAGGAAGCAGCTCCAAACGAATCGAGCACAGCTAGCGCCCCACGATGGCAGGAGGTCGCAAGTTTCCTCTGGGGCAAGAAATCGTTCCGTCATCTCTCTATCGGAGCCGGCCTGCACGCCTTCGTAAGCTATGGAGCCTCAACTTGGAACCCTCCGTTTCTCAGTAGAGTTCACGAGTTGTCCTTGACCGAAATCGGGTTTTGGCTAGGAGCGGTCTACTTTGTGGGCGCTATAGGCACTTTTCTGGGAGGTTTTCTTGGGGATCAGCTTTCCGACCGCACAGGAGAGAAGAGATGGTATTTTTGGATCCCGGCTATTTCGCTTATTCTCATGGTGCCTCTTCAGCTGGCGGCATACTTAGCCGATTCTGCAACGACCGCTATTTACATTTTGTTTCCCATCTCAATTCTCGCTGGGATTTACCTTGGACCTTCATTTGCGATGACGCAAGGCCTTGTACAGCTGAGGATGAGGGCGGTAGCCGCCGCTATTTTACTATTTGTACTCAATCTTATTGGTATGGGGTTGGGGCCGTATTTTGTCGGAATTGGTAGTGATCTTCTTATGCCTGCTTACGGAGAAGAATCAATCCGATACGCGCTTTGTATCTCGGTTGCACTTAATGGCTGGTCCGCGATACATTTTTTGATCGGAGCAAGGACGCTCAGGCAAGATCTAGCGGATACCGAGGCGACGCTGCAAGAGGCAGCCTCGGGCAGGACTTAAGGAATCTTTGGGTGAGAGGAGTTAATTATGAAATTAGGAATGTTAGCTGGAGCCGGAGGAGCGAAGCTCAGAATCAATCTTGACCGAATCAAGCATGCCGAGAAGCTTGGTTTTGATTCCGTCTGGACTGCGGAGGCTTGGGGTGGAGATGCTGTCACAAGTGCGACTTGGATGTTAGCGAACACGAACAAAATCAATGTTGGGACAGCCATCATGCAAATGCCAGCGCGAACCCCGGCTATGGCGGCCATGACAGCGATGAGCCTAGCCGAGCTATCCGGGGGGCGTTTCATTGCCGGTTTGGGAGCATCAGGACCTCAAGTTATTGAGGGCTGGCATGGAGTGCCATACGGGAAGCCCATCACCCGGCTAAAAGAATATGTAAAGATCATGAAACAGATTTTCCAACGTGAAGCACCATTAGCCTTTGAGGGAGAACTATATCAACTACCATATTCTGGCGAAGGTTCTACCGGCCTTGGAAAGCCATTAAAAAGTATTCTGCATTGCGAGGAGGATATACCAATCTTTGCTGCCAACATCACACCCAAAGGTGTCGCGGCAGCCGCGGAGGTATGTGACGGCTTTTTCCCAATATGGATGGATCCCGAGAAATTTTCGGTATTTGAAGATTCTATTAATGAGGGTTTTACAAAAGCAGGAGAAAAAGACATGACTCAATTCGAGGTTTCGCCTTTTGTGACTGTCTCTATCGGCGAAGATCTTGAGCAATGCATGGCACCAATTCGAAGCAGTATGGCTCTTTATATAGGCGGCATGGGAGCTCGCGATAAAAACTTCTATAACAATTATGCAAAAGCCATGGGTTTCGAGGAGGCCGCGATTGAAATTCAAGATCTGTTTCTCGCGGGGAAAAAAGATGAAGCAGCTGCAGCCGTTCCTGCTGAATTAATCGATGCATGCCACTTAGTTGGGCCTGCAGACCGTATAAAAGATCGACTCCAAAGGTGGAAGAAGGCGGGGTCTGTAGGACAGGTCGCCTCTATGCTACTTGGTACACAACAGAACGAGGCCCTTGAGCTAATAGCAGGAGAAATCTTATGAGAAAAAACAACTTCGTTAACATGTCCAAATTGTTGATCGCAGTAGCCCTAATGTCCTTCTCGCAATTAAGCGCGGGCTCAACGCAACCACTACAAGTCGGCGACAAGGCGCCATCTTTTGACCTCC
>CAJXCK010000038.1 GCA_913051785.1 uncultured Gammaproteobacteria bacterium
ACCTCACCGCCAAATGCTGCAGCAGCAAGGCATCTCCGGGCTACCAATTCTGCGTCGAGTTTTATGTGGCACACCAGTTCCATGACCTTGCCAGCTTGGAAGGGATCGGTAGGTATGAGCGGTGAATTATCAGACATTTGCTCCAAGTAAGTTATGATCGCTAAAGACTCAGACATGTATTGCCCATCTACCTCGATAGACGGCATCTTGCCCATGGGAGAACGAGCGAGGTTGTCTTCTTTCTGAGTTGGTGGCGCTTTAATCTCTTCGAAATCAAGCCCCTTCTCAATTAACACCGCCTTAACCAGGCTGTAATAGTTACTCATTCTTAAACCGTAAAGCTTGATCATCCTGTCCTCCTCGTTTTTTAATATCGAAGAGTCTGTCGGCTGAGCTCAATATTTTCAACCTTGACGCAGAAACAAGATGAACGAATGTATTCGAAAAATAATTAAGGAGATTGAGTCTTGTCAGAACTTGCTAGTTATTACAGGCGCGGGAATTAGCACGAATTCGGGTATTTCCGACTATCGCGATCAGCAAGGATCTTGGAAACGGCCTCACCCGGTTCAACACTCCGCTTTTATGCAGAACCTCGAGTCTAGAAAACGCTACTGGTCACGGAGTCAGTTGGGATACCCCGTTTTTAAGGCTGCTGAGCCGAATTCAGCACACGCGGACTTGGTGGGAATGGAAAAAAAAGGAAAAGTTTCTTTTTTAATCACTCAGAATGTAGATCGTTTGCACCAAAAAGCGGGTCATCAAAGGGTTCTGGATTTGCACGGCAGATTGGATCAGGTGAGATGTATGGATTGCGGATTGCTGATCCCAAGGGATGAGATTCAAGATTGGTTGGAGAACGAAAATGCTTGGTTGAAGAGTATCGAGTTCTCCGCGGCCCCAGATGGAGATGCTGACATCGATGTTGATATTAGAGATTTCAAGGTTCCGGAATGTACAAGTTGTCATGGGATCTTAAAGCCCGACGTGGTGTTTTTCGGAGACTCGGTGTCGAAGGAAGTTGTAGATCTTGGCTTTAGCGAAATTGCTTTGGCAGACGCGGTAATTGTTATCGGCTCGTCGCTGATGGTGTTTTCCAGTTTTCGATTTGTTCGCCGTGCTTACGAGCAAAATAAACCTATCTATTGTCTGAATAGGGGTAAAACGAGAGCAGATGATATGTTCACGGCTAAAGCAGAAGTGGACGTATCTCTTGGCTTGTCTGCAATAGCAGATTTCTGAATACTGTAAAGATGAAACTAAACTTTATAATCTTGGCTTTTTTTTGTATTGGGGCTGCTCGCCCAGATGACGTCTCGTCAGAATCCGACTCAGGCAGAAGCGTTGAAGAGATTATCAATCAAACATCCAAGCGGTCGGAGTACTACAAAGAAAAATCGTGTATCGATACGAAACGAATTCGTAGCACAAAAGTACTTGATAACCGTCATGTCGTATTCAAGTTGGGGCGAGAAAAGTATTTTCTAGTTCAGCTCGCGAATAGGTGTCCTGGATTGAGGCGGAATCAGACGGTCAAGCTAAATATGAGACTCAACCGACTCTGCGAATACGATACGATTCAAGGTTTCGATACCAATTCCTATGGCTCAATGATGGAGGGAGCCCGATGTATGATCCCTGGATTCACTGAAGTGACAGAGGCTCAAGTGGAGCAGTTGGAGTTAACGCTACGTGATGATTTAGATAAAGCGCGTGCAGCGGCTAAAGAAAAACGGCGACTAGAAAAAGAAGCTAGGCGGGCCAAACGGCAAGCCAAAAGCTAATTTTGCGTTTACCTATCTAGTACCAGTTGAGCTAGAGTCTCTAGTTCCGCGGTGCTCCTTGCTGAGACGTTGATTGAAGTGACTGGCGTCTCGTCCCACGCTTGAAGACGATCTTTTATTTTGTCAACGGGGCCTACCAGAGAGATTTCGTCTGCTAGAGCATCAGGAACGGCCATTGCTGCCTCTTGTTTTTTACCGGCCAGATAGAGTTCCTGTATTTTCTCTGCGTCTCCTTCAAAGCCCATGCGACCAATCAGCTCTTTATGGAAATTACGGTCTTTTGCGCCCATACCACCGACGTAAAGCGCGAGCATATGCTTTACGGGAAGCAGCCCCTGGTCGATATCGTCTGTGATATTGACCACTACCCCTTGAGTGACCTCGAAGTCTGCTTTTGCATTAGATAGTGATGCAGAATAGACCTCTTGCCTGAATGGTGAGTAGTAAAGCGGCAACCAACCGTCGGCTATTTCAGCAGCAAGCGCCACGTTCTTCGGGCCCTCTGCTCCCATCATAATGGGCAGGTCAGCCCTCAGGGGGTGAACAATTGGTTTTAGAGGCTTGCCCAGGCCCCAGGATCCCTCCCCCGTATAAGGCAGAGGGTAGTGCGGTCCATCGTTTGAGACAGGTTCCTCTCGAGCGAGGACTTGCTTGATGATAGAAATATATTCTCTGGTGCGAGATAGTGGTTTAGAAAACGGACCCCCATACCACCCCTCAACTACCTGCGGGCCAGAAACGCCGAGGCCAAGAATCATACGCCCGTTTGATAAATGATCCATAGTGAGAGCGGCCATAGCCATTGCGGTGGGTGTTCGGGCTGAAATCTGACAAATCCCGGTTCCGAGTCTTATTTTTGAGGTTTGTGCTCCTATCCAGGCCAGTGGTGTGATAGCGTCGCTTCCATAAGCCTCTGCCGTCCAAACGGAGTCGTAGCCTAGTTTTTCTGCCTCTTGGGCCATTTGGACATGGTGTTGCGGCGGGGTGGAGCCCCAGTATCCTAGAGATAGACCAAGCTTCATCGATTTCATATGAGTATTCCTTTGCTTTTTTAAGCTTGTTTAATTCGCGGGGTTTATTTGGTCTCGTCGACAACGATTTCCTTGTCGTACTCCGGATCACTGCGTTTGGCGAGAGCCTCTAAGTTCGCATTATGTGACTCCCGATCAATTTTGTAGAGATTGATTAGGCCAATACCTAGCAAGCAGAGTGCACAATACAAGGGTAAGAAGAAAGTCGCGATATCAAATCGTATCGCCATGGTCATTTGGTCTACTGATCTAACCACATCAAGACCTGCTGCTGAAACAATGATTCCAGCCCCTAAAATTCCCGAGGCAGAAGTGAATTTTCCAGCGAAAGCGCGCGTGGCGAAAAATAACCCCTCTGATCGTCTCGTGGTCTTTCTTTCGCTATCCTCTACTATGTCGGCCATCATCGAGTCGAGGAAAACTCCTCCCATGATGCCTAGTACAACCTCGGTGTAGATGAAGAGTGTATAAATCGCGAGGCTGTCACCGCTCCTGAGTTCTGGCCAAAACCCGTTAAGGACAGCGATATAAGGTATGGGATAAAGAAATAGCCTTGCTAGAAGGCATAAGATCGCTCCGTATTTTTTTCCTATTTTTTTCCCTATTCTGGGCGCAAAGAAACTGGCTACAGGTGGGGCAAAAAGAACTGCTACTGCGGTTAGAGCGATTTCTTGTGCCGTAAACTCGAAAAAATAAGTGACGTTGAAGAGGTACAAGGCCGCTCCTAACCCGCCCGCGGCCCCCAAAGCTAGGCCATACAAGAATAAAGCTGCAAAATTCCTATTCTTCAGACTCTCCCCAATTTGACGCATTTCCGTAAACATTTCTGAGATTTTGAAGGTATCAGTCGGTTGAGGTAGGCGAGCAGCGAGGCGTTGCGTGCCAAGTGAAGCCGTTATGATTACTAGGGTAATGACAAGCGCTCCAACCGTTCCATATATGGCATACCCCTCTGGAGAGACAAAGCCGTAGCCGTATCCAAAGGTTAGACTGCCTATCTCAAGTACACCGATCCAGAAAAAGAAGTTAATAAGATGTATTCCATTTCCGCCAGTCCAGGCGAATAGATGTCTCAGGGAAAGCCATCGGTTTCTTTCGTCATAATCCTTAACTAGGTCTGGGAGGAGAGCTGTACAAGGGACTTCAAAAAGCGTTACACCAGTTCGGATTATGATCGCCGTAATAAGTACATAGATAAAGGCTTCCTCCCCGCTCACGGCAAGCACCGGATTGAAGAGTGCATAGAATCCGCCGGGCAGCAGCAACAGGGAGGTGTACATAAATGGATGGCGTCGCCCGATTCGGGTATTGCTCTTGTCCGACCAGTGTCCTAACAACGGGTCGGTGAATGCGTCCCAAACCATTGCAAGTGCCAAGGCAAGTCCAGAAAGATACCCCGGAACACCCAAGCAATTATTTGAGTAAATTAAGAGAAGATAACTAAACGCGTTGTCTTTGATTCCATAGGCCATCGATGACGTCCCGTAGAACCAAAAGGTCGGATTTCTAAATAGCGGTATCGCCCTTGAGGCTTGACCTTCCATATTTTCCCCCTGTCTTCACTTAAACTTATCATGGAGCCATCACCAATTACATAAATTGTCGGCCTATTTCTTGAGAGGTTTTTCCCTCTAGGCTATATTGATGGAAGGCTCTTGCCCACGCATGCCGAGACCTTTTTTCTTCTACAAAGTTGCGGAGACTGATGCGAGGTTACAGTACAAGACAAGTATCTGATTTGATTGGCCTCAATCCACCGCAGATTCGTCATTATGTGCGGAGTGAGGTTCTCCACCCCAATCGAACTCATATGGGGCACTACCGATTCTCATTCCAAGATGTAGTCCTTTTGAGAACGGCAAAGGGGATGATCGACTCAGATGTCACTGTGCGAAGGACCTATAAAGCCCTGCGCAAGCTAAAATCAGAACTATCCGCAGCGCGCTCTCTGAGTGCACTAAGAATATTTGCCTCGGGGAACAAGGTTCTTGTGAGGGAGGCAGACAATCTATGGGAGGTTGAAAGTGGTCAGCACTCAATGGACTTCGCAATCTCTGATCTAGCCGAAGAAGTTTCTGACCTCGCTCATGAGTCAGCTGGGGGTGGCAAACCGATCGAAGAACTGAACTCGGATGAGCTCTACAATTTAGGCTTGGATCTCGAGGAGTTAGATCAGAATCAGGCGAAGAATGTTTACCAAAGAGCGGCCTCTCTGGACCCTACGAATGTTGACGCGATTATCAACCTCGGCCGTATTCTACAGCTTGAGGGCGACTTCAAGATGGCTAAGCAGGCTTACGAGCGCGGTTTGTCTTTGAATCCGCGACATGAGCTTGCGAATTATAACTTGGGCACAATATTCGATGAACTTGATGAGACTTCTATAGCCTCGAGTTATTACGAGAAGGCACCCAACGTACCCGATGCTCATTACAACCTAGCGAGGTTGAAGGAGCTAGCAGGCGACCAGGTCAGTGCAAAGCGCCACTTGCAGCTTTATAAGGAGCTAGTCGAGCTAGAGGGATTTTAGTCGGGCTTCTTTTTCACGTAGAGGACTAGTTCATGGTGCACGAGTTCGTACCCGTGCTCGATAGCGATTTGTTTTTGTAGCTCTTCTATCCCATCGTTCATAAATTCGATTATCTCACCATTATCCACGTCTACCATGTGGTCGTGATGGATCTCATCCGCAAGCTCGTAAACGGAGTGCCCGTCGTCAAAATTATGCCTATTTACGATGCCGGCGGCCTCGAATTGAGTCAACACTCTATAGACGGTTGCAAGTCCAACGGTGTCGTCTGAGATAATGAGTTGCTTGTAGACGTCCTCGGCACTCATGTGGTGGGGCGGTTCAGCCGTCTTCTCAAGAACCTCAAGGACCTTGAGCCTTGGCAGGGTGACTTTAAGTCCTGCTTTCTTTAAATCAGATCCGACCACTGAATCCATCTCCGTCCAAATTTGCTTGTCAGCTTACCTTTTATTCGTGGAAAAATAATATATGTTTGTTTCAGATTTATTTAGATTTTTTTCATCCCAGATACGAGGGCAATGAATGCACTTTTCGAGAGGCGGGCATCATGAAAGAAGAGCAAATTGATATTCACACTAATGATGGAAGTATGGGAACTTTTATTACCAGGCCTGATAGAGGAGGGCCTTTTCCCGTAGTGCTGTTCCTTATGGATGCTCCTGGAAAGAGGGAAGAATTGCATGACATGGCGCGCCGGATAGCGACCGTTGGATATTATGTAATGCTTCCTAATCTCTATTATCGCCGAGTAGCGGATTTCGTTGTAAGCGAAACGACTAGGGACGAGATGTTTGATCACATGAATTCGCTCAGTAACAGAATGGTATGTGCTGATGTAGAGAGCCTCTTGAAATATGCGAAATCAGATGAAGATGCGTCCGGTGGAGATGTCGGCACTTTGGGTTACTGTATGAGCGGACCTTTCTCCTTTGCAGCGGCTGCCGCATTCCCAGACCGGATAAAAGCGGCCGCGTCATTGTACGGCGTCAGGCTTTTCACAGATCATCCCCAATCACCGCATCGAGACGTGGAAAAAATCAACGCGGAACTTTATTTTGCATGCGCTGAGACTGACGATTGGGCTCCGCCAGAAATGGTTGACGGTCTAAAGACCCATTTGGCGGCTTCTGCAGTCAGATACGAGGTCGAATGGTATCCAGGAACCCATCATGGATTCGCTTTTCCAGGCAGGGGTTCGATCTATAACAAAGAAGCAGCGGAGAGACATTGGTCGAGGCTTTTTGCCCTTTTTGCGAGGAATTTATAGCCGCTATTTGACGTGTCCCGCACGTAGACTTTTTCTCTCGAGGAACTCTTGGTTAAAAAGAGTGGATTGATACTTGGAGCCGTCATCACAAAGTATCGTCACGATGGTATTCCCTGGCCCCAGCTTTTTGGCTAGTTCATAAGCCGAACATAGGTTTATTCCCGAGCTTGATCCAAGAAACCAGCCGTCCTCATGCAAAAGGGAATAGACCATATCGACCATATCTTGGTCTTTCACTTGGATCGCGCCATCTATCTGGGTATCGGCGAGATTTCTCGTGATTCTCGAGTTGCCTATGCCTTCAGTAATCGAAGGACCTGGCGTCATACTGGGTTCACCTTTTGTAATCCAATTATAGATTGCGCTCCCAAATGGATCTGCGGCAATTATTTGGATATCTTGGCGCTGTTCCTTCAGATATCGAGACACGCCCGCTAATGTTCCCCCGGTTCCCGTTGCGCAGGTAAATGCATTAATGTTTCCTTTAGTTTGCTCCCAAATCTCTGGCCCCGTCGTCTCGTAGTGAGCGAGTCTATTCGCTGTGTTATCAAATTGGTTAGCCCAAATCGCGTTCTCTATCGTTTTTGCAAATCTTCCGGCCTGTTTTTGGTAATTCTCTTCATCAGCGTACGGGACGGTTGGAACCACTCGAACTTCTGCGCCAAGAGTCTTCAGCAGACTCACTTTTTCCGTAGATTGGTTGTCGGGCATATAGATAATGCAATCGTAGCCTTTGTTATTGCATACATGTGCCAAGCCAATGCCAGTATTACCTGCCGTACCTTCGACAACCGTGCCATCTTTCATCAGAGATCCATTACTTTCAGCTTCTCTAACCATCCAAAGCGCAGCTCTATCCTTTACAGACCCGCCTGGATTCATGAATTCGGCCTTACCTAATATATTGCAGCCTGTTAAGGCTGAGAGGCTCTCTATTTTAATTAATGGCGTATTCCCGATTGCCTGAGTGAGACCGTCTAAAATCATTGATTATTCCCCCTGGGGGAGGAATATTACTGACTGACTCAAAATCGAGCAATTAGAGCTAACAGAAAAAGACGGCGCAATTGAAAGAGAGTGAAAGGGTGGAAAAATGCAAACAGAGAAGGAACGAATTCTAGGGACAGCGTCCGAATTAGGACTTGTGGTCGATCGGTTAAAAGCCTTGCTAGATCGGTCGGAGAAGGAAATTGAGGATGGTTTGTTGCCTGCGGCACAGATCGCGATGGCAAGAAACGGGAATTTGTTATTCGAGTATGCTTTTGGTAGGGCAAACGTAGATTCGTTGATTTGTATTTTTTCGGCCACTAAAGCGATTACATCGGCTGCAGCTTGGTTGCTTATTCAAGACGGTAAACTTAGCGAAACAGAGCAAGTGTCCGAGATCATTCCCGAGTTTGCGACCAATGGCAAAGAGACCATTACTGTAGATCAACTTTTTACTCATACAGCAGGATTCCCCAGTGCACCTTTCGCGCCACTCGAATGGGATGATCCGACCAGACGATTCGGTCGATTTTCTAAATGGAGGTTAAATTGGCAACCCGGCACTCAATTTGAGTACCACCCATCCTCGTCAATGTGGGTAATCGCGGAAATCATCGAACGGAAAACTAAAATTGATTTCAGGTCTTTTGTTCGTGAGAACATCCTAGGGAAATTGGGTCTGAAGAATATTTTTGTAGGGTTGCCAGATGAAGAAATGAACCGAGCGCTCGATTGCTCTTATGTCGGTGATGCTTTGACGGAAGACGAGTACCGTAATCTTGGTATGCCTGTTCCCCCGCAGACTGAAGTGACGGAAGAAGCGATCCTTGCATTTAATCGTTCGGATGTTCGAAAGGTCGGTGTCCCTGGAGGCGGTGGTTTCGCCTCAGCTGGAGATCTGGCGCTCTTTTATCAGGCTTTAATATCTGGTGGCTCGAAAGATGGGGAGCAGCTTTGGTCTGAGGAAACGCTGAGCGATGTAAAAAGAATACGCACTGGTGGGCTGACAGATCTGATGTTTAAAAAGCCAGCAAATAGGGCTTTAGGCTTGATCATAAGCGGAGATGACAGTCGAACCTTTAGGGGTTTTGGTAAAACGAACTCGCCTTCGGCCTTTGGTCATAACGGAGCCGGTGGGCAAATAGCGTGGGCGGATCCTCACACAGGTATCTCGTTTACCTACTTGACGCCCGCGCACGATAGAAACTCTATTCGGCAGGGCAGTAGGGGTGTTGCTTTGAGTTCCTTGGCGGCAAGCTGTGTCGATTAACCTGGCCGCGGGCTTATTCTGCGATCCGTCGTCTTGGTCCCGATTATTTAGCAATTTCTTTTTGGAACTGGAATTTCCCGATTTTGAGCCCCAGTTTTTTTCTGAAGTTGAAAAGGACGGAACGTGATGAGGGTCGGTGTACTGCACCCGGGTGAGATGGGAATAACTGTCCTTGAAAGTCTTGTAGAAAATGATGTGTCCGCCACCTGGGTCAAAGAAGGGCGCAGTGAAGATACCATCCAGAGAGCCAGTTCAATTCCTTCGCTGGATACATTAGAAGAGCTCGTTCATTCTGTTGAGACAATCATTAGTGTCTGTCCACCCTCAGCCGCTTTGAAGGTGGCTTTGAACATTTTCGACCAAGGTTTCGAAGGAACCTATGTGGATGCAAACGCGATATCACCATTGGAGTCTCGAAAAATTGCGGAACTATTTGGCGCGGTGTTTGTGGATGGTGGGATTATTGGGCCGCCAGCCAAAAAGGCGGGAACAACAAGGATTTACTTGTCTGGTATTCGATCTAGGGAAGTGGCCGATCTTTTCCAAGTCGGGCCGCTCGAGGCTGTTGCATTGTCAGAGTCTTCGGACCCAGAAGAAATTACAGCAGCATCCGCCTTAAAAATGGCCTACGCGGGTTTCTCGAAGGGTTCCTCAGCTCTCCTTCTTGCCGTCAATGCTTTTGCCCAAAAGAGCGGTGTGTTGGAGGCGTTGCACAAAGAATGGGAAATTTCGGCTCCAGGGCTGGTTAGAAGGAGTCAAAATACGGCAGTAAACATTTCTAGGAAGGCTTGGCGCTTTGGGGCAGAAATGGATTTCATAAGTGAAAGCTTCGACGAAAAAAGCCTTCCTCCCGAAATTCACCGGGGGGCGAGCGCCCTATATAGAGCTTTAGAGGAATTTAAGGATCAGCCTCCAGCAGAACTAAATACGTTGTTGGAGGCGCTGAGCCGAACGGACTGACTCAGCTAAGTTGAGCACGGTCATTGTGCAGGCTCGGGCGAAATCGCCGATTGTCTTTAAATGACTGAACTTTATGCCATACCGAGAGAATTCGTGTTGCTTTTGGAGAAGTTTGTCACCTGTTTCGCCAAAATTTTTTCATGGCCGATAGCCAAACATGGGGGGCTCGGCTCTTGAGGCGATCCTTGCTAGTTTTGACCATTCACAAAGGTACTTTCTGGTCTCTCTCGGGTCGATGATCTCTTCAATTTCAAAAAATTCAGCCGAGCGATATGGCGATCTGAGCCTGTTAAGTCTTTGCTTTATTTTTTCAATATGCTCATTGGGTTTTTCTGCCCCAGCAATTTCTGCTTTGTAGGCAACTTCAATGCCGCCCTCGATCGGCAGTGAACCCCAGTCCCCAGATGGCCAGGCCGCTCTCATATGATGGCTACCGGGTTTATGATTCGCGCCTCCGGCGACACCAAACGCTTTGCGAACTACTATGCAGCAAAACGGGGTGTTACATTGGCCTAGCGCCGCCAGCGCTGCTGATCCAAATCTAATGGTGCCCTCTTCTTCAGATTTTTTGCCGATTAAGAAGCCGGGGCAATCTTCTAAATGAATGACCGGTAAGTGGAATGTTGCTGCCAGGTCCAATAGCCTAATCAGTTTTCTTGCCGAATCAGCTGTCCAAGCACCACCGTACACCCTTGGATTTTCTGCAAAGATGGCAACCGGTATGCCTCCAAATCTGGCCAGCCCCGTGATCATTGAGCGACCCCATTTCTTTCCAATTTCAAAAAATGAGTTCTGATCGCAGACAGAATTCAAAATGTCGTGCATCTTGTAAACTTGTCTTGGGTCTTTAGGAATTATATTAATGAGGCTCTCGTCTTTTCGATCAATCGGATCATCAGCCTCGAGTATTGGGGGCAATTCATCGACGCTCGATGGCAGATAAGATAGGAATTGCTTAGCCATGTCGAAAGCTTCTTGCTCGCTCTCGGCTTCATCATCGATAGCACCGTTTCTCGTGTGAATCTTGTAAGAGCCAAGTTCCTCTTTACTTACGTCCCCTAGGCTTGCCCAGTCAACGAGTGCCGGTCCCGCTATCATCATTTGTGCGCTGTTTTTGACTATTACCGAATAGTGAGAGGTCGCTACTCTAGCTGCCCCAATTCCAGCAACGGAGCCGAGTGCTAAAGAAACAGAGGGCGCGATGGATAAATGCGATACGATTGTCTCAAATCCGCGCAACTCGGGAATATATGTTCTGCCAGCCATTTCTATTGTCTTTACAGAACCACCACCACCCATGCCGTCTACAAGACGCACGTGAGGAAGCCTCAGTTCTGCAGCAAGACCTTCTGCCCGAGCTCTTTTGCCCGGAATAGAGGCGTCCGCTGAACCACCTCGAACGGTAAAATCATCACCAGAAAGAATTACTGGCCTTCCTTCTACTTCCGCTGTTCCAAAAAGAAAGTTTGAGGGAGTGAAAGCCTCTAGCTCACCAGAGTCGTCGTAACTGCCGACTCCCGCCAGAGCCCCGACCTCATGAAAGCTGGAGTTATCGGCAATGGAATCGATTCGCTCACGGATGGTCAGTTTGTTGAATTCATGTTGCCTAGCAACCTTCTCCTCACCGCCCATTTTGAATGCCAGCGCTTCTCGCTCGCGCAGCTCCTTGATCTCCTCATCCCAACTCATTGGTCCCCCTCAAATCCAAAGACAGCTTGCAAAGCTATCACAATTAGGTAATTTTTCGCGCCCCCGAAAATATCCGTTGACCAAAAGCACCCAAATGAACGGTACCTGATAATCTATCTCCATCAATTATTGCCTCCGCTCTGATATTTAATTTGACCGGATCCTCGACTGCAAGAGTCCAACTGAGTTTTCCGTCCTGATGAGATAAGTCGTTAAGGTCGATACTGCCAGCTGGTGAAGATAGTTCTCCGGAGAGGACGCCTTGACATGACCTTAACTCCAGAATTCCTGTTTTTTCTCCCAGCGGTGTTTGGATCGTCACTTCCCATACCCCGGAAATTGGATTCTTTGTTTTCATTCTGGCTAAAATTAACACGGAAGCCGTACTTGTTTTTTAGCACAAGGTCATTTTCTGTTTTATGAATCAAAATAGTGACTCAAAAATAATAGGAATGCTCAACGAGGGCGAGTTACACGCCGCGCTAAAGCTTCATTACGGAGGAGAGGGAGCAAGATATGAGGAAAAGATACAGGGTTTTGTGGCAGACGTTGTCCGAGATGGTGTTCTCTACGAGATAGAAACGAGTAGTTTGAGTGGCAAGGAACGTAAATATAGAGAGCTCAGCGCACACAACGAGGTAGTGCTTGTTTACCCCATTGCGCTAAAGACGACTCTCGTTCACAAACAGGACGGTGAGACAGTAAGAAAAATTTCGCCCAAAAAAGGCTATTTTTTTGATGTCTTTCGGCAACTGGTCTTCATGCCAACCATTATCGATTTATTCGGTTTTAGTTTGGAGGTGGCGCTGATTGAGCAAGAGGTTGATAGGGTGTTTGACCAAGGTGTACGCAGAGGTCGAGGCGGCTGGCGTAAGACAGGCCGACGACTGATAAATTTTGATAGCGCCAAGCGGATATCTGGGTCGGATGAGCTGTTGAATATGTTGATAGAGATTCCTGATGGGGAGTTTTCCGTCCGAGATATTAGTTCGATAACCAATTGGCCTTTAAAAACTGCCCGCCAATATGTTTACTGCCTAAGACACTGCCGAAGAATCAGCGTGTCAGGTAAAACCGGGAACGCTCTGCTTTATCGCCTCGAAGAAGCCCCCGCCTAGTCCACTCCTTGGAGTATGGCGGCTTCACTTCGAACAAACTCCGGAGCTCCTAGCCATTGTCTGTTCGCACCGATCCGTTTAAACCAATAATGAAGGCCTAGTAGATCGGTAAATCCCATGCCGCCATGGACCTCGGTCGCTGTTCTACTGACGAACTGGCCGACTTCGGCTAGGTGAGCCTTAGTATGACATGCCGTTAATCTTGCCTCCTCGGGCACATCTGATAGGGCATGCGCGGCAAACCAGACCATTGCCCGGCAAGGTTCTAAGCTTGCCGCCATTTCCGCACACATATGTTTTACGGCTTGAAAACTCGCTATGGGTCTATTGAATTGCTCTCTCTGCTTGGCGTATTCAACCGCCTGGTCAAGCATGCTCTGTGCGGCTCCCAGGGTGTCGGCAGCCAACATTACTCGACCTAAATCTAATGTGCGGTCAAAGAGGTTCGAGTCTGTGCTAACAGGTTTTGCGGAAGCACTGCTATACGTTAATTCCACTGTCCGTCTGGTTCGGTCCACTGTCGTTAAGTTTGATCTTGAAATGCCATCATCGTCAGCACTAACAAGAAACATATTCTTATTCTGGTCCGCGACCAAATAGCTATCCGCTTCCGCGTCGAATGCGAACAGGGAAGTGCCGTCTACTTTTCCATCTTTGACATGCACGCTCGCTTGGTTTCGTCGCGCAATCGCCTCCCCAAATGCGATGCCTACTCTATGTTCACCCGTCGCAATCTTGGAAAGCAGTTCGCCGAACCCTTCAGGGCTATTGCTCAGAGCAAAAGGGGCCATCACCGCGCTACCTAAAAAAGGTCCAGGTGCAATATGTTGTCCGAGGCTCTCAGCCACGATGGCTGCGTCGAGCGGCTTTAATCCAACACCTCCAAATTCTTCGGGGGTAAGTAGCGCAGGGATTCCTAAATCGCTCAAGCCCTGCCAGATGGTGGAGTCAGAACCACCATCGGCATACTCACGCACTTTATCGAGAGGCACGTTATCTTCTAAGAATCGATTAACATTATCTTTTAGAAGGGTTTGTTCTTCAGAAAGGCCAAATCTCATATCTTATCTCCTAGACCGCTTTCTTTTCGATTTTGGGCTCTCTGGGCATACCCAGACCTCGCTCACTTATAATGTTTTTTTGGATCTGAGATGTGCCGCCTCCAATGATTAATCCCAAGTAGTACATGTATTCTCGTTGCCAACTGCCCGCCCCTCTCAAATGCGGATTATCGTCGTACGAGAGCCCCACCTCGCCCATGATATCGATTGCCAGGCCCTCGAGTTCGTGGCGAAGTTCAGTGCCTTGAAGTTTTGTAATCATCCGCGATAGAGAAGCATCCTGGCCTGGATTTAGTCGCGAAGATAGCACCCGCATGTCGTTGTATTTCATGGCCAGCACTCGCCCCTGAAGTTTCATCAATCGGTCCTTGTATATTGGGTTGTCGATCAATCTCTCTCCACCCGCGGTCTCTGTCTTCATCAGTTCTACAAGGGCATTAATTCGGGTTTGAGCCGTATTCGGAGGCGCTAGTGTGTCTCGCTCGTGACCTAATATTGCATTGGCAACCTGCCATCCTTGTCCTCGTTCCCCAACGATTTGATTTTTAGGTACCCGAACGTCCGTAAAAAAAGTCTCGTTGAAATTGGCAACTCCTGTCATGTCAACCAGTGGCCTTATCTCTATACCGGGCGTGGTCATTTCAAAAAGCAAAAAGGAAATACCTTTGTGTTTTGGGGCTTCAGGCTCACTGCGAACTAGGCAAAATATCCAGTCTGCGAGGTGTGCGGTGCTGGTCCAAATTTTTTGACCATTGACTACCCACTCGTCTCCGTCCAACACAGCGGCTGTGGTTAAAGAGGCAAGATCGCTGCCTGCCCCAGGCTCTGAATAGCCTTGGCACCAGATCATATCTCCGTGAATAGTTGGTCTGATGAATTTTTGTTTTTGCTCTTCGGTCCCCATTTCTAAGAGCGTAGGAACTAGCATAGAGATTCCTTGTCCTCCTAGCCCGGGATTTATACGGCTCTTTGAAAATTCCTCACCAATTATTCTGGATCTGATGATATCCGGCTCTGCGCCGAAGCCGCCATATTCTTTGGGTATCGTTCTGCATGTATACCCATTTTCAATGAGGAGTTTTTGCCAGTCCTTAGCCTGTTCTCCCCTCATATCGCCGCCTTTTGGTGCTTTGTCCGAATTTTTGTCCAAAAAGTTAACTACGTCCGAACGAAAATCGTCGTACTCTGGCCCAAATGATAAATCCATTAATCTTTCCTTATCTAAAAATCTTCCTAGGCTAGGCGACCTTCAAGTAGGAAATCGCGGATTAATATTCTCTAGCCCGGCTGGACAATCTACTCCGTACTGATGTCAGTCGCAATAAGGATTCAAAGCAGAAGTATGTTTCTCGGAGAAAGGATGAGCGTATTTAGTTTGATAGAATAAGGACTCTTGAATTGAGTCAAGCGTGGAGATATTGGCGATGAACAAAGATGGAACTGGAGCATCATTTAGGATGTTGCAAACCATGTCTGAAATGCAAGAGGAGCATAACCAACTCGTACACGCTCAATGGCGTGAACAAGGATTCCGGTTTTATCGGGCGATTTGGGTTGAATGTGCAGAGATGCTTGATCATTTTGGCTGGAAATGGTGGAAGAAACAGGATCCCGATATCGATCAGGTCAAGTTAGAACTGGTTGATATCTGGCACTTCGCAATGAGTGAGCTGATGATCAAAGGAGAGATAGATGAAAAACTTGCCGACCTAATGATTCAACCGGTTGATCACGCTGTTGACTCGGAGGCCTTTAGAATTTGCATTGAGAAGTTAGCGCTCGATTGTCTAAATTCTGAATCCGTAGATGTTCATATATTTAAGAATACGATGAACGCACTGGGCATGAGTTATCAGGAATTATTCGAACTGTATATTGGTAAAAACACGCTCAACCGATTCAGACAAAACAATGGTTATAAAGAAGGGTCGTATCAAAAAACGTGGAGCGGAAAAGAGGACAACGAACACCTCATAGAAATCTTGTCTGGTCTTGACTCAGAACCTGAGTCGCTTGCCGCTCAGCTGTATAGTGCGTTAGAGGTGCGATATCAAAGTGCTGCCTTGTGAGGATCTTAAAACCAAGTGGGTCGCTAATTGGCGACCAGACTTCATAGGCACTCTGGTTTTTCTTGTTTGCCAGTCAGAAATCTTACTTATTCGAAAAAAGACAGGTCATGGAAGAGGCCAGATAAATGTTCCAGGGGGCAAAATTGAACCGGGCGAAACGATTCAGCAATGCGCTATTCGTGAAATGTGGGAAGAGGTAGGAATTTACGTTAGAGAGCCAGAATTGTGTGCAGAAGTTCGGTTTGTTGATTTGGTGGGTCCCCAATGGTTGGGCTTCGCATTTCTAGCTCAAGATTATGAAGGAGAGCTACGAGAGACTTCGGAAGCGTTACCATTTTGGTGTCAATTAGGAGCGATTCCCTATAACGAGATGTGGGAGAGTGATAAATATTGGTTCCCAAAGGTATTGAATAAATGCGGTCAGACAAACAAGGAGCCATTTATGCTTGATGTGTTGTCTGGTCGAGAAGGTTTGCTGGACGCGAATTTTTATTGATTCGGGCCCCTTACGTTAAAATGCAGATGTACACCCAGAGAATAAAATGCGAATAGGAATCTCGGTTAACTCAACTTACTCTGAAAAAAATTCTAGACAGGGCGTGAGAGATATTCTCGAGCGGGTATCTGCTGCCAGCCGCAGTGACTTAGACAGTTTATTTTTCGGAGACCATCACGTAACCCGTTTTACCTATTTTCAGAATACTCCGATGTTAGGTAGCGCTCTTTCCGAATGGGGGGGGAAACCGGCAGGAGCGCTTTATCTCTTGCCTCTTTGGAATCCGGTGGTGCTTGCTGAGCAGATTGCAACATTGGCATCGATAGCGAGTGGAAGATTTGTTTTGCAATGTGGGTTGGGCTGGAGTGAGGCCCAGAGTAATGGTCTTGGTGTCGCTTATAAAGAGCGAGGAGCGATGTTAGAGACGAGTCTGGATGTGATGAGAAGGCTTTGGAGCGGCGAATCAGTGAGCGAAGATAAGTTCTGGTTCATTGACGAGGCTATTGTTCGCCCAACGCCACCAGAGCCGATAGAAGTATGGATTGGTGCGTCGGCTGAACCTGCTATTGAGAGAGCAGCCAGAATCGCCGATGGTTGGTTAGCTGCTCCAAGTTACGCATTAGAAGACCTAAGGATTCAGTTGGGCCTATATAAGGGTTATCTGGAGGGTTTTGATAAAGAGAGCGGGGCAGTAGCGATCCGCCGCGATATATTTATTGCTGAGCATACAAAGGAAGCCAGTAAGTTTAGAGATTCTATTCGCGCAAAAGGACACAGGGGCTTCGATGAAGACGCACTGATAATAGGCACCTCTAATGAGGTGGCTGATCGGTTTTCGGAGCTGGCTGCTCTGGGATTCACCGATATTATCGTAAGGAATATCTCTTCTGATCAGGGCGATGCGATCGCTACGATCGAGAGCCTCTACGAAGTAAAGAGAATACTAGGCTTGCTTTAGATTAACCGATCAGCTCGAAGGTAACCCCGGCATGAAGTGGTAGTCTCTGGAGGAGTTTGTCGCCGATCACGCTTGCTGGTGTCCAAAATCCGCCACTCTTTTTTACGTCGTCGTGTGCGAGCGCCATGGCGCTTTCAACGATCATTTTTGCTGTAGATCCATACCCTGGGTCTCTATCCCCTTTTACAATTGCGCGTAGATCGAGAGCCTCGTCGTCTGGATGTTTTGCTTTTAGCTCTATTTCAAAAAAGCCTTGCTCCTGTTCCTGTTCAGAAGGGCCTTCACCGGGTTTTGGAATAAAGCGTTTGATGATCTTTCGAGTAGGCGGTGCAGCTAAGGTCGCCATCGCAAGCCCAGTAGCAAGACCAATGCCCGTCGCTCCCAGAAACCCGGTCGGTCCGCCTCGCGTTAGAATTCCTTCATCGTATCTGAAATTGCTTCCATACATATCGCCAAGTAGCTCTGCGCTCCGCCTCACGACTCTAGTATTGATTGGTCCCATTACGAATGGCGCGACCCAGGACTCGAAGTCCTCGTCATAAAAAGGGCTAATTCTGTCTGGTCCGTCAGCTCCCCGGAAGTTGTCGTTCAGCAGATATGGATCAGTCAATTGTGATCTAAGACTCTTATCCTTCTCCACTTTCTCAACCATGGCTAGCCCGCTATCCGCTGTGCCCCCACTCATCCCGCCCTTGGCCGTCCGAAGCCGAAATTTAATATGTCTTGCAGGCACGCCATGTCGAGCGATCATTTCTTTTTGCAAGAAGTAGACGCCGATGTCGGAAGGAATGCTGTCAAAGCCGCAAGTATGCACAATTCGCGCGCCCGAATTTCTAGCGCTTTCATCGTAAGCTGAAATCATTTCTCTCATCCAGAGCGATTCACCGGTTAGGTCACAGTAATCGGTGCCGTATTCAGCGCACGCGGCAACTAGTTTCGAGCCATATTTAGTATATGGCCCGACCGTAGTCAGCAGCACTTTAGTTTTTTGCACAAGCTCTCTAAGTGACTCTTCGTCGTCACTTTCGGCGATTAAGACTTCTATATCACGTTGATTTCTGACGCTGTCTAGTTTCGCTTGATTCCTACCTGCAATTGCCCAGCTAATGTTGCCCTCGCCGTATTGGGCATGCATATAGTTGGTCGCTATTCTTCCCGTAAAGCCACTCGCGCCCCAGATGATGACATCGAATTCTCTGTTTTCTCTGGAAGTCTTGCTCAAAATGGTTCTTTATCTGCCTAAATCAGCGTCACTCCTGCGAGCGCGACGCCCATTGGCTTGAAGGAGAGCGTGCATCTCTTCAATGTTTAGACCGCCGTCGTTATCGCGGTCTACCATTTTGAAGCCTTGCACTAGCATTTTTTTATAGCGTTTGGGTAGCTCTTTCCAACTCACCTTTCCATCCAGGTCCTTATCAAGTATTCCTACCATTTGAACCGTCCTAGTGAGCGCTTTGTCGTAAATAGGTTCCTCTGTTGTCTCGTTTACATAAGTGAAACTAAAGGCACCGTAAAGCATTTCGTCCCAGCTCTGTTGACCCCAAGGAACAGTTCTAGTTGGGTCCGGGTTGCCTGGATTGTTTGCTGAGTTGTCGTACCAGGTTGTGTGGATCAGTTTACTACCAGTCGTGACCTGCAACGGCTCTACAAACTCATAGGTGCGTTGCCAATTGAAGTCATAGTTAGGAACAGAAAGAATGGTTTCTCTCTTTCCATCCTTGTGCAGGATCTCGAATTTCGATGCTACTCCTCTGTAGTGGGAGTGGGGGACAAGATCATGCAGGACCGCATCTTCGGTAAACTCAAAATAGGCAAGTTCCTGGTGTCTAGGGTTGTGCGCTGGAATTTCGATCGAGTAATCCATTACAACGTCTTGCCTGTAGAAGTTTTGGGGCTTACTTCTGTGAAAATAAAGGCCAATTTTCGAAACGTCGGTGGCTGATTTCCCGTTGGGTGTGTAGTGAATTTGGAAGGTAAATTCACCTCCCGGTGCGACGTAAACACCCGTGCCCAAGGGCATTTCGTTGGATTCTTGCCCAGGCGCGTATCCGATCAGATAATTATCAAAAACCCCGGAATTTCCTCCAGCAGCTACTGTCTCAGCGTCTATAGACCCAGCAAGAATGTGGTGAACGACCTCGCGATCGCCAGGCACCACAGTGGCCGCTTTGATCCAAACTCCTGTATCCATTGGATTGGGTAGACTGGGATATTGATAATCTACGACACCTGACGGCGGGATATCGTACTCAGGAAGCTCAAGTACGAGATCGGGTTGTCCTAAGGGCCAATCGACCGGAATAATCTTAGTATCAGCGAGTGGATCAGTACCATTGCCTCTTGGCGCCCCTGCCTCAATCCAATGAACGAGTGTCTTTGTTTGTTCTGTGGACAGTGATTTATCGTCTTTCCAGACGCCAATATGCGGATCAGCGTGCCACGGCGGCATTCTTTTGGTCCTTACGACTTCACGTATCATAGGTGCCCAACCGCGGACCGTTGAGTAGTCATTCATTGCCCACGGCCCCAGCCCTCCATCCGTGTGACATGTAACACATTTCTCTTGAAGCATTGGTGCGATTGTCTCGCTATAGCTGATTTTAGAGTGATCTTTACTTCTTTCAGCGAAATTAATTAGGCAACCCATTGTTTCTCTAATGGGAGTCTCGATCTTTTCACCCGCAATAATGCTATCAATCGCAAGAGAGGCAAAGTGTTCAGACGCCGCCGCCTTTTGTCGTTCGTATGATTGTCTGTCGTTAATCGGCCCGCGATAAGCCACACTCCAATTCTTTGGGTCGATCACCAGCACCTCTGCGGTTCTAATTAAGCCTAGCGACTCGCCGACTAACTGCGTTTCATCGTCAAGAATAGGGATGTCTATCCCATATTTTTCAGCTTCATCCCTTATCGTTGTGCGATGATCTTGGAGGTTGGAGTTAACCATGAAAAACTGGGCCCCTTGATCCGCATACTTATC
>CAJXCK010000039.1 GCA_913051785.1 uncultured Gammaproteobacteria bacterium
GCCATAATGTCGTCAAGCTGATCCGCATTTAGAGTTTCATAATCCATCAAGGCATCAGCCATCACATGTAGTTTTTCTTCGTTATCAGCCAACAGTTTCGCTGCATCAGCGTAACAACCGTCGATGATTGTTCTCACCTCTTCATCTATCGCTCTCGATGTATCCGGAGAGTGAGGTTTTGGTTTTGCGCCAGCTGACATACCGAGAAACACTTCCCCATCGTCCTCATCATACATCAAGGGTCCCATTCTCTCCGATAGCCCCCATTTTGTGACCATATTTCGCGCTAACTGGGTCGCCCTTTCTATGTCGTTAGAGGCTCCCGTCGTTACGTACTCCTTTCCTAACGTCATCTCTTCTGCTATTCGACCACCAAAAAGGCTGCAAATCTGCGATCTTATGCCCTGCCTACTCATGCTGTAACGATCTTCCTCGGGCAGGAACATCGTTACTCCCAAAGCTCTACCTCTTGGTATTATGGTTACTTTATAGACTGGATCGTGGTCAGGAACCAGCCTGCCGACTATTGCGTGGCCAGCTTCATGGTAAGCAGTATTTCTTTTTTCCTTTTCTGACATGACCATTGACTTTCTCTCTGCGCCCATCATTATTTTGTCTTTGGCTCTGTCAAATTCCTCCATCGAAACAAGACGCTTACTCCCCCTAGCTGCGAAGAGTGCTGATTCGTTAACCAGGTTTGCTAAATCGGCGCCTGAAAACCCTGGGGTTCCCCTCGCAATAATACTAGCGTCAACATCATCTCCTACTGGCACCTTACGCATGTGTACTTTTAAGATCTGTTCTCTGCCACGTATATCGGGCAATCCGACCACTACCTGCCGATCAAATCGACCGGGCCTTAAAAGTGCCGGATCCAAGACATCCGGCCTATTCGTCGCCGCAATCACGATTATCCCCTCGTTACCTTCGAAACCATCCATTTCAACCAAGAGCTGATTCAAAGTTTGCTCTCGTTCATCATGCCCTCCGCCCAATCCGGCCCCTCGATGGCGACCGACGGCATCGATCTCGTCTATAAAGATTATGCATGGGGACTGCTTCTTAGCCTGCTCGAACATATCCCTTACGCGTGAAGCTCCAACTCCTACAAACATTTCAACAAAATCGGATCCAGAAATGGAAAAAAAAGGAACCTTCGCCTCTCCAGCGATAGCCTTTGCTAAAAGTGTTTTGCCCGTACCTGGTTGGCCGACCATTAAAATCCCCCTTGGTATATGGCCGCCTAGCTTTTGGAATTTTCCGGGATCTTTAAGAAATTCTACCAATTCCTGGACATCCTCCTTCGCTTCGTCGACCCCGGCAACATCAGCGAAGGTCGTCTTTATTTGATCTTCTGATAGGAGCTTCGCTTTGCTTCTCCCAAAGGACATAGGACCACCCTTCCCGCCAGCTCCGCCTTGCATTTGCCTCATGAAGAAAAGCGCCACCGCTAAAATAATCAATATCGGAAAACTCGCCACCAAAAGCTGTGTCCAGACACTTTGCTTTTCAGGCTGCTTTATCTCAAACCTCACTCGATTCTCTCGCAGGACTTCAGAGAGAGCCGGATCGTATTGAAAACCCACAACTGAATATTTTTCTCCCGCACCATCTTCTGCGAGAATTTCGTTCCCCTGAATCACGGCATTTCTGATTTCACCTTGCTCGACCAGGTCGACAAAGTCAGAGTAAGCCAAAGTCTTGTCTGTTTCAGTAGGCCCAAAGTTGTTAACGACCGTAAGCATTACCGCCAACACAATTGCCCAAAGAAGAATATTCTTGCCCATAGTCGTTCCTAAAAATCTTTAATCTAAACTCACTGTATCAGCTCAATTTTGATCAATCTCATGTGAACATAACGTATATCAGCAGGTGCGTCCAAGCGTCATAGTTCCGCTCTAAAACCGTTAGCTACCACGAATATTTCCCTTGATTCTGATCTTGAAGCCTCTGGCTTGAATATCACAGCCTTTAAAAAACATTTCTTAAGTTCTTCAACGAAACTCTGAGCCTCTTTACCCTGAAAGAGTTTGGAAACCATAACTCCCCCAGGCCCCAAATATCTCGATGCAGTGTTCAAGGCTTCGTCGGCCAACTCTCTTGATGCGCTGTCATCTACTATCCTTACGCCGCTTATCTTTGGGGCCATATCCGATAATACAAGGTCTAATTTTCTTGAGTCCAATATTTCTTCTATTTCCTGAGCGACCCTTGGCTCGTTGGATTTACCTCTTATCACCTTTGCTAACCCGGAGGATTTAACTGGCGAGGGGTCGACGGCGATATAAAGACTTCCTTGCCCAGAGAGCTTATCTTCAATGTACCTAACCCAGCCCCCGGGTGCCGCGCCAAGTTCAAGTATGCTCTGTTTTGGTTTTAGCAAATCAAACCTTGCGTCTAGTTCCTGAAGCTTAAAGTAGGCTCTGGACACAAATCCTTGTCCTTGCGCTTTTTTTAAAAAAAAATCTTCTCGTTGGGAGCGCCTCCAGCCACCAGTTTTTTTCTTCTTGCTCAAGATGCACCCACAGCAAATCTACTTGATAAAAAGGTGCGTAAGATTATGATCTCAAAAATTTCGATTGCCAGTCATGACAGATAAATTAATAAGCAGCTCTGATAGGAAAAAATATAGGCAGATAGGCCATCATCTTCGGCCAATAGTAACGGTCGGCAACTCCGGGATCACAAGTGCAGTTGCGGTGGAGATGCGAAGAGCCCTAGCAGATCACGAACTAATCAAAGTCAAGCTAAACATCGAAAAAAAATCGGCGAGAGAGAACGAAATTAAAAACTTGAGCTTAGCCTTAAACGCTCATTTTATTCAACTGATTGGAAAAAACGCTCTTTTGTATAAGAGGAACCCCAGTGCGAAGCGTTCTTCGCTCTCCAACGTTTCGAAATTCGACCATTTGTGACTGCTATTATCACGCAGGATTAAAAGTTCGTCCTGAGACTCTGTGGTTCGATATAACCCTCCTTTGTTCGACAGACACGTTTCTAAAGATGTTCAACTTTGATTATTTCGTAATCTTTAACACCGCTTGGCGAATTCACCGACGCTACATCACCAGAATCTTTACCTATCAGCGCTCTCGAAATTGGTGAGAGGACTGAAATTTTTCCCTGCTTTAGGTCCGCCTCGTCCTCTCCAACAATCTGATAAGTGGTTTCATCGGCACTATCCTCACCAGCAATCGTTACAGTCGCTCCGAAAACGACCTTACCGGTTACAGGTATCTTCGTTACATCGATTACTTGCGCATCGGCTAACTTGGATTCAATGTCTTGAATGCGGCCCTCATTCAGAGATTGCTGCTCTCTTGCAGCGTGATACTCAGCATTTTCTTTCAAATCACCATGAGCTCGAGCCTCGGCGATATCTTTCACTATCGACTGCCGAATCTCACCTTTTCTTTGAGCCAGCTCCACTCTTAAAGACTCTGCCCCGTTTACCGTCATCGGTATCGGCATTCTCTATCCTCCCTGCCCTAACGAAAAATCCTGAAGCCTCCTAACAATGTTCGTTTCTCCCTGTTTCATCGCCATAATAGATGCTTCCCCTCCAGCCAAAGTAGTACTGCAAAAGACTTTATTTTTTAAAGCCAACTTTCTAATAACGGATGAGTCCTCGATCGACTTTCTACCTTCTGTCGTATTGATAATGAAATCAATTTGCTCATTCTTCAACAAGTCGGCAACGTCAGGTCTACCTTCATTTACTTTATGAACTTTGCTACACAGCAATCCATGCCCCTGCAAAACACGCTGGGTACCCGACGTCGCGACTATCTCAAAACCGATATCAACCAACTGTTTACCAAGATCCACTATACCTTCTTTGTCGGAATCTTTGACGCTGAGAAATGCTCTTCCACATTGAGGGATAAATTCACCAGCGCCTGCAGAGGCCTTCCTAAAAGCTTCCGCAAAGTTTTCCCCCACACCCATTACCTCTCCAGTGGACTTCATCTCCGGCCCGAGTATTGGGTCAACTCCCGGAAATTTGTTAAACGGAAACACCGACTCTTTTACGTGGAATAGGCTAGGAATAATTTCCTCCTGAAAACCCACCTCTTCCAAGGATTTCCCAAACATGAGACGTGCAGCAATCTTCGCTAGAGATACACCGATACATTTGGACACGAATGGTATGGTTCTAGAAGCTCTTGGGTTTACCTCTATGAGAAAAATCTCGCCGTCCTGAACCGCCAACTGCACATTCATTAAACCTACAACGCCAAGCTCTTTCGAAATTTTTATTGTTTGTTGTCTGATTTTGTCTTGGATATCTGTCGATAACCTATACGGAGGCAAGGAGCATGCTGAATCACCAGAATGAACGCCCGCTTGCTCGATATGCTGCATGATTGCGCCAACCACCGCATTGTCCCCATCACTGACAAGATCTACATCGACCTCAAGCGCATGATCCAGAAATCTGTCCAGCAAGACGGGGGATTCATTTGAAACCTCAACGGCTGATCCCATGTACTGTCTTAACTCTTGTTCCCCATAGACAATTTCCATTGCCCTCCCCCCAAGAACATAAGATGGTCGAACCACTATCGGATAACCAATCTCATCAGCATTCGCCACGGCCTCATCAATCTCTCTCGCCAGTCTGTTCGCTGGTTGCCTCAACCCGAGTCCGTCAACTAGTTTTTGAAAACGCTCCCTATCTTCGGCCCTATCAATCGCATCTGGACTGGTACCGATAATTGGCACTCCAAAACTCTCGAGGCCTCTCGCCAGCTTAAGAGGAGTTTGCCCACCAAACTGCACAATCACGCCTTTAGGTTGCTCGACTTCTGCAATTGCTAAGACGTCCTCTAAAGTGAGCGGCTCAAAATACAAACGGTCCGAGGCATCATAATCTGTTGAGACAGTTTCAGGGTTGCAATTGACCATAATGCTCTCGAACCCCTCTTCCCGGATTGCTTGAGACGCGTGAACACAGCAATAATCGAACTCTATACCCTGGCCTATCCGATTTGGCCCACCACCTAAGACCATTATCTTCTGATTTTGAGAAGGATTTGCCTCACACATCTCTTCGTAAGTTGAATACAAATAAGCCGTCGGCGATTGAAACTCCCCTGCGCACGAATCCACCCTTCTAAAAACTGGTTTAACATCAAATGAATGTCTTCGTCCCCGAACAGCCCCCTCGTCTGTCCCTAGTAGTTGCGCCAACCGAGTATCCGAAAAACCTTTTCTTTTCCATCTCAACCAATCGCTCTTCGTTGCTTCATCGAAATTCGATTCTTGTATAAGGCGCTCCTCAAATACTAAATCTTCAAGTTCCGCCAAAAACCATCTGTCTATAGAGGTTTCTTGGTGCAAATCTTCAAGACTGAAACCTTCTCGAAACGCCTCTGCAACAAACCACAACCTCTCAGCACGAGGGCTCCTCAAATTGAGTTTTATGACGTCTCTTCGATCTTTTTCTTCATCCCCAAAAGGAGAATCAAGACCCGACATACCGGTCTCTAGACCTCGTATCGCTTTCTGCAAAGACTCCTGGAATGTAGAGCCTATAGCCATTACTTCCCCCACCGACTTCATCTGGGTTGTTAGCCCTGAATCGGCCTGAGTGAATTTTTCAAAAGCAAATCTTGGTATTTTGGTGACTACGTAATCGATGCTCGGCTCAAAAGAGGCCGGTGTTGCGCCACCAGTTATATCGTTTTCTAATTCGTCAAGGGTGTAGCCTATTGCAAGTTTTGCCGCAACCTTCGCTATTGGGAATCCAGTTGCTTTTGACGCCAGTGCGGAGGACCTTGAGACCCTTGGATTCATTTCTATAACAACTATTCTGCCGTCATCGGGACTGATGGCGAATTGAACATTCGAGCCACCCGTCTCTACTCCAATTTCTCGCAAGACGGCGATCGACGCGTCCCGTAAGAGTTGATACTCCTTGTCTGTCAGCGTCTGCGATGGAGCGACGGTAATACTATCGCCGGTGTGAACGCCCATTGGATCGAAATTTTCAATCGAGCAAACTATAATACAGTTGTCTTTTTTATCTCGAACCACCTCCATTTCAAACTCTTTCCAACCCAACAAGGATTCATCGATGAGCAGTTCACTCGTTGGTGATAGGTCTAATCCCCTTTCACAAATCTCCTCGAATTCTTCTTTATTGTAGGCGATTCCCCCACCACTACCGCCTAGGGTAAATGAAGGACGGATAATGCAAGGGAAACCTACCTGTTTTTGCACCTGAATCGCTTCTTCCAGACTGTGGCAGATAACCGAGCGAGCCGTACCAAGACCTATTTTTTTCATTGCCTTGTCAAAAAGCTCTCTGTCCTCTGCCTTATCAATAGCTTCTTTTGACGCCCCAATCATTCGACAGGAGAATTCCTCCAGGACACCTTCTCGCACCAAATCCAACGCACAATTCAGCGCAGTTTGCCCTCCCATAGTCGGCAGGATCGCATCGGGACGTTCCTTTGCAATTATTTCTCTAACCGTTTTCCAATTGACCGGCTCTATGTAAGTCGCATCTGCCATTGCAGGATCCGTCATAATAGTCGCCGGGTTAGAGTTTACTAGCACGACACGCAAGCCCTCCTCTTTAAGCGCTTTACACGCCTGGGCACCCGAATAATCGAACTCACACGCTTGACCAATAACAATCGGTCCCGCACCAATTATCAGGACGCTGCTTATATCTGAGCTCTTAGGCAATTTTTTGAGGCTCCCCATCTTTTTTTTGCGAGATCGACATCGATTTCATGAATCTGTTGAAAAGGATTACACAGTCATTGGGCCCTGGACTTGCTTCGGGGTGACCTTGAAAACCAAAAGCAGGAGTGTCGATTCTCGCTATACCCTGAACTGTCCCGTCGAAAAGCGACTTGTGAGTACATTGCAGATTAGGGGGGAGACTCTCTTCATTAACGGCGAAGCCATGATTTTGACTCGTTATGAGCACCTCTCCCGTCTCGAGGTCCTGAACCGGGTGATTCGCTCCGTGGTGCCCATGGACCATTTTCTCCGTGGTTGCGCCACTTGCCAGCGCCAGCAATTGATGACCAAGACATATCCCAAATACGGGAATTTTATCTTTCAAAAACAGTTTTATTGCGTCTATTGCATAGTCGCATGGCTCTGGGTCACCTGGTCCGTTTGAGAGGAATACTCCGTCAGGATTTTCAGCTATAACTTCTTCATATGTTGTGTCTGCTGGAACCACTAACAAATCACAACCCAGGTCAGCCAAAATACGAAGTATGTTCCTCTTTATACCGAAATCGTAGGCGACGACCTTTCTCTTGGCTTTTCCCAGGCTGCCATAGCCAGAGCTCAAATTCCAAGTCGTTTCATTCCAAACCCTGCGAGGGCCGGAAACCTCTTTCGCAAGATCAGCTCCAGAAAGCCCGGGGAATTCCCTTGCCAAGAAAACAGCTCTTTTTTCATCCTCGTCTGAAATTACTTCTTTCGCTAATACACAAGCCCCCATAGAACCCTTCTCACGCAGCAAAGTAGTCAATCTTCTTGTATCAACTTCCGCTATACCGACTACATTTTGCTGTCGAAGGAAATCACCTAAAGACTCCTCCTTTCTCCAATTACTGCTAAGTTTTGGGATAGTGCGCACAACCAAACCCGAAGCCCACACCTTGTTTGATTCATAGTCTTCACGATTAATCCCAGTGTTCCCAATCTGTGGATAGGTGAAGGTGATTATCTGCTTCCGATAAGAGGGATCAGTCAAAATCTCCTGATAACCTGACATCGCAGTGTTGAAAACAATTTCCCCGCTGGATTCGCCTTCAATACCAATCGATTTTCCATAAAAAACACTTCCGTCCTCTAGTCCTAGAACAGCCGAACTCACCCTCGGCCCTTCAGCCGATCTATGTATCGCTCTATTTTTCTCAAAACGGTTAGCCTTTCCCCAAAAGCCTTAAATGCAGCCGTTACGTGAATCCAGAACGGCCATGTCGCTTTCTCTGAACTCCTCTCGAAAGAGATTATATGAGGTGGGAGCCAAGCTTTTTCATGGTCCAACTTCGAGCAAGCTTGAGAAGAAAGTTTACCTTTCCTGATTTAAAAAATCAGCACTTTCTTCAGTTAAACGTATTATTCACCAAGCAAATCGCTCATACCATATAGACCTGGGGGATTGGCGCAAACAAAGCTAGCCGCTAAAAGCGCGCCATGGACAAAATTACTCCTGTCATGCGCCCTGTGAGTGAGTTCCAGCCTCTCACCGTCTCCCGCCAAAATAACCGTGTGGTCGCCCGCGATATCTCCTCCACGCACGCTGGAGAATCCAATCGAGTCCGGTACTCTAGTTTTTATATCTCCACTCCTATCGAAAACAGCTTTCTCTCGCAGATCAACGCCTCTCGCGTTCGCAATCACTTCTCCCAACCTCAGCGCAGTCCCCGAAGGCGCATCTTTCTTGCCACTATGGTGTGCCTCGAATATTTCAACATCAAAGTTTTTACCAAGCGTCGATACGGCATTTTCAACCAAACGGTAAAGCATACTCATACCCAGACTCATGTTGGGCGATACAAAAATGGGAATCCTATTCGAACCTTTTTTGAGCGTCTTCTCCTGCTCAACGTCCATTCCGGTTGTGCCGATCACTAGGGCCGTGCCTAACTCAGCGCAAGTCTCAGCATTAAATACACTTGCCAACGGAGACGAAAAGTCGATCATCACGTCAGCTTGCTCGACAAGCGATTCATCCGTGGTGCTCAGTAAAACTCCGGCCTTACCAACCCCGGCAAGTTCTCCGGCATCCAAACCTAACAATTCACTGTTTTCAGACTCCAAAGCTCCAACGAGAGAGAACTCATCTGATGTCTGCACCGCTCCAATCAAGGATCGTCCCATCCTGCCCGCAGCACCAGATATAATTGCTTTTATCATATGAGGAACCTCTTAAAGCTTTTGGGAGAGTGACGTAATCATCCCTTTAGAGTCTCGAAAAAATCCTTTACGCCATCAAACCACGATTTCTCCTTGGGTGAGTGCTTGGGGTTCCCCTCGAGCGTTTCTTTAAATTCTTTTAACAATGACTTCTGCTTTTCAGTCAAAGAGACAGGTGTTTCTAGAACCACTTTGCAAAGCAGGTCTCCAACTCCCGCGGACCTAACTTGCGTGACCCCCTTTCCGCGAAGACGGAACACCTTACCAGTTTGGGTCTCGGAAGGTATTTTCAAATTCACTCGTCCTTCCAAAGTTGGCACCTCAATCTCCCCACCGAGCGCCGCATCCGCGATCGAAATCGGCACCTCACAGTACAAGTGTTTGCCCTCTCTGACGAAAATGGGGTGATCGACCACTTCGATTTGAACATATAAGTCACCGGGTGGGCCGCCATTAGGGCCCGCTTCCCCTTCGCCAGACAGCCTGATTCTGTCACCCGTATCAACCCCGGCAGGTATTTTTACCGATAATGTTTTGTCTCTCCGAACTCTTCCCGCTCCCCCACAGGCAGGGCAAGGATCCGTTATTATCTGGCCCTGCCCTCGACATCGAGGACAAGTTTGTTGCAGAGAAAAGAATCCCTGTGAAACTCTGATCTGTCCTGCGCCATTACAGTCGGGACAAGTCGTTGGGCTTGTTCCTTTTTTAGCTCCCGATCCGTCACAAGCCCTGCACGCGTCAAGAACCGGAATGTCAATCTCCATGGTCTGACCGCTGACCGCTTTTTCCAAAGACAACTCAAGTTCATAACGCAAGTCCGACCCCCGGGCTGGACCGGAACGACCTGAGCGGGAACCTCCAAAGATGTCTCCAAACACATCCCCAAAGATATCTCCGAATCCTCCTTGACCAGAAAACCCTCCGCCCTGATTAGGATCAACACCCGCGTGACCAAATCTGTCGTAGGCCTCTTTCTTCTGAGGGTCTGTTAAGATTTCGTAAGCTTCGCTAGCTTCTTTGAATTTTTCTTCGGCAGCGGGATCGTCACTATTACGATCCGGGTGGTACTTCATAGCTAACCTGCGATAAGCTTTTTTAAGCTCCGCCTCTGAGGCCTCTCTGTCCAGCCCAAGCACTTCGTAATAGTCTCTTTTCGCCACTATCCTCGCTCCCGTCTAGGGCCCAAAACCGAACCTATTCACTTTAATCTCAGAACTTATCAGTCGAGAAAAACCCCGGATGCTACTGGCTCTTTTCCTCGCTTGCGTCATCCGTTTTGACTTCTTCAAATTCGGCATCAACTGCATCGTCGGCTGCAGAAGTTTCAGACGCCCCTTCCGCTCCGGCTGCTTGAGCGTCCTCAGCATACATCTTCTGAGCCAAGGAGGCTGACGCCTCAGAGAGCGTCTGGATTTTAGCTTCTATAGACTCTTTTTCGTCTGTCTGCAGGGAATCCTCGAGATCTTTACAAGCTGCTTCTATAGCTTCTTTCTCTTCGTCAGATGCTTTATCGCCAGCATCTGCGACTGCCTTGCGAGCACCGTGAATCAGGCTGTCTGCTTGATTTCTTAGGCCCACCATCTCCTCGAATTTCTTATCCTCTTCAGAATGAGCTTCAGCGTCTTTGACCATCTTTTCTATCTCTTCATCACTCAACCCCGAGGAGGCCTTGATAATTATCGACTGCTCTTTTCCAGTAGCCTTGTCCTTGGCCGATACGTTTAAAATCCCGTTTGCATCTATGTCAAATGCCACTTCTATCTGAGGTGTGCCTCGAGGTGCTGGTGGTATGTCTGACAAGTCGAAGCGACCCAATGACTTGTTTTGGCCCGCTTGCTTACGCTCACCTTGCAGCACATGGATCGTCACCGCTGTCTGGTTGTCATCGGCTGTTGAAAAGACTTGGGTCTTCTTGGATGGAATTGTGGTGTTTTTCTCAATCAAAACGCTCATTACCTGCCCCATCGTCTCTATACCGAGCGACAAAGGCGTGACATCAAGCAACAGAACATCTGTAACATCGCCAGCCAATACTGCAGCTTGAATGGCGGCGCCCATCGCAACAGCTTCATCCGGATTAACATCCTTCCGAGCTTCTTTGTTAAAGAAGCTTTTTACTTTTTCCTGAACCAGTGGCATCCGCGTCTGACCGCCAACCAATATAACATCATCAATATCTGCCGCGGTCAGCGAGGCATCATCAAGCGCCGTTTGACATGGGCCAATCGTTCTAGCCACTAACTCTTCCACAAGCGACTCTAGCTTTGCTTTTGTCAGCTTCAACACAAGGTGTTTCGGCCCCGTTTGATCCGCAGTGATATAGGGCAGATTAACCTCGCTCTGTTGACCACTAGATAACTCAATCTTCGCCTTCTCCGCCGCTTCCTTAAGTCTTTGAAGGGCTAAAGGGTCGTTGCGAAGGTCTACGCTGTTTTCTTTCATGAACTCATCGGCAAGATAGTCTATAACTTTCAGGTCGAAGTCTTCCCCACCTAAAAAGGTGTCACCATTGGTTGAGAGAACTTCGAATTGATGCTCTCCATCGACCTCTGCCATTTCGATTATCGACACGTCGAAGGTGCCACCACCCAAATCGTACACTGCGATTTTGGCATCTCCCTTTTTCTTATCCAAGCCATACGCCAATGCCGCCGCGGTGGGCTCGTTGATTATCCGCCTCACCTCTAAGCCCGCTATTTTCCCGGCATCCTTGGTTGCTTGGCGCTGTGAGTCATTAAAATAAGCCGGAACCGTTATAACCGCCTCAGTGACGTCCTCTCCCAAGTAGTCTTCTGCTGTTTTCTTCATTTTCTTCAGCGTTTCGGCTGAAATCTGAGGTGGTGCCAATTTCTCGCCTTTGACCTCTATCCAAGCGTCTCCATTTCCTGCTCCCACCACCGAATACGGCACCATCTTGATATCTTTCTGAACAACATCGTCTTCGAATTTTCTTCCGATGAGCCGTTTGACTGCGAAGAGCGTGTTTTGCGGGTTCGTCACCGCCTGACGCTTAGCGTTTTGGCCAACTAAGATTTCGCCATCTTCAGTGTACGCAATAATTGAAGGTGTCGTTCGGTCACCCTCTGAATTTTCAATAACTTTCGGATCGCCCCCGTCTAGAACAGATACACAAGAATTCGTCGTGCCCAGGTCTATTCCAATTATTTTTCCCATTTTTGTCTCCGCCTTCTTTTCTCTCACGACCCTAAGGCCTATTTATTCGTCTAATATTTGGTCTGTTTCAGTAACTTCAACCCAGTTTCGGGATATTATTACGCGGCCGACACGATTACTCTGGCGGCTCTCACGACTCGTTCATTGAGCAAATAGCCCTTCTGTACCAC
This sequence comes from uncultured Gammaproteobacteria bacterium, assembly GCA_913051785.1. Lineage (GTDB taxonomy): Bacteria > Pseudomonadota > Gammaproteobacteria > Pseudomonadales > Azotimanducaceae > UBA4421. Next base: position 12,240 of record CAJXCK010000039.1, read on the forward strand.
CTCTATCACCGAATTTGGCTCGACCTCCTCGTTTGGCACCATTGCTAATGCTTCGTGTCTACTAGGATCGAAAGGTTCACCAAGTGGATCTACTACCAGAACGCCGCCTCTCTCCAGGGTCTCACGAAATATTCTCAATGAGATTTCTATTCCTTCTAAGACCGCCTTTGCATCGTCCGATTGATTCGGCAACTCCAATGCCTTCTCAAGGCTATCCAGAACCGGAAGCAAATCTTCTAGCAACTTCTCGTTCGCATATTTATGTGCATTCTCGACGTCTCGTGAAGCTCGCCGGCGAATGTTCTCTGACTCAGCAACGGTTCTGAGGAGCTGATCTTTCAGAGCCTCCATCTCATCCTCAGAAGGACAGGCACCGTCCTCTTCTATCGAGGGTGCAGAATCCGCTTGCTCCTCATTATCGACAGTCTCTTCAGGAACTGTATTCTCATCTTCCGTCATCAAAAAACTCCTTGCGCGAGGAAATAGTTGGGGCTGAAGATGGAAAAACAAGAGCAAAAGTAGAAAGGTATGCTAACCCCTGCGCATAGCTGCGCTCAAAAGCCGAGCTGTTACATCCACTACTGGAATGACGTCCTTGTAATCCATGCGAGTAGGACCTATCACCCCAAGGGCTCCAGCTAGCTCGCCATTTAGCTGGTAAGTAGATGTAACCAGGGACATATCCCCAAGGGGTCTATAGCCTGACTCTTGTCCTATAAACAGCTGTACTCCATCGCTAGCGATACACTGATCCAACAGATGGAGCAACCTTCCTTTTCCAGAGATCGCATCGAACAAGGTTCTCGCCTTTTCTGTATCAGCCGTAAAGTCCAAAAGTCGACGCTCACCACTAACTACAAGGTCATGATCGTCTTGCAATGAATCTTCCGCTTTCAACGCCACGTCGACTACAGAAAGTGCCCTTCTCATGAGCCCATCCATGTGTGACTTATCTGATCGGAGACTCTCGGCTACTGCATCCCTGATCTCAGACAACGGGCCACCACCGAATTCCTGATTTAACAGATTTGCTGAAGCCGTGAGCTCAGAATCTCTAAAGGACTCATCAATATGGATTACCCTGTTCTGAACGTCTCGGTCATTGAGAACTAAAATCGCCAACACTCGACTCTCATCCAAGCGGAGAAACTCTATCTGTCGCAGAGTAATTTGGTTTCTCCTGGGCGTTGTTATGAGGCAAGTCATCTTCGTAAAGTCGGAAAGCAGCTCTGAGGCAGCATTAACGAGTTGAGTTGGGCTCATCGATGGGTCTAACTCATCCTCAAACTCTCTCATCCGTTGTCTTGTTACTGGCTCAAAGCTCAACAAAGAGTCAACAAAAAAACGCAGGCCCATCTGCGTGGGGACTTTCCCCGCGGACGTATGAGGCGACCGAACCAAACCCATAGACTCCAAGTCTCCCATCACGTTTCTAACAGTCGCTGAGGAGACATCAACGCCGGGTAGATTCGCCAGAGACTTTGACGCCACAGGAGTTCCCTCAGCTATAAAATGCTCAACAACCAGCTTCAAAAGTTGTTGAGCCCGCCCATTTGGCTCCACCCGAACTTCTTGTTTTGGACTACTGTCTGTATCGCTCAAATTCATAACCAAAGCTTTTTCAAAAATGTCGGTTCAATGGCTGCCGTTCTCATCTTATGTGTAAAGCTCAAACTATGTAAGCTTGGAGTTGCGATTTTCGAATTGGTCGATAAAAGGACTTACATTTGTACCCAAATTTCATATCTCGTTCTCATGCTTAAACAATTATCAATACAAAATTATCTATTGGTGGATAACCTGAGTGTCGAATTCATGGAGGGCATGACAACTGTTACGGGTGAATCAGGGGCTGGGAAATCGATACTTTTAGATGCCCTAGACTTATTACTCGGCGCCAGGGCAAAAAGGGACGAAATACTCCACGGAGACTCAAAAATCGAATTGGTTGCCGAGTTTGACATTGGTAGGTCCCCAGATGCCATAACTATCCTTGTCCAAGATGAATTTACTGATTTCGAAACACCCGAATGTATCATCCGGCGAGTGATCAATCCCGAGGGTCGCTCGCGCGCCTTCATCAACAACATCCCGGTAACGCAACAATTCCTGCGCTCCATTGGCGATTTCTTGGTAGATATTCAGGGGCAAGATGACTTCCGAAGAATCACTAGCAGGAAAGTTCAACTTCAAATCCTAGATGAATACACTAATTCTGGGCCATTGAGAGCAAAGGTCGCCGAGCTGTATGACGACTGGCAGAAAACTCTAAAGGAGTTAGAGGACGCCATCGCTCTCAAGGCTAATCAGATAGATCGTGTTGAACTGCTTGGGTACCAAATTCAAGAGCTCCTTGAGCTGAGTATGGCAGATGGCGAGCTCGATTCTCTGGAAGATGAGAGAAAAATTCTTGAAAATTCCGCGAGCATCTCAGAAACCCTTTCGATACTAGAAGTCGAGCTTAATAAAATTGATATCGTCAGATCTAAAACCAAAGAACTGAAGGAACTCCCGTCCGTCAATAAAGACCTTGTCTCTGGAAGAGAGACCCTGGCTACAGCGCTTGATCTCATAGACGACGCTCAAAATGACCTTCGATCTTATGCCGCCACGGTAAAAGAAGATCCCGCGAGGCTTTCAGAAATCGAGACAAGACTTGGCAAGATTTTCGAGATGGCTCGTAAACACCGAGTCCAACCCGAGGAGCTATCAAACAAACAGAAGCAGATCGAAAAGGAAATTGGAGAAATAGATCAGAACGAAGACCGTTTAAATATACTTGAATCAGAGGTTGATGAGCGAGAAAAACAATTTCAAATTGCTGGGAAAAAGTTATCGCAAAAACGGAGAGAAGCGGCGCCCGATTTTTGCTCTGAGGTAAATAGTCATTTCGCGTCGCTTGGGCTCGATCGCGGCGCGATAGAAATTTCCTTCGAGGATCGAGAGAGCGCTGAGGGACTAGAGCAACTTGAACTTCTGGCCCGCACCGTCGAAAAATTTGACTTTGCTCCGCTAAGAAAAATCGCGTCCGGTGGAGAAATGACCCGGGTCAATTTAGCCATTCAAGCAGTAGCAGCCAAAAACAGTCATCTCCCATGTCTAATTCTGGACGAAGCGGACGTAGGGGTTGGGGGCACGATTTCAGACAGTATCGGTCGACTGCTTCGGAACCTGTCTGAGACAACCCAGGTTCTCTGCGTCACTCACGCGCCACAAGTTGCTGCTATTGGTCAGCAGCACTTCAAAGTCGTTCGGGAAAATGAAAAAACCAATCTTTTGAACCTCGAGGGAGAGGACCGAGTCAAAGAACTGGCGCGCATGCTAGCTGGATCTGAGGTAACGCCTGAGACCACTGATTTCGCAAAAAATCTCTTAGCACAGGCAATGGATTGAAAGGCTTACATCCTGTTCATGACACAAGAACGTGACTACAATCACTCGATGAGAAAAATGAGTTATATAACAACGCTTGTAGTTGCATTCCTTCTAACGAGTGGCTGCACCAACGGATTGAACGCACTCAAACTCTATAGGGTTCCCGTACAGCAGGGGAATATAGTCACACAAGAGATGATAGACAAAATCAAGCCGGGTATGACGAAGAGCCAGGTGGCCTTTGTGCTCGGCGAGCCTGTTCTCAAAGACCCTTTTAATGACTCCAAGTGGATATATATATACTCGATAGAGGTTCCTGGCTTATTCACCCAAAAAACAAGAACTACTCTGTTCTTCGATGGAAACGAGCTCAAGAGCATAAGCGGAGACTTAGCCCCTTCTGAAGGAAAAGAAACAGAAACAGCAAGTTCTTAAACTGACTCATGTTGTTATTGGCGTATTGAACTTATCCTGGTTCCTCCTTTGTAGATAGAACCCAATCGAACCTCTTCGTAAACGAAGAGACTGTCTTGTCCACGATCTTACCCTGCACCAATTTTAGAGCCTTGCCTAATATTCCGGACACCGAGTAGCTCAGCTCAATGTCTATTTGACAACCTTGCACCCCAAAAGAGGTAAATAACCAGTCTCCCTTGAAACTTTCAAACGGTCCCTCAAGCATCACCACGCTTATACGTTCCAGATATCGGTTTTGATTCCTAGTTGTCATTTCGTAAGTATTCCCACCGAAACCGACAGTTATTTTCGCGGTAACTAATTCCGAGCCTTCTCGGCCATACTTTTCGTCATCCTGATCAGTTGACCCCGAGGTCAAAACTTCCACTCTCTCGCATCCATCCAAAAATAGAGGGTAATTACAAATATCGGCTACAACACTGTATGGAACACTTACGGGGCCAGGGAACAAGATGCTTTTCGTTATTCGCGCCAAGGCAGAACTAGAAAAACGGAACAAAAGTGTTTAGAAAAACGACCAAAACAGATACCGGCGCAACAACACCAGTGACGACTTTCCACAAACTCCAGATAGGCTCGGACTCGATTTCAATTTGGCCTGCTACGGTCTCCCTGGGCAACTTCCAAGTAATGAAAATCGCAATCAGTAACCCTCCTAGTGGGAGGAGTATGTTAGACGATATCTGATCGACTAGATCGAAAAAATTCAGTCCGAAGGCTAGTTTCAAATCAGCCCATATATTGAACGAAAAGACTGTTCCAAGACCTAGAAGCCAACACAAGAACCCGAGTCCAACAGCAACTCTCCATCTGCTCGAATTATATTTTTCGACTAAGTAGGAAATCGCTGGTTCTGTGAGCGAAATTGCTGAGGTTATTGCCGCGAAGCTTACCAACAAAAAGAAAACCGAACCAAAAATTGAACCAAAGGGCAGTTGACCGAATGCCAGGGGCATAGTGACAAACATTAACCCGGGGCCCTGTGCAACATCTAAATTGTTGACAAATACGAGAGGAAAGATGACGAGACCTGCAGAGATCGCGACAACCGTATCAAGGGCTACGATCGTCGCTACTGTCGATCCGATCCTCGCTTCAGACGGAACGTAAGACCCGTACGCCATCATCGTACCCATCCCCAAACTTAATGTGAAAAATGCTTGGCCTAGTGCCATGATCCAAGTGCCGGGACCCACATCTTCCCATTTAAAATCAAACATGAACTGCCAACCCTGCTCGAATCCACCCGATCTCAGGCTGTATCCGAGCAGCACGATGAGCATGACGAATAAGAGTGGCATAAACCAACGTATCGCCTTCTCTAATCCCTGACTCACACCTCGAGCAACTATCCAAATAGTTCCAACCATGAAAATGGTTTGCCAAAAGATCATTTCAACTGGACTGGCAAGCAACCCGTTAAAGGTGCTCTCAACCACACTAGCTCCCGCATTTTCAAATTCACCGGATGCGAGTACCCCGATGTACTTCAGAGCCCATCCCGCGATTACGCCGTAGAAGGAAAGAATCATCACGCCCGCGATCACCCCCATCCAACCAATGATCGACCATTGACTATTTCTTCCGGCAGACGCCGCTAATTTGGCCATAGTAGTAATGGGGCTCGAGCGCCCTTCACGCCCAAGCGCTATCTCGGCCATCATTATTGGAGCTCCCACCAATCCGACACAAACGAGATAAATAAGCACAAAAGCACCACCTCCGTTTTCCCCGGCTACGTATGGAAATTTCCAAATGTTCCCAAGACCCACCGCCGATCCAGCTGCGGCCAGAACGAACAACCACCTGCTCGACCAGCGAATATCATTATTTGGGCTTGATTCAGACATGCTGTTTCCCCCCTTATTTAGTTTCATCGGAGAATATGGCGCGTGATTTACCTGCATAGACAGGTACACTGCAATAATAGATCCTAAACTTGATATCCGGCAAATCACATCCCATGGCAAAGTCAGCCAAAAATAAGCATCCCAACTCGATCGCCCAAAATAGAAAAGCTCGTCACGATTATTTTCTCGAGGAGAAGCTCGAAGCAGGTTTAGTCTTGATGGGCTGGGAGGTTAAGAGTATTCGGGCCGGAAAAGCTCAAATCGCTGAGGGCTTCGTCACTCTGCACAAAGGAGAAGCCTATCTGGCGGGTTGCACAATCACTCCACTCCTCAGTGCATCAACCCACGTGGTTGCAGAACCTCAAAGACAAAGAAAACTACTGCTCAACTCAAAAGAAATCGCTAGATTATTCAGTGCAAGCCAACAAAAAGGATACACCGTCGTTCCACTATCACTTTACTGGAAATCTAACAAAGTCAAATGTGAGGTGGCTCTTGCGAAAGGTAAGAAGCTCTATGACAAAAGAGAAGCATTAAAAGAGAAAGATTGGCAACGAGACCAGCGTAGGCTTTTCAAAACAAGTCGATAAGTTTCTTTAAACCGAGCCCAAGGATCTGCGCCAGTGGATCATTTCTAGAGCGGCCACAGCTGCCTCAATACCCTTGTTTTCATCATTATCAGAGCAGCGTTGCCTAGCTTGCTCGATATCAAAAACCGGCAGAATTTCCACGATTATCGGGCAGAGGAAATCATGCATGACGGATCCCAAACCTCTCATACTTTCTTGACTGATCATCTCGAAGTGAAGAGTGTCTCCCTTGACGATCACGCCGAAACATAATATCGCATCGATTTCGTCATTCGCGTCGCGGGCTAGAAGATCCCTCGCCGCCAGGGGGATCTCCAATGAGCCAGGTAAAGTGTGACTCTCTATCCTAGAGAATCCGGATTCTCTGAGGATAGATTCAGCGTGATCCGACATGTTTTCTACGAATTCCGGGTACCATTTCGATTTCAGGATACAAATCTTTCCTGGTTGCTCGATGCTAGGAAGATCCGACCTTTCAATTGCCGTTTTCATAAAATCCTTAGAAATTTAGCGAGAGTCTTATGCCAGGCGCCAAAATCCTCGCTCCTGTTCAAGCTCGAGAAAACCTTCCTCCGTCAATTGCGCAAAATCAGCTCTAATTTGCCAAACTCCAATCGGAGAATTAGAGGTTCGCAGCTTTTCAGCCACGTCACCAGGACGCACGCCCTTTTTTCCCTGTTCAGTTAACTCCCTTATCACAGTGGAAATGATCTCTATTCGCCTTTTATCCAAACTCACAACCAATACCTTCCCTGAACTCATTTATCTTATCTAGCAGCCCGCCGAGGGACCCTTCTCGGGACTTTATTATTGTCAAAAGACCCTTAGTCGCAAACTTCTTATCTGACTGCTGTATGCTATCATCAAATATTCTAATTAGAGGGCTTCAAAAAAAACGAAAATTAAACTTCTTTTTTGAGTGCCGGGGGCGACATGGTTTCGACGCGGATATCAAAACTTGAGGTGCATGCCGAGAGGGTAGTGACTCTCGTAAAACAATCGCTGTAACTTTATATAGTTGCCAACGACGAAAACTACGCACTAGCGGCTTAAAAACCCCGCTAACGTTCACAATTCGTGCCTGCTAGGAGAAGTGAACGGCAAAGCAGCAGGACAGCGCCTAGTCCTCTCCCGGGGTCGAAGCGTTAAATATAATCGGGATCGCAGAAAGTGCCCTGACCGTCGGGCCGCTGGATGCTAAATCAGTAGACGGAATCTAAGCATGTAGAGCCAATAGCGGCGAATCAGCGGACGCGGGTTCAACTCCCGCCGCCTCCACCAT
>CAJXCK010000040.1 GCA_913051785.1 uncultured Gammaproteobacteria bacterium
TCGCCCATCTCTTGAACTAAAGGTTTTACTAATTTAAAAAGAAATGGTTCCTTCAGTCCTAATTTATGCGCGTGACGCAAAGCTCGCCGCATAATCCTTCTCAAAACGTAGGAGCGATCCTCGTTACCCGGTTTGATCCCATCGGCAATTAGGAATGCTGTACTTCTGAGATGATCCGCAATCACCCGAACAGAGGAAGACGACAAAGCTTCACGCTCCGATTTACCCAACATGTCACCAATGGGCCGAATTAAATTTCGGAATAAATCGATTTCGTAATTACTTTGAACTCCTTGCAAAATAGCCGCCATTCGCTCCAACCCCATTCCCGTATCCACACCAGGGCTCGGGAGGGGTTCCAGATGACCATCTGGGGAGCGATCGAACTGGGGGAAGACCAAGTTCCAAAACTCTATATATCGGTCTCCATCTTCATCAGGTGATCCTGGAGGTCCACCTTGGACTGATTCGCCATGATCGTAAAAAAGTTCAGTGCACGGTCCACATGGCCCTGTATCACCCATCGTCCAAAAATTTTCCTCCAGCTGAATAATTCTGGAATCATCTATACCGATCTGTTTTTTCCAGATATCTGCACTCTCAGCATCCGAGGGGTGAACAGTCACGATCACCTTCTCTTGCGGTATTTTCATTACTTCATTTGTAAAAGACCAAGCCATCTCAATGGTCTCCTCCTTGAAGTAATCACCAAAACTAAAATTCCCCATCATCTCGAAAAACGTGTGATGACGAGCCGTATAGCCAACATTTTCTAAATCATTATGCTTCCCGCCTGCCCTAACACACCGCTGTGCGGATGCTGCTCTTGAATAACCAGGATTAGACTTCCCCAGAAGTGGGTCTTTGAATTGGTTCATTCCGGCGTTGGTAAAAAGCAGAGTGGGGTCATCGAATGGCACTAAGGAGCTTGACGAAACCACCTTGTGATCTCGATTTTCAAAAAAAGATAAAAAAGCTTCCCTAAGTTCGACAGTTTTCATGACAGTTTGGCCAGACTATATCGATCTATTATAAAGCTATTTTTGGAGAGATGAATTAACCATAGAGAGAATGTGGCTTACGCAGTAAGCCAGAGTCACTCCCAGTTCTCTAGGGCTCTTAGTATCTGAGCCACATCGAAACCCTTGCGTTCAAGTGAGCTGACGACTTTGCTTCTGACAATCGGGTCTTCAAGTGTCGCTGCTATGCTCAGCCCCGACCGCGAATATCCAAGCTTCGAAAGCTTATTGTCGATTCCCTCCCGCAATATACAAGGCCATTTGTCGCTGAATTGATCTAACGCCTTCCCAATGAGCGACCTGTCGACTCCCTTTGAGTGAAGCTCCCTGGCAATGTAACGAGGGCCGTACCCGCGACTAACTCTGGATCGACAACATGCCTCCGAAAATCTTTCGTTAGAACAATAGCCACCACTAACTAGTTCTGAAATAACTTTTTGCGATACCGCGGTGGAAGCTTTTTTTTTAACTTGTTGAGCAGCTCAATTTCAGAATGTTCTCTGTTACCCAGCAGTCGTAAGCCAAGCGCATAAGCAGCAAGATATTCTTCCTTTGTTTCCCGCAAAAAGTAATCCCTCTTGAATTAAGCTGACTAGATAAGAACTTTATATCAACTCAAACCTTCCCCAGAGGGTTCTGGTATCAAAATCTCCGCAGCCAGCTCGTCACTATCTACTCGTGGTAAAAGTTGCTTCCTGATTTCCTCTTCTATTTCAACTTTAAGCTGAGGGTTATCGTCTAGGTATTCAGATGCATTTTTTCTACCTTGTCCTATACGATCACCTTTATGGGAGTACCACGCCCCTGCCTTCTCGACGATACCTTGCTGTACTCCGAGCTCCAAAATCTCGCCGGTTCTGTGAATACCTCCTCCATACAAAATCTGAAATTCAGTTTGCCTGAAAGGAGGCGCGACTTTATTTTTGACCACTTTCACCCTTGTTTCGTTACCAACGACTTCATCGCCCTCTTTCACAGCACCAATTCTTCTTATATCAAGTCGTACAGAGGAGTAAAACTTCAGCGCATTACCGCCCGTAGTGGTTTCGGGAGAACCGAACATCACACCGATTTTCATTCGAATTTGATTAATAAAGATCACCATGGTGTTGGATTGTTTTATGTTGCCTGTCATTTTTCTCAACGCTTGACTCATGAGACGAGCCTGCAATCCAACGTGAGTGTCACCCATATCGCCCTCGATTTCCGCTCTAGGGGTGAGCGCCGCAACTGAATCAATAACGATTACATCAACTGCTGCCGAGCGAACCAACATATCGCAAATTTCCAACGCCTGTTCACCTGTATCAGGCTGAGAGACAAGCAGGTCATCCGTATCTACTCCGAGCGCTTGAGCGTATAACGGGTCGAGCGCGTGCTCAGCATCTATGAATGCGCAGGTGCCTCCAACTTTTTGGGCCTCTGCAATAACTTGGAGCGTCAGCGTTGTCTTGCCAGATGATTCAGGTCCATAAATTTCGACAACCCTTCCTTTTGGTAGGCCGCCTATCCCTAAGGCAACATCCAATCCTAAAGAACCCGTAGAAATGGAAGGTATGGCGACTTGCTCCTCATCTCCTAATCTCATCATTGAGCCCTTTCCAAATTGACGCTCTATTTGAGCTAGAGCCGCGGACAAGGCTCTCTCTTTCTCGGGATTACTTTCTTTCTTTTCTATCGCTACGTCCTGGGACCCATTCTTATCCGACATATATCTTCCTCACTTCGTCTCTCGTAACAACAAAACCACGGTTGGCTTCAGCAGAGCTTTTACTGTATATATATTCAGTACTCCATGCAAACAAAATTCTCTGCTATTCAGCTTTTTTCATGAAACAAATGTCGAGTCTTTCAAATTTACTGCAATATAATTGATCGAGAAGCGAAAAAATTAGAAGGAACTGTGTCAAACAAGGCGAAGACGGGTGCTCAACATACCCCAATGATAGCTCAATACCTGGACTTGAAGGCGAATCATCCGGAGGAGCTACTCTTCTATCGGATGGGCGACTTCTATGAGCTATTTTTTGAGGATGCTGTGACAGCATCGAGAACAATGGACGTCACGCTAACGGCGCGGGGCCAAAGTGGGGGCAACCCTGTTCCGATGTGCGGTGTTCCCTACCATTCAGCAGACACCTATCTAACGAGATTACTGGACGCTGGTTTCTCAATCGCAATATGCGAGCAAGTCGGCGACCCAAACGCAACAAAGGGACCTGTACAAAGAGAAGTCCAGCGCGTATTAACGCCAGGCACACTGGTCGAGGAAGGGCTGTTGCGGAATAATCAAATGAGCACCTTCTTGACCGCGAACCGAGTCGGCGAGAGGTACTGCACTGCACTAGTAGACCTTACTGGCGGCATTCTAGAAATAGGCCTTGCAGATACCTTGGAAGAGTTCCAGGAGCGAATAGAAGAGATCAAGCCCTCCGAATTGCTTATTCCAGCAGAGCAGAAACATTTGTTCCCCACTCCTTCAGAGCTGACGTCAATTGTAAAAACTCTCCCAAGCGATTTTTTCGAGAACATAACGGTTGAATCTATCGAATTTAGCAACCTGAAAGATGTGATTCCCAAGAGCCTAATAATAGAACCCCAAATTTGGCATAGCGCGGCTGGTGCGGGTTTAAATTTTCTGCAAAAAGCTCAAAAAAACGGGATCGCGGCTCTCAGGATATTCCGGATATACGACCCGATGCAGAAACTTAGAATTGACAAGCAATCCCGCCGCAACCTGGAAATAGACGTTCGCAATACTGGCGCGACAGACCACACGCTTCTTTCCTTGATGGATACGACAGTTACCAGCATGGGATCTCGCCTTCTACAAAAATGGCTTAACGACCCTATAGTGGACGTAAGAGAGCTAGACAACCGCTTCGATTGGTTGGAATCGGCTATAGAGAGCAATCAATCTTACCCAATCAGAAAAGAGCTTGAGCCGTTATCAGACCTCGAAAGAATATGCAGCCGGATAGAACTTGGCGCTGCCACCCCTCGAGACCTCGCAAGGTTACGCGACGATATCCCATGCTTCTCGAGAATAAAATCGGTCGCTGGTCGAATTCAATCCTGTCTTTCCAAAAACCTCTTGGATAGCCTTGATAATTTTGATCCTCTCTATCAAAGACTGGGGGAAGCGCTTGTCAAAGACCCACCTCCACATCTAAGGGAAGGGGGTGTTTTCGCTGAGGGGTACGATCAAATTTTAGACCAACTGCGTGCACTCAATTCGGACTCCGGGACCTGGTTAAGAGATTTAGAACTCCAAGAACGGCAGAGGACAGGTATTCAAACACTCAAGGTGGGATATAACCGGATTCACGGCTACTACATTGAAACAAGTAGGAGCAACAGCACAGAGGTTCCAGAAGATTATGTAAGGCGACAAACCCTGAAGCATTCAGAACGGTTCATCACGAGCGAGCTTAAAGAGTTTGAGGAGAACGCAATGAGGAGCCAACAAAAGGCTTTGGTGTTAGAAAAAACATTGTTCGGTGATCTTCTCATTTTTGTAAAAAGCTACGCGACTCAGCTTCGGTATGCGGCTCGCTCTTTGTCCTCTATCGACGTCCTATCTTGTCTCGCAGAACGATCTCAGACATTGCGATTTTCTCGACCACGTTTCAAAAAAGAGGTTGGAGTTGACATCGAGGAGGGCTGGCATCCCGTTGTAAAGGAAGCCTCAAAAGATGCTTTCATTGCAAATGACCTTGAATTAAATGAACGGCGCGCAATGGCAGTGATCACGGGTCCCAATATGGGTGGGAAGTCGACCTTTATGCGGCAAAACGCGCTAATCTGCCTACTTGCTCATTGTGGTAGCTTCGTGCCAGCAAAGAGCGCTCTCATCGGGCCCCTTGATAGAATTTTCACTCGGATTGGAGCTAGCGACGACCTCACGACGGGAAGATCAACCTTCATGGTTGAGATGACCGAAACCGCGCATATCTTGAAAAACTGTACCGATAAAAGCCTGGTCCTTTTAGACGAAATAGGCCGGGGAACCAGCACTTATGACGGCGTAGCATTAGCATGGGCTTGCGCCAACTATATCGCGGAGGTCAAAAAATCATTGACGCTATTTGCAACGCATTACTTCGAACTGACTGAATTACCACAATACGTAACAGCTGCACATAACTTACACCTAAAAGCGAGGGAGCATAATGGGAAAGTAGTCTTCCTTTATCAGGTTCTGGAGGGACCGGCGAGCCAAAGTTATGGAGTACAGGTAGCAAAACTCGCTGGCATACCCGACGAAGTTTTGGAGACAGCAAAACAAAGGCTCAATTTTTTAGAAGAACATTCGAACAGTTCCCCACAAACTGATCTGTTTAATTCAGCGATGGAGAGAAAATCTAGCGTGGCAAACGATTTCATCATTGAGAAATTGAAGGGAATTGATATTAATTCAACGAGTCCAATCGAAGCGCTCCAATTACTTCACCAGCTAAAATCTAGATTAGAGACAGATGAATCAAGTTAAATTCCGAAACACTCTAATTCTGAGGAAATAATCAATTGCCCTTTATCGTCGGAGAGGACTGCATCAAATGCAAACACACAGACTGCGTAGAGGTGTGTCCAGTTGATTGTTTCTACGAGGGGCCAAACTTTCTTGTTATCCATCCAGACGAGTGTATCGATTGCGCTCTTTGCGAGCCAGAATGTCCAGTCGACGCAATATTTTCTGATGATGAAGTCCCAGAAGACCAGATCAAATTTATAGAGTTAAATGCTGAGCTCGCAGAACAATGGCCCAACATTACTGAAAAGAAAGACCCTCCTCACGACCATGAGGAATGGGCGGGGAAACCCAACAAATTTGACCTTCTCGAGCGATAGCTAAATTGAACTAGCTTAACTTCTTGGGCAGGACTTGTTCTGGGTTGACTGGTTGACCATTCCTACGCAGCTCGAAATGAAAAACTTCCCGGCTCGAACTTATGGGAAGGACCTCGCCGAGGGTATCGTTTCCCTCAACATCTTTCTGCTCTCTAGCAATTATCCTACCGTTAAAACTATAGGCGCTAAGCAGACTTTCAGAGTGTTTAACAATAATGAGCCTCTCGAAACCGGCGATTCCATTGCCGGCATAGACGACCGTCCCTCTACCCGCACTGACAATTTGCTGTTTTTTATTGATATTAAAATCGAGGCCTTTATTCCCCGAGCCAAACCCCAAAGTGGGGGGTAACTTAACAGGCCAAGTCCAGGTATCGAGGTTTCCCTGTTCCGATTTTTTGGGCGCTCTCGCAACTCGAGCAGTTCTCTCTGAGGGCGTCAAAGCCTTTTGCATAGATTTTTTGTCTTCGCTCGACCTATTCTTTTTTGAATGCTGCGCCTTCGTCACCTTGGCACCTTTAGGTCGACTATTTTCCGCGACAGATCTTTCCGGCAGCGGACTCGTGCTCGAATTTATTGCCGGAAATACGGTTCTGAGAGCCTGGCCTACATATATATTGTAGGGGGCCTCTAGCTTGTTTAGGCTCGCGAGCTCTCTGAAATCGACACCAAGCCGCCAAGATATCGAGTACAAAGTATCCCCTTCACGAACGGAATAAGAGCCCGCGACACTTTGGATTATAGGCGAGCGCTCTAAAACTAACGGAACGCCTAGTGGCATGCATGCCCCTATCATAAAAGGCATTATCAAACCAAATAAGGAAATTATTTTCTTCTGTTTACAAACCACAGACTTCCAATCCCGAGAAACATAAAAACCAGCACTACTGATAAATAAGGTGATTGTCCTGTCAACGCTTCATATTGGTTTGGTCCCAGCAAACCCAGGCCAAAGCCTACTCCATCGGGGTGCTCTGCTTGCCAAGGCCAAAGTCGGACAAGTGACATCAACATGAAACCGACCACGAAAGAAATAAATCGATCAGGATGTTTCGTATACAGCCAGTCTACGGCTCTTACAAAAAAGACGATGCCGAATATACACCCGAGTGAAAATATAGTTAGTACAGAGGGTTGAAAGCTAGCTATCGCGCCAATTATTGTTGGGTAAAGCCCCAAGACCAGCAAAATATAGCTCCCTGAAATTCCGGGTAATATCCAGGCACTTATGGCCAAGGCACCACCGAAGAAGATCATAATGTCGGTGGCGGCGGAATTCTCGGCCGGTACTAACCAGAGACTCCCAATTCCCATAGCGATACCACCGAGAAGAGCCAGCAAATAACGTTTGAGTTGCACCGTCTTAACGATTTGGCTCAACGCAACTATCATCACCGCCAGAAAAAGAGACCAGACCGCAGGGCGAAAATGTATCAATAAATATTGAACGAGATTAGCTAAGGAAAATACCGCCAAAAACATTCCCAAACCCAATGGCAACAAAAACCGAATATTATGCCTCTGCCAAAAAAGCCTTGGCCTCAATAGGCTTTTGAATGACGAAAAATTAAAAGAGGCCAAGGACGAAATGAGCTCTCGGTAGATATTAGTTATGAACGCGACCGTACCACCGGAGATTCCAGGAACCAGCTCTGCCACGCCCATCGCAAAACCACGCCACAGGATCTCCAAGAAGCCCAAAGTCATTTGTTCCTCTTCCGACTTATATCTAGACGCATCCATCTATTGAAAATAGTCCATTTGAAATCCTGCGATTAGAGAATATGGCATTAGCTGATAATCTGGTATTCGTTCGTTAGGTTTTACCCGATACCAGGGGAACGAATCTCACTTTATCTGCATTACGTTCGACTAATCCGTTTTCTGATTTATCAATAATTTTGAGATCCTGGTTTAGGTCCAAACCGACCGGGGCCACTATCCTACCGCCATCTGCCAGTTGATCGAGCAAAACCTCCGGAATCTCTTTCGGCGCCGCTGTAACAAGAATACCGTCATAAGGTGCATGCCTTTCTAATCCTTCAAAACCGTCTGAATGGTAGATGGTCGCATTATCAATAGAGAGGGTACGAAGGCGTTGCCGAGCCTTCTTGACTAGGTCTGAAATTCTCTCGACGCTGTACAGCTGATCACAAAACTTTGATAAAACCGCTGTTTGATACCCAGAACCAGTGCCAACCTCTAAAATAACCCTCGGCTTTATTTCCAGTAAAATTTGGGTCATGAGCGCCACAATGAAAGGTTGCGAAAGGGTTTGGTTAAAACCGATTGGCAATGAGGTGTCCTCATAAGCCCTCTGTGCCAAAGCCTCATCAACAAATATGTGACGGGGTACTTCATTTATCGCTGTCAAAACAGATGGATCTGTGATCCCTTGCTCTCGCAGACGCTCCACAAGACGGTTCCTAGTCCGTTGAGAGGTCATACCTATACCTTTTAGATCAGTCATTATCCGGTTGTCCCTTTACAACTTGATAATAAAGATTGTCGACGGCGCCTAGTTTTTTTCGCTTGGGTCAGAAAGCGTTTCGGAATAAAGATAAAGTTCCCCTCTCTTGATCATTCCGAGTTCCGAGCGGGCTAATCTCTCGTAAGAATTTACGTTCTCCTTTAAGCTCGAGATTTGCGATCTGAGAGCGCGGTTGGTTGCTCGCAAATCTTCTAGCGAATTTCTTTTCTTTTCTAATTCAACAACAACAATATGTCTTTTGAACACACCCGATTCACCGAACCAAACTTTGTACTGTAGACCAGCCAGCAAAAAAATTAGGAGTCCTATCGAAAGCCTAATAACTCTGGGGTACGACTTAATCTTAAACATCGATTTTAGCTCTGCCTCGCAATAGCTCTTCTCCCCGCATAACCTATTTGTCTTGAACCCTCCGATTCAATGCGAATTAACTGGTTATATTTCGCAACTCTATCGCTTCGACACAGTGAACCAGTTTTGATCTGACCAGCTCCTGTTCCGACCGCCAGGTCGGCTATCGAAGTATCCTCAGTTTCACCAGACCTATGCGAGATGATGCAGGTATAACCTGCACTTTGAGCGAGGGCTATAGAGTCCAATGTCTCTGTCAGCGTGCCGATTTGATTAAGTTTAATCAATACGGAATTAGCAACCCCCTCCTGAATACCTCTGCGTATAATTTCACTGTTAGTCACAAACAAATCATCGCCAACCAACTGAACAGTCTGTCCCACTCTCTCGGTCAACTCTCTCCAACCACTCCAATCAGACTCATCCAATCCATCCTCTATTGACACAATTTGATGACGGCTCACCAGATCGCTCAGATAATCAATCATTCCAGAACTATCTAAAACCTTCCCTTCGCCCGAGAGCGAATACTTGCCCTCCTCGTAAAACTCGGTCGCCGCACAATCCAACGCCAGGGTAATATCTTCGACCATCGAGTATCCCGCGCGCTCCACTGCTTGCCCAATAATTTCTAGAGCTCTTTCGCTAGATTCGATGTTCGGAGCAAATCCTCCCTCATCCCCCACTGCCGTTGAAAGCCCACAATCGGTCAGGAGTTTCTTTAGTGATTGGAATATCTCTGCCCCACAACGTAAAGCCTCAGAAAAAGATCGAGCCGATACTGGCTGAATCATGAATTCTTGAATATCAATATTATTGTCTGCGTGTGCGCCGCCATTTATGATATTCATCATTGGAACCGGCATCTTCATTTGCGGCCCCCCTGCGAGTTCATTCAAATACAAAAAGAAGGGCATAGCTTTCGTCGCTGCAGTAGCTTTCGCCACCGCCAGCGAAACAGCGAGTAGAGAATTTGCCCCTAGCCTCTCTTTGTTCTCGGTCCCATCAAGATCCAATAAAATTTGATCTAGCTCTTTTTGGCTTGATATTTTTCGAGCTGAGATAGCTCCACCAATTTCTCCGTCAACAAATGCTACTGCCTTCGATACTCCTTTTCCGGAGTAGCGATCTGGATCAAGATCTCGCAATTCCAGAGCTTCTCTGGATCCGGTCGAGGCCCCTGAGGGAGCAGCGGCGCGACCTATAGCACCTTCTTCCGTCACAACCTCGACCTCTACAGTCGGATTGCCTCTCGAGTCTAGTATTTCTCTACCAATTACACTTTTGATGTTAATCAACGTTTACGCCTTATTTTTGGTCGCTGGTTCGCTTTTTCGAAAGTTCAGTCCTATATGGCTATAACGACTCATGCTTAATTACGCTGTCGATAGAAAGGACAGTCCTTAACAGGCTCTCCATTTTTTTTAAAGGCCAAGAGTTAGGACCGTCCGATAAGGCTTGGTCGGGATCTGGATGGCACTCGACGAACAAACCGGAAATTCCAACCGCTACCGCGGCCCTGGCCAAAACTGGCACCATTTCTCTTTGCCCTCCCGATGCCTGACCCAAACCACCAGGCATCTGCACCGAGTGGGTAGCATCGAATATCACAGGGCAACCTGTGTCCTTCATCACTTCTAGTGAGCGCATATCAGAAACAAGATTATTGTAACCAAAACTAAAGCCTCGCTCGCAGACCATTATCTTCTCGTTTCCGCATGCACTTGCTTTCTTCACAACATTTTTCATTTCTGACGGAGCCAAAAATTGTCCTTTCTTTATATTCACCGGGATGCCTTGAGAACAAACCTTTGTTATAAAGTTCGTCTGTCTGCACAAAAACGCCGGAGTTTGAAGAACGTCTACCACACTGGCCACTTCATCAATTGGGGTGTCTTCATGCACATCAGTAAGCACAGGAAGCTCAAATTGGGATTTCACTTTTGCTAGAATTTCCAGACCTTCATGTAACCCTGGCCCTCGAAAACTGTCTATGGACGACCGGTTAGCTTTGTCGAATGAACTCTTGAAGATAAGAAATATACCAAGCTTCTCCGATAACCGTTTTAGAAAATCAGCCATCTCAAAAATAAGTTTTTCGGACTCAATGACGCAGGGACCAGCGATAACAAATATTCTCGAATTTTGGTTATTTATTTCTTGTGATAGGAGGAGCATGTTTATCCAAATAACACTAGCTATTCTCCGCCTGTTTTTTCAAACCGGCTTCAACAAAACCACTAAACAACGGATGACCCTTCCTTGGTGAGGAAGTAAACTCAGGATGAAACTGACACCCAACGAACCAAGGATGATCTTCTATTTCGACAACCTCCACCAACGTTCCATCTTCTGAGTGACCCGCTAAAACCAATCCCGCACTCATCAACTGGGGAGCATAGTTGTTGTTAAACTCATATCTATGACGGTGACGCTCATTCACCATTTCCTCCCCGTAAAGATGTCGAGATAGAGAACCACTCGCAAGCCTGCACGCCTGCTCTCCAAGGCGCATCGTCCCCCCTAAATCGTCATTCTCTGACCGAGTTTCGATACGACCCGTGCTATCTTGCCATTCTGTAATGAGTGCAATCACAGGGTGTTCCGTTTTTAGATCGATCTCGGTAGAGTTGGCTTTCTCAAGGCCGGCCAAGTTTCTAGCCACATCAATTACCGCGGCATGCATCCCATAGCATATACCGAGATAGGGTACGGCGTTCTCCCTTGCAAAACCTGCAGCAGCTATCTTTCCCTCGAAACCTCGTTTTCCAAAACCACCCGGCACCAATATGGCTGAGGCGCCATCCAGCGCCTCTACTCCCTCTCGCTCAATTTTTTCGGCATCAACGTAGTCAACCTCAATTCTCGTATTACTTTTTATACCCGCGTGCGTTAAGGCCTCTATCAAAGATTTGTATGCGTCAAGCAACTCGAGGTATTTGCCGACGAAGGTGATTTTAAGAAAATTAGTCGGTTTCAATTGCGCATCCACAACGCGCTTCCAACTGGCTAAATCTGCCGGAGGACACTCTATTTGCAGGTATTCGACTACATAATCGTCCAAGCCTTGCTTGTTTAATTCAATAGGGCCTTCGTAGATCGTATCAATATCTCTTAGAGGTATTACGGCTCTCTTTTCCACACTGGTGAAAAGCGCTATTTTCTCTCGCTGGGCATCCGATATAGGCGCCTCGGATCTGCATACCAAGATATCGGGCTGAAGGCCTATTGATCTTAACTCTTTAACAGAGTGCTGCGTCGGCTTCGTTTTTACCTCTCCCGCTTTATTTAGAAAAGGGACTAAAGTCAGATGAATCAGCACTTGTCTAGCTCGGCCAAGCTCTAATCTGAGCTGCCTGATTGCCTCTAAGAAGGGCTGAGACTCTATGTCACCTACGGTTCCCCCGGTTTCAACAATCAGAACTTCTGAACCCTCAGCTGCCAACATGACTCTACGCTTAATTTCATCTGTGATGTGAGGAATAACTTGTACAGTGCCTCCCAAATACTCACCCTTGCGCTCTTTACGTATTACTTCTGCATAGACAGAGCCGGTCGTGAAGTTATTGATTTTCTTCATTCGAGCATTCGAAAACCTCTCGTAATGCCCAAGATCAAGGTCTGTTTCCGCTCCATCGGCGGTCACGAACACCTCGCCGTGCTGAACTGGACTCATAGTGCCGGGATCCAGATTGATATATGGATCCATCTTTAAGACATTGACCTTAACTTTTCTCGACTCTAACTGAGCTGCTAGAGAAGCAGTGAGTATCCCCTTACCTAAAGAAGATACCACTCCACCAGTGACGAAGACCAATCTCGACATTAAGAACCCATCAAAAGCGTTGAGCCACTGCTACGGATATATTACGGAGCAGACCGATGGACCAAAACGCTAACACGAACGGCCGAGTTCGACAATCATGAACAAGGCTCTTCAGGTCGTAGAAAAGGAGAGATGCCTAATTGATTGACCTTCTCTTTTGGTCATATCTACCCAGTACTCATCATGCACCGCGACATTGGGAATAATTACAGGACCCTCTTCGCAGGCTAACACTGGCCAATTCTTCCTCCTCCAAGGAGGAACATTCTTTTCTGAGAAAAGGGTCTTTAAAGATTTTTCTTTGCCCAGATATTGCAAACTTTGAACTTCGGAAGAGGGAAGAAGGGAAAGAGATTGAGGACACTTAAAAGCCAAAGCGTCCGAGCTTTTCTTGTAAAAAAGTTTTAGCTCGCCTGCCGGCAGGCTTAGCGAGAATTCGTCGCTGCAATCGAGCACTAAGTGTGGAATTTTCTCTTCATATTGGGAGATATTGCTCTCAAAATAGATCGTGCCACGCCAAAGGCGCAACTCCGTTCGCTCGGAAATTCTGAATTCACCCCTGCCAGCTTCTTCGATCTGTCGAACAAATTCCCCAAGTGCCGACCAGGTTGCTCCAAACCCACCTCGGGACTCTATATAGCTCCTCAACCAAATCTGTTTTAGTCGGGACTGCTCGGGCAATGCGGATAGAGATATTTCGTTGCCAAACCCCTGAAATAAGTGACGTAATAAGCCCGCTTGATGGTCAAGTCTCGTCATAACACCAGCTACAGAATTTATGAATTTCGGCCACCGACCTTCAATGGCAGGGTACAAAACATTCCGAATATAGTTCCTATCATAAGATAGATCTTGATTGCTCGGGTCTTCGACGAATTCAAACTCGATATTCGCTAGATACTGTCTGAGCATTTGCTTGTCCAACTCGATAAAGGGCCTAAATATCATAAGACCATCTCGTTTGCTCTCGTGGGACATGGGGAATATCCCGCGCCCTTGAAAGAGCCGCATAAAAACAGTTTCTACTTGATCGTTTAGGTGATGGCCAAGGAAAAGAACTCCTTCTTCCTTTATAACTTCCTTAAAAAAAAGATAACGCTTCTCCCTAAATTCACCTTCTAGATTACTGCCAGCACTTATTTCCAGTTTCTTCACAATCAACTGCACGGAAAGCGATTCACAAATCTTTTCACAATGGCCAGCCCAAGCAGCTGATTGCGAACTCTGCCCATGATCGGCATGCAAACAAATCAACTTGTGGCGATCCCCAACAACTCGAACCAAAGCCACCAACAACGCTAGAGAATCAAGGCCGCCACTGAAACCGATGAAAATAGTGGGGTTTGTTTTCGGGTCTAGGCTTTCAAATTGTTTGTGGACCTCGACTTCTACATTTCGCCTTTCGAGATTCATATAACTGCTCATTAAGAACTCTTTACATTGACATAGTTTAATTTCACGTTGTCCTGCCCGAAAGCGGATCGCAGTGAGAAGAGCACATCGTCTGACAAATCGACACTCCACTTTTCACCCAGAGAAATAGTGGTCTCATGCAACCCATCATCATATAGCAGGAAGAGCCGGTGCCTACCTTGTATCGCTACCTCAAAATCTATACTCGCTTTCAGCGCATCAACGAGATCCGCCCCCCAAAATTTTTCGTCCACACGTATCACGATAGAGTGAATGAATTTTTCTCTGTAATCGTTGATTGAAATAACATTCTGGACACGTGCTACTAATCCGTTCGCAAATCTGTCTGGTTGTATTTCAGTCTCAACTAACAAAATATCTCCATCCCTGATCGTCGAAGCACATTTCTCATAACACTCAGGTGGAACAGATGCCTCAATAAATGCTCGGTTATCGCTCAAAACGAAAAAACAGATCGGCTTACCTTGCTTCGACTGCAAAAACCTAATATTTGATGCAACTCCAGCTATCCATTGCCTTTTTTTGCCACTTTTAAGTTGATCTAAGGTCCTTGGACACAAGCTGCAAATTTCCTGAGAGTACACGTCCATTGGATGGCCGCTCAAAAATAAGCCAAGAGCTTCTTTTTCGTTCTCAAGTGTTTCTATAACTGAGGGCGCTTGACCGGGACTTTCCGTAAAAAGCTCCTTGTCCGATTCTATACCCCCGAATAAATCGACTATTCCCGCCTTGGCATCACGATCAATCTGTTCTGCTGACTTGATTGCTGTTTCTAACTCTCTATGCAACTCACTTCTGATCTCGTTGGTCGCACCGGACACGGGCCCGAAAGAGTCCATAGAACCAGAGTTTATTAGTGCTTCCAGAGCCCTCTTGCCAAGCTTTTTAGCCTCCACTCTCCTGCAAAATTCTCCTAAGTTTCCAAAGGGACTTTGACTCCTCGTATCTAAAATCATCTCAATTGCGGCCTCCCCGAGCCCCTTAATAGCACCCAGACCATATCGAATCTCACCATCATCCACGGTAAAGTGAAAATCACTTTTATTTATAGAGGGCATCAACACGTGCACCCCCAGCTCTCTCGCTTCCGAAACGAGGGTGAGAATTCGGTCCGTGTTTTGCATCTCGGCAGACAAGTTCGCCGCAAGAAAGTGGGCGGGATAAAAAGTCTTCAACCAAGCCGTCTGCACACTAATCAAAGCATACGTAGCAGAATGCGATTTGTTGAAAGCGTATCCAGCGAACTTTTCCAAAGAATCAAAGATCTGATTTGCCAAATCACTCGGGATTTCTCTTTCAGTGGAGCCCTCCAAGAATTGTTCTCTGACCTTCGCCATCTCTTCAGGTTTCTTCTTCCCCATCGCTCGGCGCAACAAATCTGCCTGGCCAAGCGAGAAGCCCGCCAGGACTTGAGCAGTTTGCATAACTTGCTCCTGATAGAGCACTACTCCATAGGTTGACTCCAGAACCGGCTCGAGAAGGGGATGCGGATACTCAATCTTGGCGCGACCGTGTTTTCGATCCACATAGTCATCTACCGCACCAGACTGAAGAGGCCCAGGCCTAAACAGAGCGACCAAGGCGATGATATCCTCGATACTATCTGGGAGCAGTCGCCGTATGAGGTCTTTCATTCCACGAGATTCTAATTGGAAGATTCCGACTGTCTTGGCCTCCCGCAATCTCTCGTAAATTTCCGGGTTAAATATATCGATGGATTCCAGCGATATTTGTTGTTGGATCGAATCGGAATCACGATCCCCGTTTATTAGATCGATTGCCCATTTAATGATGGTAAGTGTTTTCAATCCCAGGAAATCAAATTTGACGAGGCCAGCTTTCTCAACGTCATCCTTGTCAAACTGAGACACCGGCGGGGCAGACTCTTCCTCAACAAAAACAGGGACAAAGTCAGTCAAATCTGTAGGCGCAATAACAACTCCACCTGCATGTTTGCCGACGTTTCTTACCACACCCTCCAATTTAAAGGCCATATCCATAATTTCAGATACATCGGCATCATGCCTAGCAAAATCAGCTAACTCTCTATTTTCTGAGATCGCTTTAGTTAGGGTCATGCCAACTTCGAACGGAATCATTTTGGACACTCTGTCTGCCAAGCTATAAGGCTTTCCTTGAACCCTCGCGACATCTCTTACCACCGCTTTCGCGGCCATGGTTCCAAATGTAATTATCTGACTGACTGCTTCAGAACCGTACAATTCTGATACATGTCGTATCACCTCATCCCTACCATCCATACAGAAATCAATATCGAAGTCAGGCATAGAGACCCTCTCGGGATTAAGAAATCGCTCAAACAAGAGGCCATAGCGAATTGGATCTAAATTCGTAATTTTAAGCGCATAGGCGACCAGAGAACCGGAACCAGAGCCTCTACCTGGGCCAACTGGAATTCCCCTCGACCGTGACCAGGCAATAAACTCCATTACTATCAGGAAGTAGCCGGCGAATCCCATCTGATTGATAACTTCTAATTCGTAGGAAAGTCTCGTCTGATATTCTTTGTGTTCCGCAATATTTTCTGTCGCGAAACGGTCCAATAAGCCTCTCTCTGCCTCAGATTCAAGGAATTGCTCTAGCGACGAGCCTTCGGGCACTGGATAACGGGGCAAGTGATACGTGCCTAGTTTTAACTCAGAGCTACATCGTAAGGCTATCTGTTGTGCGTTCGAAATCGAGACCGGCAAATCACTAAAAAGATCCATCATTTCGTCATTAGAGCGAACGTATTGGGATTCTGAATAACGGCGCACTCTCCTGCTATCGTTCAGTGTTCTCCCCTCCTGAATACAAACCCGAGCTTCATGGGCTTCGTAATCAGCGTTCTCAGCGAAGCAGACGTCATTTGTCGCGACCACGGGGACATCTAATTCAATAGCAATTTCAACACTTTCTTTGACAAAGGTTTCTTCGTTAGGTCTACCAGTTCTGGTTATCTCCAAATAGTAAGAGTCTCCAAGCTCATTCTTCCAACGTGACACTAATTCTCTTGCCTTTTGCGCGTGGCCGGACTCCAATAAATTCCAAAGATGTCCGGACAACCCTCCAGATAAAACAATAAGGCCTGATTTATTTCTAAATACAGTCTCCTCAGAGACGGCGCCAAGATGCTCATCGCCGAGATAAATTTTCGAGACAATTTTTATCAGGTTCTCGTACCCTTGAGCATTTTTTGCTAGAAGAACAATTCGACTTTTTTCCGAACGGAGATCATTGGTCTGCCCGACGCTCACTTCGGCACCTATTAGTGGTTTAATACCGCTCGCCATGCAGGACTCGTAAAACTTTATCGCTGCGAACATATTATTTCTGTCGGTGAGTGCAATTGCCGGCATATTTTTCTCGGCAGCCAACTTGACCAGCTGCTTAATACTCAGCAGACCATCCTGAACAGAATATTCACTGTGAACGTGAAGATGAGGAACGAAGTTAGTCATGCAGAAAGCTTACTTTCATCTAATCTCCCAAAATCGATGAAACTGGCGCAAAGGTTCGTCTGTGCATAACACTCGGACCAAAGCTATTTAGGGCCATCAAATGTCTTTTCGTCGGATAGCCCTTATTACGTTCAAATTCATACTGCGGGAACCTAGCGCTGAACCCTTCCATAATTTTGTCCCGACAAACCTTAGCTATTATCGACGCGGCGCTTATCTCTCGAACCTTATCGTCACCCTTAACAATAGATCGCGTGGGAAAGGGAAGGTCGGGTTTGTTCTTCCCATCAACCAAGACCAAACTGGGCGTTATCGCTAGATTAAATATAGCCCGTTGCATAGCCAAATGTGATGCCGCAAGAACATTCATTTCCTCTATTTCATTTTTTGTAGCAATCCCTATCGACCAAGAAAGTGCTTGGGCAACTATATCCTGAGAAACCTTATCTCTAGACTTAGCGGACATTTTTTTTGAGTCCCTCAAACCCTCAATACCATGAGTGGTGCCCAGCACTACGGCTCCAGCTACCAGCGGCCCTGCCAAGGAACCTAATCCAACCTCATCAACCCCAACTTGCAACTACGAAAATGCTCCTTGCTATTAGGAATTCTATTAACAAAGAATTCCCATCCTCAATATCCTATCTCAAGTGAGAACATTAACCGAACTCCAGAGCTAACTATCTTTCTAAACTAGTATGGTCATCTATAGCTCGAAAAATTTGAGAACCTCAGAGGCTACAAAGTTGGGTCGACTTGACCCAATAGCGAGTTGCCGATGAATTTCTTCAAAATCGCGGAAATATCCCTCAACTGCTTCTGATTTTTTAAGCTCCCTCGCTAGCGCTTCACTTAAACTTTCTGCAGTAGCGTCATCTTGCAAGAGCTCTGGCACTATCTCCTTCCCGGAAATGATATTCGGTAAGGACACAAATCGCGTATCAACTATGAAGCGGGCAAAAAAATAGCTAAAGCGTCCTAACCTATAGCTTACGACCATAGGCCTCCTATGCAGCAGACAATCCAGCGTGCTAGTGCCAGCCTTGGTCAAAACTATATCTGAGGCGTACAAGACAGAGGAAAACTCTTGCTCGTACAATCTAATTTCTATGCCTGGAAAGGCGTTCTTCAAACATTCTATTTCTTCCTTTGCTCGGGCGTTGGCGCAAGGAATGACAACAACAATTGGTGTGGTGAAAAGTTTCGAGAAAGCTATCGCTGATTCTATAAATACTCGAAAAAGCGAATGAATTTCGGATATCCTGCTGCCAGGCAGCACGGCGAGGACCCTGCTGCCCATCGGAAGTTCGAGTCTTTCTCGACTGCGACTTTTCGCTAAGTCACTTTTACCGATCTTTATCGCGCTAGCCTTTGGGTGACCTACATAAACGGCTTTCAACTCCGTATCCCTATAAAAGCCAGGTTCAAAAGGGAATAGACAAAGCAACAAGTCTACAAATTTTCCAATTTTTTTCGCTCGCCCTCTTCTCCATGCATAAACCGAGGGGCTTACATAATGAACTATCCGTATTCCTTTTTTTTTCAACCGCTTCTCGATCAAGAAGTTAAAAACGTTAAAATCGATCCCGATGAACAAGTCGATCTCCGCGCGGTCAAAGTCCTCCAGTAATTTCTTATATAAGGCCCAAAGTTCGGGTAGCTTAATGAAAGGGTCTAGGAAGCCATTGACCGAGAATTGATCTATGCTCGCCAGCGGCTTGAGGCCTGCGTCGATCATCTGCGGACCGCCTACCCCGAGAAACTCAAATTCTCTTTGATCCCCCGAAATCGCATTAAAATCACTCATCAGGGCACCTCCTAAGTGGTCCCCCGAAAGCTCCCCCGCGAGAATGCCTATTTTGAGCGGCTTAGAATCCAATGTTTTAGTCTTCTAATGGCTTCGACCTCGAACTATTCCTGACTCGGACGATTCTATCGATAGAGCAAATTTTTCGACTTCTGAATACTTACTCCGCAATTCTGCGATCTGAATAAGGGCTTTATTTTTAGTCAGTCCACTTCGGTAAACGATCTTATGGCTTTCTTTTAACGCAGCAAGCACTTCAGTCGAGAAACCCCTTCGTCTCATACCCTCCAGATTAAGGCCGATGGCTGAAGCGGGGTTTCCCGCTACAGTCATAAAAGCAGGAACATCCTTGGTCACCAGACTCATTGCAGCAATGTGCGTGTTTTCTCCGATACTCCGAAATTGGGGAACACCTGAGTATCCACCGAAATTCGCATAGTCACCCACGATAACATGGCCAGCTACCGACGCATTATTAGCCATGATTACTCTATCTCCCAAGTGGCAGTCATGTCCGATATGCACATAGGCCATGAGCAAGCAATTTTTCCCGACAATCGT
>CAJXCK010000041.1 GCA_913051785.1 uncultured Gammaproteobacteria bacterium
GGGTTCCTCAGCTTTGCTGCTTTCGAAAAAAAGTAAGTACTTCTTGAAATATCCTTCTGAACAATACTTCCAAACCGATAGTGATGAGCAAGGAAAAGAAATGACTCAGCGTCCCCAAGTTTTCCTGATTGCTCTAAAAGTTCCTGACCCTCAATTACTTTGCCTGGTCCAAATTTACCCTCGAAGAGTAATCGACCAAGCGTATACATAGATTCTACTGAACCTAACGAAATAGCTTGCCTATGGTGACTTTGGGACTTGGTCTTCAGGTCATTGAGTTGAGAACGCAAGCTTTCTCGATTTTCTGCAGTGAGCGTGGATTGACCTTTATCTGACCGCAGCATCTGTTCAATACCACTGAATTGGGACCAGAATATCCTTGCCAGCAGGGTATGCGCGAATAGGTTGTCTTGTTGCGCGGAGGCGGTTAGCCAATTGATAGCAGATTTGTAATTTTTTTGTTTTACCAGATAGGCCCCTATTGCAGCTTGTGCAGCTGAATCTCGACTCTCCGAGAGTAGTCGTAAGAGTGGCCAAGGATTATCACTCTCCTGAGTTTTGTCAGCGGATAAGTAGGCGTTTGCCGAATTAAGGAGATGGCTTAGATCGAAATAGTACTCCTTTGGTTGGGTATTTTCGTTCTCTAGACCTAAGATCATCAAGCCAAGTTTCTGTTTCAAATTGCTTTGGTAAACGCCCCCAACTCTCGATATCCCCGTATCCTTTAGAAACAATTCCGCGGCTTGGTTTGAGGAAACGACCCATGGCTTTTGTGCCGATCCGTTGCCAGACCTATTGATGACCGTTAAAGATTCTTCGTAACG
The DNA here is from genome assembly GCA_913051785.1 of uncultured Gammaproteobacteria bacterium. Classification (GTDB taxonomy): domain Bacteria; phylum Pseudomonadota; class Gammaproteobacteria; order Pseudomonadales; family Azotimanducaceae; genus UBA4421. The sequence goes on from CAJXCK010000041.1 coordinate 825, forward strand.
CCCTTCAAAATCAGTTCCCGTCTCAATTGTGCCTAGGCTCGAATAGAATTTGCTAAGGGCGAGTCTGCCAATTAAATTCAATGGATCTTTTTCGAGTATTGCAGATCCAATTGATCCCAGCTTTAAGGGTTCCTGTTCCAAATAGAGTAACGCTTGAGACTCGAGTTCAGATACAACGATCCAGTCTGCAAAATTAATCTTGGCTAATGTTTGACTTGTCAGATCTGTATCCGCTGTTTTCGTCGACTGACATGCGACAGCCAGAAAAGCGGCAAGAAAAAAGCAAATGATGAGCCCAGTTCGACTCGAACGTTCTGGACGAAGGAGGATTAATCGCGGTCGGGGATTCATAATCTTGATTAAATCATAGAGTGGAGTCTAAGGGTAATTAACGACGCTCTTTTGACCTTCTTAAGCTAACAATTAGATTCAGGCTAATAGCAATGGAATTTGATCTAAGATTGGTCAAAATAGGGGCACAAAAAATTCATAGGGAAGTATTAAGGATATTCTATGTTTTTGAAAAAGAAGGTGACTCTGCCAACCGAATCCGAAGCACTTCCAGGCAGATCGGACGCAATGCCGGTACCGGCTTCGCACTTCGTTAACGGACGGCGATTAATTGCTCCGTTTCCTGAAGGCGCTGAAACGTTGATGGTAGGTATGGGGTGTTTCTGGGGCGCAGAGAAAATGTTCTGGCAGTTGCCAGGTGTCTGGGTCACTGCCGTGGGATATGCAGGCGGCATAACTAAAAATCCTCTCTATGAGGAAGTATGCAGCGGTTTGACTGGCCACAATGAAGTGGTCCTAGTTGTATTTGATCCAAAGAGCATAGACTTTCAAGAAATACTTCGAGTTTTCTGGGAGGGGCATGACCCTACGCAGGGTATGCGGCAAGGGAATGACGTGGGGACGCAATATCGATCAGGGATTTATCTAGAAGATGAAACTCGATTGGAGTTAGCTTTGGCATCCAAAGACTATTTTCAACAGCAACTTGGCCTAGCCGGATTCGGCGAGATAACAACAGAGATATTGATTAATCGGTCATTCTTTTACGCCGAGCATTATCACCAACAATATCTGGCCAAGGTTCCTGACGGATACTGTGGCTTGGGAGGCACTGGCGTAGGTTGTGATATGAAGGGCCTCATGCCATATGAGGGGAAGTTAGCCTAGGAGCTTAGCGTTTGTTTTTTTCCGCAAATTCTGCATTCACGTATACTGATGAGTCGCCCTTGGCGGACGTCGAACTGTTTTTTTGAGTAGTCTGTCCATGAATGGAAGCCACTTGCACAAAGAGTTTTTTTCTTCGCAATCTTTTGTCTCTTGGCTGCGCGATATTTCTTCAAGTCAGTTGTCATAGCGCCCAGTCTATTTACTTGTCACTTGCGCATAGTAACCGAAGATTTGTGTTTATTTTCACTAAAAACCTATTTCCTTTACTAACGATTAGTTTAAGTAGGTCTAAAGAGGCCGCAATTGTCTAGGTTTGGTGTCGGTATAGATTTCGGCACGAGTAACTCAGTTGCGGCGGTATATGATGGGGATAACCTGAGTCTCATCCGGCTCGAAAAGGGGCAGGATATTATGCCCTCAGCTACGTATCTGGATAGTTCCAAGGTCGCAATCACAGGTGAAGTGGCGGTCAGTACCTATATTCGAGATAACACTGGACGAACGGTAGAATTGGTTCCTGAGGTCATTGGCGTTAGAAGTGAATTTTCTGCATCAGAAGGTAGTGAAGAGATATCCGAAGTTGAGACGAAAAGCGAGAATGTTTACGGGGCTGCGGTCACTGATAGCGGTTTAAAGGGAAGACTGTTCAGGGGAGTAAAGCGACTGCTCGGTGACAATTCGATAAAAAGACTAATGGTATTTGATCAACCATTCAGACTGGTCGCTCTGATAACACCTTTGTTGCGTGATATTAGGCAAAGCATAGAGGCTCTGACCGGTCCGCTCGCTACTGCACACCTTGGTCATCCAGTTAGGTTTGAAGGCAAGGATCTGCATGCAAGCGAACTAGCAAAAGCGAGGCTCTCTGAGGCCTTTAAATACGCTGGTATTACAGACCAGAAGTTTTGTCCCGAACCAATTGCCGCTGCCATCAGTTATCTGCATACTAGGCCCAGAGATGAGGTTCAGAGGGTTTTGACACTGGATTTTGGCGGAGGAACGCTAGATTTCTGCATTTTAGATCGAGGTAATTCTGGGTTTAAGGTGCTAAGTACACACGGCATTGGGCTTGGTGGGGATCACATCGACCAATTGCTTTATCGGCACCTCCTTTTTCCACACTTGGGTAAAGGAAAAATCTGGCGTCGAAAGGGCTTTGATCGGGAAATAGAAACACCGTTTCCTTTCGAAGATTATGAAGACCTATTACTGAATTGGGCTGTTACTTATACGTTGAATCAGAATCGATTCACGGCTCCAGTAATGGAGTGTATCGAGTCGGCTGGCGAAGACGCGAAGTGTTTCGTACGACTTAGGGATATAATCAAACACAACCTAAGCTATGTTCTTTTCACGAAGATAAAGGATCTAAAGGCAGAGTTATCTATATCGGATTCTGCAGCTCTCGATCTTGAGGAAATTGACCTGAGAGTCGAATTAACACGAGCTGAATTTGAGTCAGTCATTCGAAAACCACTTGATCAGATGACGATGGCCGTAGATGAAACGCTTCGCAAGTCTCGGATTGATCCAAGTTCTATTGACGTTGTTCTGCGCACCGGAGGCTCAAGCTTGATCCCGGCAGTGAAGCAAATTCTTGATCAAAAATTCCCCGGTAAAGTTGTTGAGCACGATCCGTTTACAAGCGTTGCCGGGGGTTTGGCTATTGCTAGCTATGAGGGTCTTTCTTTTTAAACACTATCGTGACTTTATTCGATTTCTTTCGGCGGCCTCCATGAAGAGTCCGTCGCTGAGAGGAAATTTTTCAAGATCCGATAAGTCAGACCCCATACGAAGTGTCCCCCATTCAATCGATATCCGTTAAAGGTTGTCGGCTTGCCCGACATCAGCATGCTCTCTGTGTCATGGAGCGTATTCGATGCGAGCACGTTCAAAGAAGCCCAAACTACTTCGTCCACTTCCTGGTTGGGTGCGAATGGGGGGTTGTCATCTACTTGAAAGAGAAATGGCGCGATAAGCATGTTGAGCACTCGTCCGCGAGGGTTGGCGTATTGATGATCAAGGGCTCCTAAAAACTGTGCGTCTCTAAGATCCAGCCCTATCTCCTCTCTTGTTTCTCTGATAGCTGATTCTTTGAGGTCACTATCATCGGGCTCCATATGACCGCCCGGAAACGCCATGTGCCCTGACCAAGGATCACCGTCTCTCTCTGCACGCTTTATAAATAAAATTTCTGTAGACTCTAGAGTTTCCTCCTGTGCGTGTCGCAAGATAACTGCGACAGCAGCTTTCTTGGTGCTCTGGTTTGTATCAGCTATATGAGGGCGATAGTTTCCCAAAGTTGCTTTTATTTTATCCAGCACGTTTATCCAAATTTATTTCCCCCGCCCGTATACTAGGATAACGCGAGATCGTTTTCTTTTCAGTACACGGGGTGTTGAGAACGTATGACAAAACAAGATAGTGCTACAAAAACTAATACCGAGGATCCTCTTCCAATAATCTCGAGGACGGAAAGTTCAGGTTGCTTTGTCTGTGGGCCCGATAATCCGATCGGTCTGAAAGTGGTATTTGATATCGAAGATGGAAAATGCATCGGTGAATTTGTTCCAAAAAAAGAACATGCAGGATTCCGAAATATAACGCATGGCGGTATTTTGTTTAGTTTGCTCGATGACGTGATGGCTAACTTTCTTTGGCTCCAAGGGGAGCAGTGTTTTACTGCTCGCGCGGACATTCGATACCGAGATCAACTGGAGGTCGGGCAGTTGATCCGACTCGTATCTTGGTGCGAGAAGAGAAAAGGTAGGCTCGCTCAGATGCGCGGAGAGATCGTGCGTCTATCTGATCAAGTGACTGTTGCTGAGGCGAGTGGGACGTTTATGCTAGCTACTTAGTAGAGTTGTGGTAGGAGGAAATAATGGAACCCCTAATAGTGGTGTTGATGCTGATATTATTGCAAACCCTATACTTCGGTATTGAGGTGGGTCGAGCGCGTCAGCGTTTCGGAATCGAGGCCCCCGCCGTTTCTGGCAATGATGAGTTTGATCGTTATTTCCGCGCTCACCAAAATTCACTGGAACAACTTATCGCTTTTTTACCGGCCGTTTTGGTTGCCGCCTATCTGGGTTATTCCATTACCTGTGTCGTTTGCGGGGTCTTCTATTTGGTAGGCAGAGCGATTTATTTCCGCAGCTACGTCAAAGAGCCAAAAAAAAGAACCTTGGGTTTTGTTTTGTCTTTTTTTTCGACCGTCATCCTTATTATGACGAGTCTCGTGTCGTCGCTCTTAATTCTTTTTTAATAACTTTCTTAACCGGGATAGTGCTGAGCTAGCCATTCTTTAATGGCCGTATTGGTTTGAGAAGGTCTCTCTTGTTGAATCCAGTGTCCGCAATCGAATGAAACCTCGGTTACATTGGGAACAAATTGCTCTAAATTCGACGATTTTGGGACGCTGTCGTAGTCACCGTAGATCATCAAAGCGGGCTGATTCACTTTTTGCGGATATTTGGCCAGGATTCCCCAGTTCCGAGTAAAGTTTCTATACCAGTTTATGCCCCCCGAGAATCCTGAGATTTGGAAAGCGTTTTTAAAAACGGCCAGATCCTCTGAGGACATTAGGGGGTCGCCAGTCATGCCGCCTTTTAACTTTGGTGAGCTTGCTAACGTAATCAAATTCATTCCAGGCCCGAGGTCTACGGGTTTGTCCTTCCACTGGTTGGTTCGATAAATGTTCTCGAGAAACTGATCCAGATTTTGCTCGAAGGCAGCGTCGGCAACTCCTGGTTGTCGATTGAAGTGCACAATATAAAAGTCTCCACCTAGGCGACTCTCCCAAAAGCCAACCCATTCTTCGGAGCCACGCTCCATAAAAGGCACGCTAAGATTAATTAAAGCTTTCAACCGATTTGGATGGATCAAAGCCATATTCCAGACGACGATTGCACCCCAATCGTGACCGATGAAACATGCATCGTCATATCCGAAATAGTCTAGGACACCACAAAGGTCTCCCGTCAATCTCTCAATATCGTAATCTTCAATAGACTCTGGGGCGCTCGAATTTCCATAGCCGCGCTGATTGGGAATGATAACGTGATAACCCAACTCGACTAGAGGTTCTATTTGATAACGCCATGAATAGGCGTGTTCCGGCCATCCGTGACAAAGCACAAGTGGCTTTCCCTCTCCAGCCTCAAAGGTCTCAAGTTGAATACCATTCACATCTATTTTTTTGGGTTTTGGGAAGCTCATTGTTTCTCCGTCCTTTCCTATAATTTTTACCTGGCCATTTCAGATTTATCTCGAGGGTGACTGGGAATATGATGGTCTAGTTAACAACTGTGTCAATTCACAAAAGGGATAGTATGGAGAGCATCGATTCAGACAAACTTCAGCAATTTTCGTTGCAAACTGGAAATATGGTTGCATCAGGTTTCAACTGCGCAATCTCTCTTATCGGCGATCGTTTGAATCTGTATAAAAGCCTTTATGAGATTGGGCCCTGCGATAGCCAGCGACTGGCAGGTCATCTGGAGCTCTCAGAGAGATGGGTCAGAGAGTGGCTACATCATCAAGCCTGTTTGAATCAGATCTTCTTTCATGAGGAGAGTGGAACTTTTGAGTTGAGTCCAGAGGCCTTTGCAGTTTTGGTGGATGAAAATCACCCAGCCTACCTGATGGGAGCCTATGACACCGTCGGGGCGGTCTTTCCCGCTATCGAGAGGGTGGAGGAAGCATTTAGGTCAGGATTGGGTATGAACTACGATGATCACGGGCCCAGTTGCGCATGTGGTATTGAGCGAATGGGGGCTTATTCGAAGCAATTTCGTTTGGTTCCCGAGATATTGCCTCTCGTACCCGGAATCAATCAGAAGCTAAATGAGGGCACAAAGGTGGCTGATATAGGATGTGGCGGGGCGTTAGCAACGATTGCTATGGCAGCCGCATTTCCTCGGTCATCTTTCTATGGATTCGATATTTCAGAGAATGCTTTGAACAGAGCCAGAGAAAATGCGGCGGAAGCTCAAGTTTCGAATGTAGCATTTCTAAACCCGACTGAATCGCCTTTGCCTCAGGATGGTTCTTTTGGAATGGTCACCACGTTCGATGTCGTGCACGACACTCCATACCCGAATCAGTTAGTCGAGAGCATTTTTGCTGCGCTGGAACCTAAAGGTTATTGGTTGTGTGAAGACATAAAAGGTCAAGAAACGTTCGCAGAAAATTTGAAGGAAAATCCCGTGGCTGGACTCCTTTATGGCTTCTCCGTCATGGTCTGTATGAATTCGGGACTATCCGAACCAGATGGTGCCGGCCTGGGCACCCTTGGTTTCACTAGAAACTTGGCAGAGAAAATGGGGAAAGATTCTGGATTTTCATCTTTCGAACAACTGGAGGTGGATAGTCCTATGAATAACTATTATCTGCTGAAGAAGTGAAAGCCAGCTAGCTTAATACGTTGTACCTCGCCGATTTTTCATCGTAATTGAAACTCTGGATGCCAGTATCTGTGCGCATCTGGGCCGTATTTTTCTCGGTGTCTACATCTAACGGTATCCCTGTCGCATCCGCGACTCGTGTGATCCCGTTGAAAGCTGATGCGACTACTAACGTATCTACAACTTTTTGCTCGCCGATGATTTGGGCGGCTTCTTCTCTGGTCTGAGATAGTTGTTCCCATTCTTTCGTCATCGTTAATTCAGTGATTAACCTGATCCAATGTTCGTCCTCAACGCCAGCAAGACCAGACGGGGTGTTGACTGCGTTCAAGTTGTACTCATTGCCTGTTTTGTCTCCGCTCAAACTGAGCAGCATGGTGTGAGAAGTAGTTCAGTAGAAGCATTCGTTCATAGCCGACACTCTTGACGCTACAAACTCCGCTTGATCCTGGCTCAGACTAGACTGGATATTTGACAGGGAATAATGCGGACTGAATGTTCCAAAGAAGAGCTGAAGCGCGCCAGGCACAAGGCCGAGTGACCTCGCTATGTTTGGCACCTTTGGTAGTCCGTGGTCCGCAGTTTGGCTGGGAACATCCAATACCGGTAACCATGCGCCGATCTCAATCGCCCCTGAATTAAGGACTTTACGAGGATTCCCTTCACGAGCTTGCGGCAATAGGGGTTGCGCGAGACCAAGTGCTTGGTGCAGCGTATCGATGATAATCGAGGTGGTTACAACACTGACCACCTCCACATATTCTTCTGGAGCTAAGCCGTTCGCAATGACCTGATCAAACCAAGCTTTTGTTAGTCGGCCAGGATCGCTTGCGATCCGCCGAATGACATCGATCGTATTAGAGTCGAGTAGATAATCTCCGACATATTCCCCGTTTACAGCGAAGGGAGATATCGCGTTTTTTCGTGCACGGGTAAGTTCGCAATCATCTGCGTCTCTGGCCGCTCTTATCATCTCGATACGCTCTACGCCTGAGAAAAAATCGCCCGGGCCTGCAATTTTATTCCAGGCGTCTTCGTGAGCGGTCTTGAGTTTTTCAGTTAGGAGAGGGATTTTTTCATACATCATCTTACTCAAGGGTTTGTCATTTCAAAAAGGAGCCTTTAGCGTAGAATGGCCGTGTCTTAGTCATCGAGTCAAGTATGTCAGATAGAAAGCATAAGGGCCCCTCACAAGCTGGTTTTGACACTCTGACTCTTCACGCGGGTCAGTCTCCCGATCCAACGACTGGTGCGAGGGCAACGCCTATCTATCAATCAGCTGCGTTTGTTTTTCCAGATTCTGATGTTGCTGTTGGCTTGTTCAACATAGAGAGGGCGGGGCACGTCTACTCGCGATTGTCCAATCCAACGAACGCGGTTCTGGAGGAAAGGATGGCCGCCTTAGACAATGGCGTTGGCGCAATCGTAACAGCAAGCGGTCAAGCCGCAATGCATCTGGCGGTTTCGACCTTGTTGAGCGCTGGGGATCACATCGTATCCTCAAGGTCTATCTACGGCGGGACTCATAACCTGCTGGAGTACACCCTAACCCGGTTTGGGATAGAGACGACATTTGTTGACCCAAGATCCGTGGAAGCTTTTGAAAAAGCCATCAAACCTAACACTAAGCTCATATTCGGCGAAGTGGTGGGCAACCCAGGCGCTGAAGTGTTGGATATCCCGGCGGTCTCTGAGATGGCCCATCGTCATGGGCTGCCTCTTTTAGTGGATGCGACCTTTGTAACGCCTTACCTGTGTCGGCCAATTGAACTCGGGGCTGATCTGGTGATGCACTCCGCGACTAAATTTTTAAGTGGCCATGGAGTCGTTCTGGGAGGAGTGATAGTTGACGGAGGTACTTTTGATTGGGCTGCGAACGACAAATTTCCAACGTTAAGTCAGCCCTACGCGGGATTCCATAATCTTGTCTTTGCTGATGAGTTTGGTCCGCAGGCATTCATCACAAGGGCAAGGAAGGAGGGTATAAGGGATTTTGGGGCTTGTATGGCCCCAATGAGTGCCTTTCAAATCCTTCAAGGTTTGGAGACGTTATCACTTCGCATGGACAGACATGTCTCCAACGCCTTAATCGTAGCGGATTATTTAAATTCACACCCTGCGGTTGAGTCGGTCAGCTATCCGGGAATCGAGGGGCATCCTGACTTCGATCTGGCGAAACAAATTTTGCCCAAGGGGGCTGGGGCGGTTTTTAGCTTTGAGGTCAAAGGTGGAAGGGAAGCAGGCAAGGCTTTTATTGAAAAGCTCGAACTCTTCTCCCATTTGGCGAATGTGGGTGATGCGAAATCGCTCGTTATTCATCCTGCGAGCACAACGCATCATCGTGTCGATGAGGACGCCTTGCTGGCATCAGGAATAGGCCCCGGACTGGTTAGGTTAAGTGTTGGATTGGAAGATTCCTCCGATTTGATAGCAGATCTGAAAACGGGTTTGAGAGCGGTCGAAAAGATGATCGAAAAAAAGAGATGATGGATGAAGATTAAGTTAGGCGGTACAGAGATTTTTTATACAACTGGCAGCGGTCACTCCGATTCCGCGTCGGAGCTTGTTTTATTTGTTCATGGGGCCGGTTTTGACCATAGCGTCTGGGTTATGCCATCACGATATTTTGCTCGGAAAGGATTATCGGTTTACGCCGTAGATCTACCCGGAAGGGGTAGGAGCGAGGGGCCGCCGCTCAGCAGCATAGACTTAATGGCAGACTGTTTAGCCGACTTCATACTCCAGCTTAATCCTGGCGGGAACCAGGTCACAGTAGTTGGCCATAGTATGGGTTCTTTAGTCGCATATAGTCTCGGCGCAAGACACAAAGACAAAATTAGCAAAATAGCCCTGCTGGGCACATCTGTACCGATGCCCGTAAGCGATGTGCTGTTAAATGCGGCGGAAGACAACGATCACGCCTCGATCGATATGACTAATATTTGGAGCCATAGTTCGACCGGAAAGATTGGACGTAGTGAAAATCCAGGTGCAAATAACTTGCTTGTGGGACAGCGTCTGTTGGAGAGAGCTGGAGACGGTGTGCTTTATTCGGACTTGCGTGCCTGTAATGAGTTCGATGTTGGGCAGATGCCGGAAATGGAATTGCCTTGTTTGGTTATCGTTGGTGAAGCAGACAAGATGACTCCAGCTTCAGCTGGCATATCGGTAGCAGAGAACCTCGCCCAGGCGGAAGTTTGCTCGCTGTCCGGTTGTGGGCATGCGATGTTGAGTGAGCGACCTAACGAAGTATTGGATGCTCTATCAGGGTTTATTCTGAACTAGGGCCTTTCCCCGACGCTAGTATTCTTCAGTGAGACTCGACATTATTTGTGCGGATAAATCCCCATAACTTCCATAAAAAAAATGGTCGCCGTCTTTAACTGTTTTCACGCGAAGCTTGGCGTGACTGGGGAATTTTCTTGGATCGATGTAAGTATCTTTCTCTCCATAGATAATGTCGCTCAGTTGCTGAGGATTATCGAAAATGAAAGACATGGAGACATTAGGTGGTGCGATGAGAATTGATTTATTAAATAAATTTAATTGATCGCCCCGATTGATAATAAAGGAGCCGAAAGAGTAGCCGATGCCGATTACGCGCTCTGCTCGAAATTCCGTGCGCATCCAGGACAGTACAGCCTTGAGATCTTCCACCTCTCCGTTGTGTTCAGCGTCGGAGGAGTCGTGCCTTCCTTCGCTTGCGCCAACTCCGCGAAAGTTGAAACGCACGTGAGAGATGCCTAACTTCTGACAACAACCGCTAGCTTCGGCAAGGACTAGATCATCCATACTGCCCCCATAACTGGGATGCGGATGGCAAAGTATAACTGAAGTCTCCTGCCCCCTATTGCCAGTGCATTCGATCTCTAGATTTCCAACTGGACCATCAATCAGCAAGCTTGTTCCTGCCTCATAAATAGAATTTTTACCAAAGAATTTTAGAGATTAATTTAGCTCAAAGCTTGATTTTTTTTGCGTAGATTCCTATTTTCAGCTTCTTGGGAGGTGCGAATGCTGCAAGCGAAAAATTTGTCTCGAAACTACGGGGATGTGAAAGCGGTAGAGGAAGTCTCGTTCTCGGTTGAACCAGGAGAAGTCGTCGGATTGCTGGGACACAATGGGGCTGGTAAATCAACAATCATGAAAATGTTGACTGGTTTCATTGAGCCTTGTCAGGGTGAAGTTTTGGTCGATGGCATGAGCATTCTCGAAGAACCAGAATTGGTCAGGGAGTCGATCGGTTATCTCCCGGAATCGCCGCCTATTTACCCGGAACTTTCTGTTTTAGATTATTTGTTCTTCGCTGCGAGGATGCGTGGCAGGCACAGCGAGGACGAAGTCTATAACGCGTTATCCGCAACAAATCTGGAATCTAAGGCTCTTGAGCCGATCGCTACCTTGAGCAGAGGTTTTAAGCAAAGAGTCGGAGTGGCCCAGGCAATTCTTCACCGACCAAGGTTGCTTATTCTGGATGAGCCTTCTAATGGCCTTGACCCCAAGCAAAATCAAGAAATGCGTGATTTAATCCTGACTCTGGCAAAGGAGGCCACGGTCATTTTATCCACGCACGTCATGCAAGAGGTTGATGCGATCTGCGATAGGGTCCTAATAATGAGCGCTGGAAAATTAACCGTGGATGAGAATCTGCGTGATCTAACAGAAGGGAGTTCGATTGCTTTATCGACAACTTCCGAAGCCCCGATAGAAAGATTGCTAGCAAACGTGGCGATAGTCTCTAACCTAAAAGAGCTAGACCAAGGTCGGTGGGAAATTGGCGTTAAAGAAGACATTTCGACAGCGATTGATCGCATCGCCAGAGCTTGTGTCGAATCCGATGTGCCAATTTATGGCATCGCTCCGAAGAAACTTAATCTAGAAACGCTCTTCCGCGATGTTAGTGAGGCCGAGGTGTCAAAGTGAGGGTCCAACGCGCGATAGTCTGGGAGTTAGCGACTAAAGAGTTGAGACTATTCTTTGGTTCCCCACTGGCTTATCTGGTTATAGGCGCATTTTTGGGGCTCACATTGTTCACGTTTTTTTGGGTGGAAGCATTCTTTGCCCGCAATATCTCCGATGTGCGTCCTATGTTTGAGGGTTTGCCGGTTCTACTGATTTTCCTTTGCTCGGCACTGACAATGAGAATGTGGAGTGAAGAAAGGAGAAGCGGGACGATCGAGTATCTGATGACGCTACCTACGAGCATCCCTGAATTAGTCATAGGTAAAGCCTTGGCGTGCTTAACGCTTATTGGGGTCAGTCTTCTCTTGACTTTACCAATCCCAGTTTCGGTCAGCATGTTAGGTTCGCTGGATTGGGGTCCTGTACTCGCGGGCTACCTAGCGGCAGCGTTGCTTTCGCTCGCGTATCTGTCCATTGGGTTATTCGTCAGTGCCAGGACAGAGAGCCAGATTGTAAGCCTTCTTATCGCCAGCAGCTTATGCGGATTTTTTTATCTGATTGGAGCCAATTTTTTCGTCGACCTTTATCCGGCAGCGATGCAAGAAGTGCTTCGCTCGCTCGGAAGCGGATCTAGGTTTGAGTCGATCACGAGAGGGTTAATCGACGTTAGAGATATGTATTTTTATTTCTCTATATCAGCGGTCTTCCTCGTTCTTAATGTTTATGTTCTTACCAAGCAAGGGAGATCCGATGGCGGAAAATCGCGGCTGCAAATGCAATCCCGTCGGTTGACAGGGTTACTGGTTGCCAATTTCTTATTGGTGAATGCGTGGATGTACCCGGTATCCAGTCTTAGGTTTGACGTAACAGAAGGACGGATTTTTTCAATCTCAGAACCAACTAAGAGTTACTTAGCTCAATTGAAAGAGCCACTGCGGATTAGGGGTTATTTTAGTGCGAAAACTCACCCATTGCTCGCACCTCTCTCACCCCGTTTAAAGGATTTGCTCAGGGAGTATGAAGTTGCCGGGCGAGGAAAAGTTCGGCTGGAACTTATTGATCCGGCCGACAATCCTGAGCTCGAAGAGGAGGCGAATGCAAAATATGGAATCCGTGCGGTGCCTTTTCAGATATCAGATCGTTATCAAGCGAGCTTAGTTAACTCCTATTTTGACGTCTTGATTGAGTATGGTGATGAGTATGAGGTTCTGAGCTTTCCGGATCTCATCGAAGTAAAAGCGACTTCCGAATCTGAGCTGGATGTCCAGCTCAAAAACCCAGAATTCGACATCACTAGAAGTATCAAACGAGTACTTTTTGACTTTCAGAGCGAGGGTTCGATTTTCGACAGCGTCTCTGAAGAGGTGCGTTTCGTAGCCTACCTATCAGAAGACGAAAAGTTGCCAGAAATTTTGGCGGATTTTAAAGATGATGTAACTGCCGTTATAGATGAATTGATAAAAGAGGGAGATGGGAAGTTGGCCTCGGAGATTATCAACCCTGAAGCTGACGAGGGAGAGGTCGCACTCAAGATTTCGGAGGATTTTGGCTTTCAACCGATGGCCGCTAGTTTGTTTGATGAAAACCGATTTTATTTTTACCTAACCCTTCAAAGAGATGAGACGGTGGTACAGGTTCCCCTGCCGGAGTCTTTCGATAAGGAATCCTTTCGAAGGGTTGTTGAGGAATCTATGAAGCGTTTTGCTGCGGGTATGTTGAAGACGATAGTTCTCGTGGCACCCGAGCAGGTGCCTGAGTATATGAGAAGGCAGATGCAGACCGCGCCAACCAATCAATATAATCAGTTAACGGAATTTTTAAGCAACGATTACACCGTGGTAAGAAATAATCTGACAGACGGTGTTGTGCCTTCTGAAGCCGATATGATGATCCTTCTCGAACCGAAGAATTTTAGTGAAAAACAGGTCTTTGCAGTCGACCAGTTTTTGATGAAAGGGGGCACAGTTTTCCTCGCGACCTCTCCTTTTGTCGCGACACTCAGTGCAGATAACCTTAGCGCTGCCCGACAAACAAGCGGTTTAGAGGGCTGGTTGGAGCATCAAGGAATTTCTAGTCAAGCTGTTCTGTTAATGGATCCCCAAAATTCGGCATTTCCGGTTCCTGTAACAAGGAATGTGGGTGGCTTTAGTTTTCAGGATCTTGTGCTCCTAGATTATCCTTTCTTTGCCGACCTCAGGGGTGCGGGACTAAATGATTCAAGCTCCATAACCAGAGGGATTCCACAACTGACTTTGAGCTGGTCCTCTCCTATCGAGGTAGAGGAACGCGAGACTCGACAGACAACAACCCTTCTATCAAGTAGCGCTGGGAGCTGGATAACTGAGAATACAGACGTTATGCCTAAATTTTCAGAAGATGGTCTAAGTGAGTTTATCCCTGAGGGAGAGCTCAAAAGCCGAGATCTCGGGATTCTTCTCGAAGGAAGATTCGACAGCTTTTTTTCAGGGAAAAGCTCTCCCTTACTCCAGACAGATGAGCCGAAGGAAGAAAGTGAGGATGCTGAAAATGAAGAAGAGCAGACCGAACCATTAGTCGTAGGTTCCGTTATAGAAAGATCACCAGAGTCGGCTCGCATTCTGGTCATAGCATCCAATGATTTTCTCGCGGATCAAACACTAAGCATGGTGGGTTCCGCGGATGGGACGCTTAATCTGAATAATATTCAATTTATAGCGAATGCCGTCGACTGGGCTTTGGAAGAAGAAAATCTTAACTCGATCAGCTCGAGAGGGCAGTTTAATAGAACATTGCCTAACCTACAGGAATCGACTCAAGCGCTTATAGAAACCGTAAATTACGGTATCGCCATTCTTCTGCTGCTCTTTGTTTGGTGGATATTTAGAAGAAATGAACGACATCGAAAAGAAATTTATCAAGAAAGATTAAGAGAATTAGGCCAGGAATGAAAACGATGGATAGGATTTCCCGAATTTTGGTTATGGTCTTTGGTCTTCAGCTTCTACTGATCCTTGTATTTTGGTTTGGCTTAGATGGCGAGCTTGATCAGCCCGGCAGCCTAATTGAACTTGATCGAACCCAAATTATGACGATCGAGATAAATGACGGTGAGAATACTGCACGCCTTGTGAGGAATTCAGAAAATTGGGCGGATGGTGCGAGCGTAAACGACGAGTTTCCTGCCGACTCAGTCAAAATTGTCGACGTTTTGGGAAAAATACTCGCGCTCGAGTCAGGTTGGCCGATAGCAAGTACAACAGCTGCGCATCAAAGATTTGAGGTGGGGGAAAGCAATTTTCAACGCAGGATAGATGTGAGCGATTCGGGAGGAAGTGTTCTCGCGACGCTTTTTGCAGGAACCTCCCCAGGCTTTGGGAAAGTGCATGCTCGTCTGCTGGGGGAGGAAGATGTCTTTTCGGTAAAATTATCTAACTACGAGATCGCATCTGGAGTCGACGATTGGTTAGATAAACGTTTGCTGGCTGTCGATCGGGACCCAGTGAAAATTCGCATTAAACGACCTGGCGGTCAGGCAGACTCGCTAGATCGAGGAGATGAATTTCTCTGGACGTGGAATGGAAATAAAACAGACTCAGAGAAAGTTTTAGACTATATCGCTCGGTTTCAGAATTTAAGAGTTTTGGGTATTGCCGAGCCTCAATCAGAGGGTGTTACCACCCAAACTTCGATTGAACTAGAGTTTCCGCAGGAGACTATTACCCTCAATTTCTTTGAAACCGGTGAAGATGAGTTCACCGTTACGTCGACTAAGATTGCTGGCACTTACCGGGTGGCGAGTTACTCCGTAGATCGATTGCTGATTGAAGAGACCGATGTTACTGCGATAGAAGAGGAAAGTGTGGATGGGGAGAAAGCTTCTTTACCCTGACGAATATGAAAGTCAGCGAATTGAGGCCAACCGAAGACAGAGATTTGGACAAACCAATTATTGAGGTTCCCTCGATATGATAGAACTCTACACAGCGCCGACGCCTAATGGACGCAAGGTATCAATTGCTCTGGAAGAATTTGGGGTAGCTTATTCGGTAAAAGCGGTTGATCTTCAAAAAAACGAGCAGTTCGAGCCCGATTTTTTGGAAATGAGTCCAAACAACAAGATACCAGTGATTTTTGATTCGGATAGAGGGTCCGCATTGGCTGAATCTGGGGCGATACTAATTTATTTGGCCGAAAAATATGGCGCCTTCTGGGGAGAGGATCGGCTTGAAACTATCCAGTGGCTCATGTGGCAAATGGGGGGGCTGGGCCCAATGCTTGGTCAGGTTCACTATTTCAGTCGCTACAATAGTGGCAAATCGGTTTATGCCGAAGAAAGATTCAAGAACGAGGCTTTAAGACTATACAAGGTTTTAGAGGGCGTCCTGTCTGTCAGAGAATTCTTATCTCACAGCTATTCGATAGCGGATATGGCGGTCTGGCCTTGGATATCCCGTTTCGAGTGGCAGGGGATAGATTTGAACGAATTTCCAAATATTCTGCTGTGGTATATGAAGATCAGTGAAAGACCGGCCGTGGTCCGAGGCTACGACCAGCCCTTTTTCGTGAACAAAATACCTCTGCCGTGATACTTATGCGGTGATTAGCTCTTTGCTGATTTCTCCTTCGAGTTGTCTAAGAGTTTTCTTTTCATATGGGCGTTTACCATCTAGTCCCCAGACGGGTTGTGGCCAAGCATCGTCGCTGCTAAACCGAGCTACAACATGAACATGTAGCTGAGGTACTTGATTGCCAAGTGCCGCGACGTTGATCTTTTCGGCTTCAGTAATCCTCTTCAAAACTTCAGAGGTTTCTCTTACAAGGTAAGTTAAACCTGCAAAGGCTGCGTCAGATAATTCATGTAATTCGAGGGCGTCGGGTATTTCTGGAACCAAAATCATCCAAGGGAATCTCGCATCGTCCATTAACAGTATTTGGCTGCCTTGAGTCACTCCTAAAAAATGACAGTCTTGGGCGAGCCTAGGATGGAGCTCAAAATTTGCCATTAGGTTCTTAAAATGGCTTGCTGCCGGCTACAGTGGTCCTGTGCATTAGTCGCAAATGTCCCTCGTATCCCCCTTGTGCACAATGCAATACGCTGCGGTTGTCCCACATCGTGAGCATGTCCCTAGCCCACTTGAGCTTGAGAATAAACTCATCTTGCAGCAGGTGTTCAAACAGTTTCGAAAGTAGTGATTTGCTTGCTGAATCTGATAGGCCATCGATTGCCAGCGTGTAGACCGGATTAATCCAGAGTGTTTTCCTTTTCGATTCTGGATGAGTTCTAACGATCGGGTGCTTTTGAGTCGCGTATGCATCATCGCTCGGCAGTACAGTCATGCTTGTTCTATCTCCACCCAGTTTGTAACCCTCGTGACTGTACGGTCGCCTCGCACTGTGGATAGCCTCCATTTCGTCTATTTCGGCTCTGAGCGCTTCATCGAGTTCCTCATAGGCCCTTATCCCGTCGGCAAAATGCGTGTCGCCACCAATTGGTGGGACTACCTTGGCATGGAGGATCGTAGCGCTTGGTGGCTGCTCTTGAAAGGACCAGTCGGAATGCCAACTCCCTCCGAAAGGAGCAATTTTTTCGTGTGGATCCCGTCGCACTTCTATGATGTGGGGGTGGTCATCCAAGGTTTTGACATACGGCTCGATACCATAAGGCCCAATGGCCTCGGTAAAAGACTCTAGATGATTATGATCAATATTCTGATTGGGGAAGTAAAGAACCTGGTGTTGATACCAAGCCTCTTTTAATTTCTTCGCAAGTGATCCTCCCAGCGGTTCGCAAAGCTTTATGCCTGTAATCTCGGCGCCAAAATTGTTCTCGCGCGGGGTCACTTTGAGGCTCACTTGGGCTACTCCCTAACGTTTCCATCAGCATAGCAAAAGAGGTAAACACTTGTAGTCTAAAGACACGCAATTTTTGACATTGCCTCAACATATGAGGTCTAAAATGGCAACTTGAGTTTAGAAACAGCATTACGCAATATGCGTAAGCAATAAGAAGAAGGACGGTTGACGATGGGAAATCAAGGCCGAGAAGACGAACCGCTATACGAAACATTCAGTGAGTTATTCGGGAAAGGTTTCTCGCTCGATTGGAGCACAATTGTATTTTTGATAAGTGTACATTCGGCCGCGATTGTTTTGTTCTCGTGGCTCTTATTCGCAGCTCCAGCTGAATGGGTGAGATACGCTGCTCTCTGGGCCGTTATTCATTGCTTGGTAGGGTCTTTTTCGACCACGGTTTATACCCACAGATTGATCACCCATAATGCTGCGAAGAGCGTTTCCGCTCCTGTGCATGCCTTTTTCTGTTTCTTCGGTCAAATTTTTAGCGTTCAGGGGAGTGTTCGTTATTGGTCAGCTAACCACACACTCCACCACGGCGTAGACCGCCATGGCAATAGGGAAGTCGACCCCTATAGTGCGACTTGGTTCGCAGACCCGGTAAGAAACTTTCTCTGGTCACACACATTAGCGCATTGTTTTTTTCACCCGCGGACAAAAGAAGTCGTAAAAGCTCACACTGCGAAGCGTCACCCGATAATCATGACTCAAGAGAGATGGTACGGACTCTTGACTACATTCTGGATTTTTCTGGTACCTATGGCGTTAGGCTTCGCGACAGGTGGATGGATCGGCTTCTTTGCGCTCCTCGCAGGATCAATGATCGGCACCGTTGCGATCCAGCATAATACATGGACAGTGAATAGCATTACGCATATGTGGGGCTGGACAAAGGGTTTGAGTAGCTCTGCTAAGAACAATTACGTTTGGCTTGGACCAGTGGGCGAAGGCAACCACCATGGCGATCATCATGATTTTCCGAGAGATTATCGAAACGGCTTTGGTTGGACTGGCTGGTTGCTTGACCCATCGCGTTACCCAATACTGATGATGCGAGCATTTGGATTGCTAGGGGAGTTGAACAAAGCGTCAGCGAAGGAAGAGGCAGCAGTGCTCGGATCGAGAAGGATGGACGCGATATTGCCGAATAAAGATCAGCTTAGTGCTGATGCCCAGGCTCTCTATACTCAATTAGAGGAGAAGGTGCTGGAGCTCAGAAAAGATTGGGTTGATGCAATAGGCAAGTGGGAGTCTTTGAAGAAACAAAACCGGTTTGTGCAAAAGGCCTCTCTTAGTCGTCAAGAGATCTCCGAGGAGATTCGACAGGCGAAAGCGCACGTTAATGCTAAGAAGGAAGAGTTCTTCTCGGCACTGGATAGTCTTCGAAGGCAGGCGCTTGCTTTAGCGTAGGACTCAACCAAACACCTCATAGTAGACCTAAATGTTTGTTTGGTTTCTAGAGCATCCTTTCGCCGCTCTCTTTTTGCTCGCGTATTTGGCTTTTTTAGCAGGCAACGCTCTGGCTTCCAGGAGAGAGGCCTCAGACATCTCTGGATATTATGTGGCGAATCGTAGACTGGGTGGAGCGGCCGTAGGCCTCTCCTTTTTTGCGACGTTTGCTTCGACCAATAGTTATATTGGACACGC
>CAJXCK010000042.1 GCA_913051785.1 uncultured Gammaproteobacteria bacterium
AATCTGACTCTTGACCAAGTCCACACCCATGACCTCCTCGGTCACCGTGTGCTCCACTTGCAATCGCGCGTTTGCTTCTATGAATACAAATTTAGCTTCTTTGGAGCCAACATCTACTAAAAACTCAAAGGTGCCAAGGCTGAAATAGCCCTCCTTTTTAGCAAACTGAGTCGCAGATTCGACCATATCGTTGAGAAGTTCTCTATCAAGCCCAGGCGCCGGGGCGATCTCGACGATTTTTTGATTTCTCCTTTGTGCCGAACACTCCCGCTCGCCAAAATGAACCACATTGCCACCAGCATCGCCGAGTATTTGAATCTCGACATGACGAGCTTTCTCAACAAACTCCTCTACATAAAGATCGCCTATACCAAAAGAGGCTTTTGCCTCAGATTCACACCGCGTAAACGCTTCTTCTAAATCAGCCTTATCCGCAACCGAACGAGTGCCGCGTCCACCACCGCCAGCGACGGCCTTGATAATGATGCCGCCATTGACCTCATCAAAGAAAGCGCCCGCTTCCTTAAGCGTAACAGCCTTATCAATACCCTTTAGCACCGGAACACCGGCTGATACTGCAGCAGCCCTCGCTGCGCCTTTATCACCAAATAGTTTTAGGTGATCGACTTTAGGGCCAATGAAAGTTAGGCCCGCTTCCGAGCATTTTTCAGCAAAGGAGGCTTGTTCAGATAGAAATCCATAACCGGGATGAATCGCGTCGCAACCAGATAGTTTCGCAGCGCTAATCACCTCCTTCATATTCAAATAGGCCGCTGCGCCCAGACCTGGCAGGAGAAAACTCTCGTCGGCAATCTTTGTATGTAAACTGGATGCGTCGTCCTCTGAATAAATCGCAACCGATTTGATTCCCAATTCTGCCGCCGCCCGAGCGATCCTAATCGCAATTTCACCTCTATTTGCGATCAGTATTCCTTGAAAAGCCATTCCCCCTCCACTTCAATTATCCTAATGCGATCACACGCCTTGCATTTGTACTATAAACCCAAGCGCCCCGTTACGACTCCGTTACTAATCGCCAACTGTCCGTCAGAATTCACAACCCGAAACACCAAAGTCAATGTGTTCTCCCTCCTTTGTTCAGCTAAAACCTCTACTTGAATACTGGTATTCATCAAAACCATCCCCCTGAGCTGCCCGACAAGCCTCGTTATTTGCTCAGGATTGCCGTTGAAATACTGGCCAATTATCGCCGTCAATGCCAGTGCTTTGGTCGCGCTTCCATGCAGAATCATATCAGGGAGACCGGCGGCTTTGGCGACGCTCGGCTCAGTATGAATCGGGTTATAGATTTGAGCACATTCTGTGTACTGTTGCGCGGCATGAAGAGGGACAAATATTTCTTTTTTCCAAATGGGATCTACAGAGACAACGCCCGAAACCTTTGGTGGTGACAATTCCTGGCCGGCAACGGCGTCCGATCCCATCAGTGTTGCTCCGCGCGTGATACCGTTATAGTAGAGCTCCGCCACTAACTCTCCCGTACTCGAGGTCATCCTGTAGAGATCTACATTGTATACACCTGGGCTAATCTGCCTCATTTGAAGCAGCTGGCCCTGAGTCGTTATGGCCTCTCCCGACTTGAAGGGCCTATGGACGACCAGATCTGTTGACGCGTGAACCCCGAACGAAGCAATTCTCGGATCTTGAGACTGGTCGGGTCGAAATCGCGCCGCCCATTGCAAAGAGAAAGCAATACAGGGATGTACTTGTGGACTTCCTGACCGCTCGTCATTGAAATAGACTACATTGTCATCGCCTATTCCCGCGGCGTAGGCCATGGTGAAACGTTTATCCAAAAGAGTGGTCTTCGCAATCCCAAAAGTCCCCACGTTTCTCGTTTCCAGAGCACCTGGACCTTCGATCTTATCCTCCACATTTTTCTCCGCCAAAAATCTAGCCTAGATTGGTGTCACCGCCATCCGAGGCGATAACGCTACCTGTGATGAAGGAACCTGCTTTTGAACTCAAGAATATTGACAGTCCAGCTGCGTCCTCGATCGCACCCCATCGCCCCATTGAGAAATTATTCATTACCTCTGCTTCGACCTCAGGATTCGAATAAAGCGGCGCGGTCATCTTCGATTTATACGGTCCCGGCGCAATGACATTGACATTAATATTGTCTTCATTAAGGTCGCGGGCCATTTGCGCCGAAAGCTGTTGCAAACCTGCCTTGGCTGCCACGTAGGAGTAATTCTGAAGACCACTGGGTTTGATACCATTGACAGAAGAGATATTTATTATGACTGATCGATTCTCTGGGCTCGCCTTAACCTTCAGCAAATCAAGGACTTGCTGACTGAGAAAAAAAGGGCTCTTCAAGTCCAGGTCGACAACCTTGTCCCAGGCCTTCTCGGTAAACTCTTCGATTTTTTGGCTCCAGGTGACGCCAGCATTATTGATCAGCACCTCCAAGGATTCTTCATGCTTACGAAGCGTCTCCGCTAGACGCTGACACCCTTCTAGGTTGCTAATATCCGCCGTAATAGCCTTACAGAAGCCAAATTCAGACAGCTGAGCCTCGGTCTCACGACATGCATCCTCTTTTCTCGAGGCAATATAGGTACGCGCCCCACAGCGAACCATACCCTCCGCAATCATCCTTCCAATGCCCCGAGTGCCTCCAGTCACTAAAACGACCTTATCTCTTACCCCGAACAGATGCTCATAATATGACTCTTGTGCCATCAACGGTGCCCCTCTTCCGCCAACCGGATACCTCATAGGAGCATAACCAAGCAAGTTATTGATATCTAGTTCAGTAACCCTTCAAGAGGAGCTATCCTAGAATGGCAAAGTGAAATAAGGGGAGAGAGTTAAATCATGGCAGAAGAAAATTTAGATGAAGCAGAACTAGAGACTTTGGAGATAAGGTCAGCTGCTTGGTACAAGAAGAAATTGAAGTACTCGCAGATAGTCTACCAAGTTGATGAAGAAGCACATGTTGCAACCATCACATTGAATCGACCAGACAAAATGAATGCCATGAGCCATCAACTTAGAGCAGAACTTTTTCATGCACTTAAACACTCTGATCTAAATAACGAAATAAATGTCATCGTGATCAAGGGTGCGGGGCGATGTTTTACGGCGGGGTACGATTTGTCAGGGATGGGGCACGATGAACCCGATTTGGGGAATCAATATGTCGACACGAGTGGTGTTACCCATTGGGCACGGTACGTAGTCCAACAATGGTTCCAGATCTGGGACCTTTCCAAGATCGTTATTGCCCAGATTCACGGCTATGCGCTAGCTGGCGGATCGGAACTCGCATCGATGTGCGACCTACTTGTGACGACACCAGATTGCGAAATAGGATATCCGCCCATGCGATCCATGGGAGTGGATATGCTCTGGTTCCCGTGGAGCCTACCGATGCGAAAAGCCATGGAGCTGGCTGTCACTGGCGACAGCATTACAGGAGCCGAAGCTTATCGTTTGGGAATGGCAAACTACTGCATTGATGCCGAAGATATCGATGAATTCACGGCAGCTTTTGCTGAGAGGATAGGCCTCATGAACTGGCAACTCGCTACACAATATAAACGTGCCACGAAAAAAGCATACGAAATACAGGGCATCAAGACCGCTCTCGATGGTCAGGCACAGTATGCATATCATCGGGTAGCGGAATCGGATTATGCGCGTGAAATGTCTAAAAAATTTCGGGAAATGCCTCTTAAGGAGTATCTCAACTTGCGCGATGACCCTTACAAAGAAAGCAAGAAGAAGATCGATAACATTCTTGCCCGCCAGTCCCAAAAGCATCTTTAATCATTAAAAGAGAGAAAATAATGAGAGTAATTTTCGCTACAGTCCTATTGTTACTTACCACTGCAGTCTCTGCAGGACATCATGAAGAGCGGTCTTGCCATAAACTCTATCAACTAACCGACCTTTCATATGCAGTTGAGCCAGGGAAGATAATTCAAGCGACCGAATTCATCCCCGAACACTGCAAGGTGCGAGCAGTGATCAACCGGGCAATCCAGGTCGAGGTGACTATGCCTACAAAGAACTGGAACGGCAGGCTGATGTTTTCAACCGTCGGGGGTGGAGCCGGCTCTATCGGTGATATAACCAGTCTTCTTAGCCGCGGATTCGCGATGGCCTCAACTGATACTGGCCATGAGGGCCAAGGTCTGGAGTTTGCTGCCCAGCCCGAACCGCTCATCGACTACGCCTATCGCGGGGTGCATCTTGCGACACAATTAGCGAAAGCTTCGATCGAGCGATATTATCAAAGGGATATCGAGTACTCCTATCTCAGCGGGTGCTCGAATGGCGGTCGTGCTGCAATGCTCGAGGCGACGCTGTTTCCAAACGATTATGATGGAATAATCGCGGGAGCGCCCCTATTCCAATTTCTGGAATTCATTCCATGGGCCATAGCTGGCTCGAGAAAGCAGGCCCAAGGTCCTCTTACAATGGCATCGCTAAAACTTCTCGACGAGAATTCTCGCCGGGCTTGTGACGCGATTGATGGTGTCGAGGATGGCGTAATCAACGATCCTCGTTCATGTCCCATAGAAAAGCTTGAACTGGAAGATCTGAAATGCAAATCAAAGGCAAAAGACGATTGCTTGACTGAAGAACAAATCGAAACGGCCACTTATATGTATGAAGGTCTGATCGATGCAGACGGAGCAATATTATCACCAGGTGTGATGCCAGGGGCTGAAAGCGCAGGTGATTGGGCGATGTGGATGTTGCCAACAGGTCAGTTGGGAGGGGATGGTTCGCTCTCTCTTATTGATGGAATGACTCCCTATCTGGATATCTTGATGCGAAAAGTGCCAGGGTTCAGCGCAAGTAAATTTGATCCGGTTAAGGATTTCTACATGTTAGAAGAGGTAAGTTTTCTTGATGTAGCAAATGCCAGCCTAAAAGATTTCAAAGATCATGGTGGAAAGCTACTGATGTACCAGGGTTGGAACGACTTTCCTTTACGCGCCGGTCGCGCACTAGAATTTTTCGATCAGGCGAATGAGCTTAATGGTGGGCCAGATCAAACAGAAGACTTCTTCAGACTATTCATGGTGCCAGGAATGGTTCACTGTGGAGCAGGTCCGGGCGCCTGGTTGACGGATTACGTGGCACCTATTGTCGACTGGAGAGAGAAAGACGTTGCTCCTGATAGGCTAATTGCGACTCAGAATAGTTGGAAGTTCGGTGACGCAGAGGAAACGATGCCCGCAAAAACGGGAGGATTTTCTCGACCGATTTGCCCTTTCCCAAAACTTGCGGAGTATGATGGAAAGGGAGACAAGGACAAAGCCGAGTCGTATAGGTGCAAAGCGCCGTAATCGATTAGGTATAGACCCAGCGATCGCTGGGTCTTATCAACTTACTGACCATTTACTTTGTGTTGCTCAGAAAAAAACGTACGCCCTCACAACCACATTTTTCCTGCAACGAGCATCTTCTGGCGCAGTCGGATCAATACAGGCTGAATGAAAAGACCAGCGAGACACGGATCCATCAGTTATTGAGTCATAACACTTCAACATTGAAACCTCGTTCGGTTTTTGTTGAGGTACCCAATACCACTCGTGTTCGGATCGATAGGTGAACCGAGTCGTCTCTCCAACCCGGTCGTCATAAACTCGATAATTATTGATATAAGGCTGATCTGCAAAAGACGGCCATGCGCAGAGGACAAAGGGGTTTTGCTCTACCGTCTCCATCGGTTTCGCAAGATTGATTGACATGAAACGACGAGCCATTTTCTGATCGGCTTCCTCTTCCGTAAAATTCTGAGTACGACCAAAATTACGGAGATTCTTGGTCAGAAGCTCTCTACACCTGACTCGCCCACTGTTGTCATTTAAATCATTGTGGACCAGGTTTGCGTAATTAGCATTGACACCAGGGTTCTTATTTTCCTGGTCTTCTGTTCTGTCTCCGGCATAGTCTTTGTCGAAAACATCATGATTGTAGACTAGGGCATCGGAGGCATCCGGAAAAAATTGAAGAAGCAGATTCTCTATCTCTGGGTAGAAAACACGCTCAACCTCGGCCGCGTCGTAAAAATTCTGGCATTTCGATTCGCAATCCGCCAACGAGACCCCCAGTCTGTCCATACACTGCGGTGTAGTAGGGTCTAGACCGGCATGATATTCCGAGATTCGACGTGCATCGCGGAGAACCTGGGGGAAATACAGACATCGCCGAGCGTTATCTCGCTCATCCTTGGCTAACGCTTGAGCCTCAAGCTCCCTTAACGGATCCTTCCAGAGAGCATTCGAGGAAACTACGGAGTATGAGGGCGCCTCATAAATCGTGTATCGCAAAGGCAGCGCGACTCCACCCTCTGGCACATTCAGGTTGGAGGATTCAATGTATTTCATGCACTCGGCATACCTGCGGAAACCCGGGCCCCACTTAGTTTCTATTGGTCCTGGCGGAGCGTTTTCGATGAGATCAATCACCTTTTGCCCCTCACCACTTCTAATCTGTTCTAAGGCGTCCTGGGTTGCCGCCGTGGTGCCTGCATCACCATCGCGATCCCTGGCCATGTAGGACCAACCACCATTTGCAGCTATCGGTGCAGGCTGCCCCTCAGTTATCTCTAAGGAAGGAACAAAAGCCTTAGAACCAATCGCTTTTTCATCGACACCATTAATATTGGAAACATTCATACAACCACCCCCTTTGGGGAGTTTCGCAGAAAGAAACCCCTCACTCCATGGGTTCGTGACACTAAGCTCATAAATAAATTTTCTAAGAAAACTCTAGATAATTTAGAGCATATTGACCCTCTCGTGACACGGCACTTTTAGCAAGCCCATTTAGCTGAAAATATTTCACCTGTATTCTTTCCTTGTGCTAGCCAACTAGGAGAGCGAGCGTGGAAGGACTTTCAGGCTCCGATTTAAGCAAATATTGGGAAAGTGGGTTCATTAGTCCTATTGATGTTTTCACTTCGAGCGAAACTCAACGATTTAGACAAGAATTTGAGTCGCTCGAACACCACTTTGGTGGGCAAGATAGAGCCAGATCATTTACGACTGATATTCACTTGATACAAAGATGGGCTTGGGACGTCGCAACAAACCCTCGAATCCTGGCTTGCGTCAGTGGAGTACTAGGGGACAACGTACTGCTTTGGTCAACTAACTGGTTCATCAAGGAACCTGGGGATCGAAAGATCGTATCTTTCCATCAGGACGCTAGCTATTGGGGATTAGAGCCACATGAGGTTATCACTGCATGGATTGCTTTGTCGGACGCCCCAACTGAATCTGGTCCTATGGTTTTCATACCTGGCAGTCACAAAGGCGACTTAATTGATCACGAGGATACGTATGCCCCCAACAATTTGCTGACCCGAGGCCAAGTGGTAAAGAAAGATCTTTCAGACAAGGAGTTGATAGAGGCTCCGCTAAAAGCCGGACAGATGTCTCTTCATCACGTCAGAACAATACATGGAAGCAGGGCAAATACTTCTGATGATCGTCGAATTGGAATGGTTCTTAGGTACTGTTCCGCAAGAGTAAAACAAACGAAAGGCGCGGACACCGCCGTTCTAGTCTCGGGTAAAGATGAATATCAACATTTTGAATTATTGAATAAGCCCAGAAACGATCTTGGAGAGACCGAGATGATGGCACATAAAAAAGCGATAACTCAGATGGGGCGACTCTTAATGACTAACTGACTTATTTTTGAGCTTTTGCAATACCCACCTTTAGTAATGGCTAACTTAAACGAAAACAAAAATACTGCTATTAAAAATACTGCTATTATTGTTCTTAGTAAATTAGTCACTTTTCCTCTATGTTGCTCAAAGAAGACATACCAAAAAATCTTCAAACCACGCTCGACGGAGCGGTTGATTGGATCAACACGAAATACCAGGCGAATTTCGAGCTGACGGGACTTGCCGATACCAAAATCCCAACAGACATTAAGACTCCATTCGAATTAGGGGTGGTCTTATGCGACGGTGAAATTTGCGATAGAAAGCAAATTGCTTTCCAACCGTCCGAAACTGGCTTTGAGTTCTCGGTTATTGATCTGGTCGAGCCGGCGGTTCCGCCTCTGTTAGACCCTCCCGAAGGGAATAGAGTTGGATGGTTGGATCAACAACTAGAAAAGTTTGAGTTCGTGCTTTTGCTGTACTACCGCGGTTTGTGGTGACCTCCTTGTCGCTTCGAGTTACGGAGCTATATCAAACTGGGCGTGGTAGATCAGATTAGAGAGGCTGGTGGTGAGGTATTTGGTATAACCAGTGAGCCTCAAGCACTCGCAGTAGAAGCCGAGGAAGCGTGGAATCTTAATTTTCCGATTGTTGGTGATCCGCATCATGAGATTCGAAAAATCTGTGCGGAACGAGGCTGGCTCGACCTTTTTTATAACGAGAATGCGGGGCACCTACGTAATCGCAAATGGACATCGCATCCTAAAGGCTATTATCAACCCGGGGTTCTGGCCATTCACAAGACCGGACGAGTGCTTTATCGATGGAGATGTGTTCCCAAGTACAGCAATATGGCTGGGGCTGGCTCCCGACCTGAGGCGATCTATACATTAGAAGAAATAAAAAACAACTTTGAGAGCGCGGAAGACGCTCCGATGGATAAAAATCCGAAACTCCCGTACGAACCACAATCCTGGCCCAGATTTCTACTCGGTATGACAGCTCATGGATGGTTTTTGAGACCCAAGGTCTTTCCTTTGATGCGTGAAGGCGATACACCGAGTGCTAACCCTGAAAAAATGATGCCGCGAGTTTGGGGCTTTCTTGCAATGTGGGGAGTGCTACTTGCCGTGCTGCCGACCTCTTGGGTTGGAATCGCGGCAGCAGTGTGGCTGGTTGTCCTAACCCCGGGCATCATCGAAATTCACAAACAGTTCCAAAACGAGCCAGAAGATTTCTGAAGTCCGACGACGAAAACTTTGTCAGGAAGAAAACCTATATCGGAGTTTTACGGTAAATAAATCGACAATAGGCTGATTGAATGCGTCCTCGAAAAGAACGCCGAACTCATCATCAACGCGGTTAGGTAAATTGCTGCCACGCGTGTAGACAACAAATAAATCTGACAAAGGGGCTATCTCCCAACGGTATCTCAATTGAGAGGTCATTTGCGATACCGCGAAATCGTCTGGGAGTGCGCCATCCCTATCATATAGAGATAATAATCGGCCAGGTTCAGAGGGGACACTCCATCTTTCTCTCCCCTCACCTACTATACCTATCCACTGCAAGGTGAAACGCAGTTGTTGATTCGCAGAGATGAAATAATCCATTGATAAACCAGGCCGTATCTGCAGAGAATCGAACGACGTAAAGTCTCGATCCCCTTGATGCAGGTACCAATTCTCTGACTGGACAAAACCGAGGTCAAAGTCCATTGAAAATCTATCCACCGGACGATAGGTAAACCCCAGGTCCGCTATGTAACTTACATCTGTATCCATACCGGCTCGTGAACCGAACTGAATCGAGCTCGCAAACTTCTCGGCACTACTCGTCCCATATGAAAACAAAACCATATGTCCGCCCTCGTACTGGTAGATTCCATTACCCCGACTGTTCCTATCGTCGTAGTAAGGTGGCAGGTAATTCATCTCCACACGAAACTCTGAATTGTCTGAGAAGATAAATCCGCCAAAAACGCCCGCGTAGCCGCGATTGAGGTAGCCGTCTCCATTCTGGTTGGCACGCAGGAAAATGCCCATCCTTTGGCTTCTCAGCCAATCAGGCAGTCCCTTCGATTTCATCACCATAAAGTTATAGGAAGCTCCGTAGGAATCATTGGTCCTTAAGAATCCAAGGTCTGAAATGTCAAGCCGATCATCAAGTGCATCAACCCCAAGGCTATGGCTAACGCCCATCCTCGGCGTGTAGCCTAAATCTAAGAACAATCCATACCCCGACTCATCCGATTTTTCCGAGGCCATCAGTTGATTATCGAGGGACCACCGACCATCTTTTGACATCCAGTGCGTATCGATGCCGTGCACGATCGCATCCTGGCTTTCCGAGCTCGCTAACGTGCCGAGATAGCCAATCGACCTCCGCCCCCTATCAGCAGAACTTTCGTACAAGAGACGGGCAACACCAAAATCTCTTCCATCACTAACGACACTGACCTCTTCTCCGCTTCCATCAACTCGACCAATCAGCGAAGACTCGTTTTCAAACGCTGACAGAAATCCGTATCTAAAGCCACCTGATTGACCAACCGCCT
Organism: uncultured Gammaproteobacteria bacterium; assembly: GCA_913051785.1. Lineage (GTDB taxonomy): Bacteria > Pseudomonadota > Gammaproteobacteria > Pseudomonadales > Azotimanducaceae > UBA4421. Next base: position 10,224 of record CAJXCK010000042.1, read on the forward strand.
TCAAAGCTCCCAACAGCTCGGTAGGTTTGCTCAGCTCAACTCCTTCGACCGTGATACCTCCTGGGATTTCGACGTTTTTTGCAGCACCCCCAATTCGACGGGTATTTAGGAGGGTTGTGGGCTCCATCGTGTAGGGCAGTATCGCGCTCCGACCCCCACTACCTTTTGGGCCGCTCCAGTCAGATCGTGATCTGGGTGTCGTTTCAAATACTTCTGTGCCTTCCAAGAAAAACAAACGCTTCTCAGGAAAATACGTTTCATACGCTGTTAGATTGACGACGACATCATCTGACTCAACTGAACCAAAATCGGGGTTTATTGTCGCTGTTAACTGAAGATTACTGCTTGGTCGCCATGCTAAATCCACTCCTGCGCGCGCCTCGCCATCGTCTCGTATTATGTCTGAGGTACCAGAGGCATAAGGGAATGCCTCCCATTGCTGTCTTAGCTCCACATCCTCTACGCCATAAGGCTGAAACCCGGAAATAAACCTCGCCCCGGAAAAGGGTAATTTTGGCCATCCCCAGAATTCATCAATATGTGCAACTTTTCGTGCCACAAAAATTCCTATCTGCCTACGGGAGTCAGAATCGGGCATGGAGAGGATCGACCAGGGAATGAAAAGTTCAGCGCCCCAACCATCGGGTAAAATACTTGTTTTACCTCTCCACGCTCCATCCCACTCGTAGGACATGACGTTTTCTGGGGCTAATTTTCCGTCTTGTTTGGTTCCACCGAGATTGATGCCGAATATGTAGCCATAAAGACCCTGACCAGACGTATCGAGCATGATGGAGAAGCCGTCTCGATTTATACTCTCGTCTCTTGCAGATAGGCGCTCAACCAAAGTGTTCGTTGGCTGCTTCATATGACCGGCGACATAAATACCGGAATCGTCATAAAAGACCCTAGTAAGGGTCTCAAACCTACCTGGCTCCAAGGTATCGGGATTCAGGACACTGAGACCGTCGAAGGGATCTACCTCGCTCCAAACCGCCTCATCTAATTTCCCATCAATTGAGATCTTCGCCCCATCAATTCTCGGAATATCTTCATCCGAGACTCTCACCCTAAGCCCATCTGAGACGGTCAACGCTTGTGTTCCTTGTTCTTCAGGCGCATCACCAGGCTCTTCAGTTCTTTGGTCACTATCGCTCACAAACTGAGGTGAGGTGGACTGCGTCTGATAGACGACCGAGCTGTCGGTAGGTTCTGCCAAATACCAGGTATTTTCCGCACCGGATCGTCTGACGGTATCAATCAATTTTCTAATCTCGCGCTCTGAGCGCGTGGCGCTTACCACTCGATAGTAGTTTCTACCATCTATCTCTACGACTTGTAGATTAGTCTCCATATCAAACTGATCTGATATCTCCTTAGCGAGATCAAGAGCACCAGATTCTTTAATAAAACTACCGAAGACTGCGACACCCGTCGCCCCATGACAGACCGCCGTAATACAGAAAATCAGAATGCAAGACGCTAATCTAGTCAAAATTCTCTCCCAAAGGACAAGGTTATCACAGTCATAACTATCTTGGTCTGATCCGTTAGGGCTGGTAAGGACTGACTAATCGATCGAAATGAATAACCCTCTCTGGTCCGGATGGATGAGTATCAAAAAAGGTAGAACCAACCCGACCAGAGCCTTTGTTCCCCATGTAGAGAAGCAATGGTCGAGCCTGATTTAATTGATACCCAGAATTTCTGAGAACCGTGATAGCAAAACGGTCAGATTCAGCTTCCTGCGCGCGTGAATAGGTTAGCCGCCCAAGGCTTGCGCCTATGTTCATCGAATCGGACATCAGGTCATCATCTGCAGTACAGTCAGTTTGACTCGACTCGCACCCATCCCCAATTGCCCCCAAGACAGCCGCACCTACTAACGCTCCGGCGATCGCCCCAATCGCAGTGTTTCTCCTTGATTCATTAATATGGTCGAGAGAATGATGCGCTATTTCATGCGCTAAAATGAATGCAATCTCTGCATCTGAGGCAACTTTGAAAACCTGACGGAAGAAAGTGATCTGATTGTCACCACTAGCATAAGCGTTAAATATCGACTCATCTTCTATGTCTATTGGCCAATCATTACAGTCGTCGATAGACCTCTCTCCTTGCCGCCTGCAAGTCAAGCGCGCTTCAGAGGCAATCGTATTGTAAATCCTAGTGAGTTTTGCCGAGGCCTCACCCATCGTCACCGAGCGCTCGGCTCTATCAGGCGAGTTCGAAATCTGTTCTTGTGCCCGCGCTTTTTCAGAATACGTCATATCGGGAAGCTTGTAGGCAGTTGTCGCACACCCAAAGAAAGTGGAGATGGCGAAAATAGAAACAAAAATCCGAGAACTAACCAGACTTTCTTTCACTAATTCCTGGACACCATTTTTAGCAAACTGATGATTGAAAAACATTAGCAATGATTTGAGACATTCACTTCGCAATAGGCTTTACCAAATCAAGTGAAATAAGGCTTTCACAAGTCGCTTTTAAAGTCTCCTCAATTGATGTGGTAGACAAACCCAAGACGTTTCGAGCCTTGTCAGATCTTGCAATCGGAGTTTGTCTGACTTTTCCGTATTTTTCGATGATGGAATACATCTCTTCGTGGGGCCGTCCGATCTCCATGTCCGGATAAAAAGATTCCAAGAGGCCCTTGAGCTCTAATACATCCAATTCCCCGGATTCATCAGTTGCGCAGAGCTGAAAGCGGTCTCCATTTTTACACTGCTCACTGGAGAGCATTAACGCTTGCGCTTCGCCCACGTCTCTTACATCAACAATATTCCATAGATGCTGATAACCCCTCTTACATACTTTACCGCCTAACAATCTCCCTAGAGACCATTGCCACGATCCAGCTAACTCATGCGAGGTGCTGAGAAGGGGACCCAACACGACATTTGGACAAGCTGAGATCGCATCGAACGCGTCGCTTTCTCTTGCCACTTTATAAACCAGTCTCTCAAGCTCCACTTTCGCAATCGCGTAGCCGACTTCACCCTTATCATTTAAATTAGTTAAGTTCCAATTCTCGTCACTACCGCGCCCATCTGACGCCCAGTCTTCCTCGGTAAACTGATAACCCTCCGGCGCGGGATGACCAATCGCTGCAAACGAACTCGTGAATACGAAACGTTTCACGCCAGATACTTTCTCGATGGAGGCAAGAACATTTTTCGTACCGGCCAGCGCTCCATCATAAACCTCTTGCGGTGTATTCACATTCGCATAACCCATTGGGGTGCCCACGTGAAGAACTCCTGCACACCCATCCATCGCTTGATCATAACTGCCCTCCTCCAAAAGATTAGCCTCAAAGATCGATAAGCGACCTGGAATATCCTCCTGAACCATAGCTTGCAGGTGAGCAACCTTATCTTCACGAGATTTGTTCGTGACACATGCATTGACCTCAAAACCCTTTTTTAACAAAGCGTGCACGGTGTGAGCCCCGACATATCCAGAAGCTCCAGTTACCAAGACAGGACCGTCCTGTGGTTTGACTTCACTCATACTTATCTCCCTGTTAAAGATCGAACTACCGGTCTTTAGACGACCATGGCCGGTTCTCGACAAAGTCTCGCCGACCAGCCTGAACGAAAAACTTGGTAAAAACGACAGCCCTTGCACCCCGTTCTAACAAATTTTCGACGCGCGCCCCTGATACTACGCGACGACTGGGGGGTCTAACAAAAGGAAATATTATGACGATTAGATCTTTTCTCAAAGCTGCTTGCATAACGATCGCTTTCTCGAGTGGTTCAGCTCTGGCTGGGCATCATGAAAAAGGTGAGATGTCTTCTCAAACGATTGTAGAAGTAGCCATCGGTGCAGAACAGGTAAGCACGTTAGTGACCGCGATCAAGGCCGCTGGTCTGGTTGAGACGCTCTCTGGCGAGGGACCTTTCACCGTATTCGCTCCAACAAATGAGGCGTTCGCAAATCTCCCAGAAGGCGCATTAGAGGGTCTGTTAGCAGACACGGAAAAACTTACCGCTGTTTTGACCGCACACGTAGCAAGCGGGAAAGTAAAAGCGTCCGAGGTTGTAAACATGACGGAAGTGGAAACGCTTAACGGCACTTTAGCGATAGCCGTGAATGATGGATCCGTTACGGTCGGTACTGCAACAGTTGTCGCGACCGATATCATGGGTTCTAACGGTGTGATTCACCTAATCGACACAGTCATAATCCCGGAATAAGTCGGGCTGCCGCTTTGTCACAAGAATCAGCTGGAAGCCGGATTGCACCCGGCGACTACTTCGAAACTAGGGTCCCACCTTGGTGGGACCCTCAAGGCCCTATGTGGCCTCTCCACGCATTGAATGCGATCCGCACTCCTTATATCGGCAGGATGGCTACTAGACTATTGCGGCGGCCAGAGACCAGCATGCCCTTGCAAGGCCTCAATGTCCTCGATGTAGGTTGCGGTGGCGGTATTTTATCTGAGTCGCTAGAAGCGCTTGGCGGCCGTGTTACCGGCATTGACGCTTCTCAGATGAGCCTCAATGTTGCCAGGGACCATGCAAGGAAACAGCGGTCAAAAAATACCTATCTCAATACGCCGATACATTCAATTCCAGACTCGTCCTTCGATATCGTGGTCTGCATGGAGGTCGTGGAGCACGTCGAATCCCTCGAGCCCTTCTTAGAAGAAACCTGTAGGAAAGTTAAAAGCGAGGGCATCTTATTCTTAGCAACCATAAATCGAACCTTTTACAGTCTCCTCGCACAAAAGATTGGTGCTGAATATATCCTGAACTGGCTACCACGTGGTACGCACGATTGGCGTCGATTCGTAAAGCCTGTCGAGCTGCGAAATCTGGTCAAAAAAAATGACTTTGAGAGTCGTAATGTCCAGGGTGTCGGAGCAAACATATTCAAGCGAGCTCTTCACCTCTCCGATACCGTGTCTGGCAATTATATGATGGCGTGTAAGCGTGTCTGAGGTGAGTGCTTTCCCATCATCTGTTTTCGACGGACTCAACCATACTCAGCTTGCGGAACTCCGCACCGATCATGCCGGGGAATTAGGGGCGGTTTGGATATATAAGGGAATTCTATTTGTCACAAAAGATACCGAGCTCAGGGAATTTGCCCAAGAGCATCTGGCCACGGAATCTCAACATTTTAGATTTTTCCATGAGGGGCTACCTGCAACATACCATAGCCTGCTTTCCCCTCTCTGGAAGACGGCCGGTTGGTTGCTTGGCGCAATACCAGCGTTATTCGGAAGGAAAGCTGTCTACGTAACGATCGATGCCGTTGAGACCTTTGTTGTAGGACATTATGAAGAACAGCTAGATCTAATGCCGTCCGGTCTCAGGGCTGCGCTTGAGAGGTTCATGCACGAAGAGGGCGATCACCGCGATGACGCGGCAGCCGAATTACAAGGCTACAACTCTCTCAAATGGTGGAGAAAAATCGTAAGCACTGGTTCCGCACTCGGCGTGCGAGCTTCACGACATCTTTAATCTAAGTCTTCAATTTAAGATCTTGAACGAAATTTTTACGCGCAAACGTACCACCCCTTCACACCATCTTACGGATTCTCTTATTTGTAATTTCCAGGGAGGAAATATGCTCAACTTTAAACATATCTTTTTGTTTGTGCTCTCGGTAGCTCTATCCGGCTGTGGTGGCGGTGGCGGCTCATCTGCGATGACCGACCAAGCATCATCTAGCGGAGGTTACGGGAGTACGGGAGATTCATCCTCAAGTAGCACGAGCACATCAAGCAGTTCATCGACCACGTCTTCAACCTCCTCGACTGACACTAGCTCTTCTTCTCAGGACGACTCTAGCCAAGACGACGATTCTACAACTACTTCTTCTGGGGACACCGACACGACGGACACTGCGGATGATACTGATGCTATGTCAACTTCGCAGATCAGCGGCCACGTGATCGATGGCTACATCAAAGATGCGACTGTTTTTCTCGATTTGGATGGAGACTTTCTCGCCGGGCAGGATGAGCCAACCACGACGAGCGCAGAGGATGGATCTTTTTCACTAACTATATCCGATCCCGCGACCGAGACTCTTACTATTGTATCCCTGGGCGGAACCGATGTCGCAACATCCAAGACCCTGGATGATGCAATGACATTGATTGCCAATATTCCGGCCACTCAGACTGAGCTCGTTATCACACCACTCAGCACACTGAGCTACTATGCTGGGGAGCAGGCTGCAACTCTAGAAGAAACACTGGGTTTTTCTGATACGAAGCAGGCGAAATCTACCGACCACATTGCACTGGCAAAAGAGTCTGACGCTACCGGCAAAGCCCTGACTTTGTATGCTGCTCAGGCGCTCTTGATCGCCCACACGTTATCCAAAGCCATTCCGGGGGTGGACCCGGCGGCGGTCTTCCAGGCACTATCAGCTGTAGTCATTTCTAACTCATCGTCGCTACCCTCGAGCTTTGGCGATACCACTTTGGTAAAAAGTGTTTTAGAAAAAATGCTTGAGGATGACTCTTCACTAGTATGGACAGCCGATTTGCAGGCCGACTTACTCGCCCTGCTGACCTCTACCCTGCAGAAGATGTATGTCGAGGCAGATCTAAAAGCGTTGAACACTATCACCTCGTTCGGCCTCAGCACACTGGCGGAGGATATGAAGGGTCTAGTAGACGGTACCGCTTCAGAAACAATAGCTACTGAGTACCTAACGGACGTGCTCGCTAAAGTCGATGCGATCTATGATGAGTTCGAGATCTCAGATAACGAAAAAGCCTATAGGACAGTTGAATACGCAGTTAGCAATAATGGTTCATCTAACTACGTTGTCGATAACATTAATCCGTCCTCAGAGGACTTCATCGTCTATGCGAGAGTTGGCGATACGCTGAACTTTCAGGCCGCTTCGAATTCCGTCTACAACTTCCATCCATTTAAGTTTTCCACGGCGCAAGATGCAACATCATCAAGCAATGACCTGGGCCAGACCGAAGGTGCGACCTATAGCTCCACCGTCAGTACTCTAGTCGTTAACTCAAATACGCCTAAAACTATTTTTCCACGTTGTAGCGTGCATTCCGGAATGTATTCGAAGGGGAAAATAGTCATAGTGGACGACTATACAGACTTTAATTCTAACTCTAATGCCAGTGGCGCACTCAGGGTAATAGGCACGGTGGCCTCGGGACCCTTTAAGGGAGCTTCTGGCCACACTTACGATGTCTATCTTTCAACTGACGAAGCGCTAGCCGTTGATTCGGGCTATCACACACATAGTTTTTTGGAATACCCTGGGCTGGACTTCTATATGCCGAACAGCTCAAACAACCACGGCAAAGAAGCTGCTAATACTTCAACACTTTTCAAACCAAAAAGTCACTACGAGTCTGACTCTAGTAGTGCATCTGGCTACTAGTAGCGTCTTCATAGCGACTATTTTTATGCAAGTCGAATTGTTCCAAAATTCAGATGCCCCCTTGTTCGGGACCAGAGCCAACGCCCTTGATCAGCTTGCTAAGTTTCTACCTCGGGCTGGAAGAGACTATCAAAATAATAGGAACTTTGATCTTGGGCAGGCAGACCATTCATTCGTCTCAAGACTCTCGCCCTATATCCGACACCGAATTCTGAGCGAAGACGAACTGATTTCGACTGTCTTGCGATCTCATTCAAGAAGCGCCGCTTTCAAATTTATTCAGGAGATCTTCTGGAGAACCTATTGGAAGGGATGGCTAGAGCACCGTCCTGCGGTCTGGGAAACATTCATCACGGAGGTTGAGACCGAGACCAAAGCTGTGCAAGCGGTTCCTGTAAGACGCAGAATATTTGAGCAGGCTATCACCGGCACAACAGAGATAGCGATTTTTAACTCCTGGGTCGATGAGCTCAAAGAAACTGGATACTTGCACAATCACGCGAGGATGTGGTTCGCGAGCATTTGGATATTCACTCTACGCCTGCCTTGGCAGTTAGGAGCAGATTTCTTTTACAACCACCTTTTGGATGGCGATCCGGCAAGCAATACCCTAGGCTGGAGATGGGTCGCTGGCCTACAAACCGCAGGAAAAACTTACCTTGCGACCGAATCTAATATCCGAAAAAACGCTGCTCAGCGTCTCAAGGGGATCCCTGACTCTGGAAGAGGCCTGGAAAAACTGGCAACCCACACATTCGAGATTCAAGATTCTTTAACCGTTGAGGAGAAAGCACCCTCGAGCTCACAATTCGCCGAACTATCGTCGGTCAACATAAAAGAACATGACGCCGTTCTAGTTACGACAGAAGACTTATCAACTAGATGGTTGGACAACGCGAATAAACCCGTAGCAATCTTCGATAAGACCGATGAGAGATCTTCAGAAACTAAAAGAAAGTTTCAGCAAGAAGCAATCGAAGACGTGAAACATCGCATCGCTGAAACCAGCTCGGCGGATCTTGAAAATATCAGAGTCCTCCATTCCGCGCATGAGATCTCCTCTTGGGTAGAAGAACATGGGGTAAAAGACTTGCACTCGAGTTATATTCCAACCGGAGAAGTTCGTTCTTCTCTAGCAGAGCTCCCCACAATGCTTGAATCATTAGGACACTCCTTTTACGAACACCTGAATGACTATGATCGAACCGTTTGGCCACATTGTCGAAAGGGATTCTTCCAACTCGGCAAATCAATCGACTCATTGATCGATACACTTGGATTGGATGGGCAGCGGATTACTAGGTAGAGAGATAGCCGCCTTCGACAGGTATCGCAGAGCCGGTGACGTATCCCGCATCATCAGACAATAAGAATGCTATGGTCGCCCCGTACTCCTCCTTGACCCTGCCTGCACGATGAATCGGTAACCACGCTTTCGGCCTCGGCAGCTTGGCCGACGGGGTAGAGGCATCGGCTCTGTCTTCGACCGAATGTTTAGCAAGATTATTCTCATCTACCGCAGCAGGTTGGATCGCATTCGCGCGTATGCCATAACTGCCGTAGTCTACTGCTATTTGTTTGACCAGCCCTATAACACCGTGCTTGGAAACCGCGTAGGAGGCTGCTGCCCCTCCAGCGCCGACAACGCTTCCGGCAATAGATGAGGTCACGACAAAGGAACCACCCGTCTCCATCATGAGCGGTAAAGTGTGCTTCGCGCACAAGAAGGGAGCGGTCAAATTGACGTCCAATACAAATTGCCAATCCGCCCGATCCGTTTGATGAATCCATCCGCTTCCGCTAGTCCCTGCATTAGCAACCATTCCCCAAACGCTACCAAAAGAATCGATTGTTTGATCAACCATCGCCATGACTTGATTCTCGTC
>CAJXCK010000043.1 GCA_913051785.1 uncultured Gammaproteobacteria bacterium
AGGCTCAATTTTGGCTACATGAGTGATCCAGAGGATTGGGTCGTCTTTCGTTCTGCTATTAGGCAAGCACGCGAGATTTTTTCCCAGAGTGCGTTTGATCAATTTCGGGGAGAAGAGATCAGTCCAGGTGACTGGATTCAAAGCGATTATGAATTAGATGAGTTTATTCGTGCTCGATGCGAGAGCGCTTATCATCCCTGCGGTACTTGCAAGATGGGGAGTGATGAGCAGTCTGTAGTAGATTCGAAAGGTATGGTCCATGCCCTAGACGGTTTGCGCGTAGCGGACGCCTCAATTTTTCCTCGAATTGTAAACTGCAACCTTAACGCAACCGTCATCATGGCAGCCGAGAAGATCTCAGATGAAATTAAGAAGAGATATTCTTGAGCAACTTTAAGATTTAGAATGGCGGAGAGAGAGGGATTCGAACCCTCGATAGGGTATTAACCTATACTCCCTTAGCAGGGGAGCGCCTTCAGCCACTCGGCCACCTCTCCAAAGTGTGTATTGTAATATTAAAGATCGTTCTAATCTCTAGTAGAGGAAATTTTTTTTCGTCTCTAAAGGATTGCTTGGTTTAGTCAAACAAGTCGGGGCGATCTGTAAAGATCCCCGAACTGCCATTTCTTTTTAATTGATTTGCCGTATCTGTATCATTGACCGTGTAGACCAAGGGCATAATTTGATGTGAGGAAAGCTCTCGCATTCTCTTTTCTGAAGCCATGCTTTTTGAAATGTTGCAGAAGGCCGAGGGAAAGCTCCTAGTTCGCTCGATAATCCCTTTGCTCCAGCGTGAGAACAAAGGGGCTAATTCCACTTCAGGAGCGAGGCTTTGAAATGCAGTTAGTTCAGTATGATTGAACGAGGAAACCAGAATTGGCATATCTCTGAATTTTTGAAGTTTCAATGAAACAGGGTGAGCTGTCCCAACTCCTTTTAGTTCGATGTTGACCCCGATTCTTTTCTGAGCATTAGCCGAGATAAGCTCTAAAGCTTCATCTAATGTGGGTACTTTCTCTCCGTTTGTACATTTAAAGTCGCGAATTTCCTCGAATCGAAGATCCTTAATTGAGCCTTGACCATCGGTGGTGCGATCAACCTTCTCGTCGTGAAGGATTAATAAGTGGGGCTCCCCTTTTTTATCTTGGGCTACCTGCACATCGAACTCTACTGCTTGGCAATCCAGATCTATTGCTTTTTGAAAGCTCGAAAGTGTGTTCTCTGCTTGCAGTCCGGCAGCACCCCTGTGACCTATCACAAGAAAGTCTTTTGTTTCAAGCAGAGAAGAAAAATCGGCCATAACAATGAGAATTTGCTGTTATTGGGGCAAACACTGGTAGGATATTAACCTATGAGCTATGAAGTGCTAGCGAGAAAACTCAGGCCAAAGAAATTTTCTGAACTCGTCGGTCAGGATCACGTTGTTAGGTCACTCACGCATGCATTAGACAGTGGGAGGCTTCACCACGCCTACCTTTTTACAGGTACGCGAGGTGTTGGAAAAACCACCATAGGGAGAATTCTGGCGAAAAGTCTGAATTGTGAGTCAGGTGTTTCATCTGACCCCTGCGGCATTTGCTCTATCTGTGAGGAGGTGAACCAGAATAGGTTCATTGATCTGCTAGAGGTGGATGCCGCCTCGCGCACTGGGGTGGATGACACGCGAGATTTGCTTGAGAATGTTCAATATCTGCCCACTCGTGGTCGGTTTAAAGTTTATTTGATAGACGAAGTTCACATGCTATCTACTGCAAGCTTCAATGCCTTACTGAAGACTCTTGAAGAACCCCCGGATCATGTCAAATTCCTCTTAGCGACTACAGACCCCAAGAAAGTCCCGGCAACAGTTTTATCACGATGTTTACAGTTTCAACTTAGGAATATCACGTCTAAAGGAATATCTGAATACCTGAAAGATGTACTAAAAAATGAGAATGTCGAATTTGAGAATGAGGGTCTGGAGCTGATAGCAAAGAACGCTAAAGGGAGCATGAGAGACGCCCTGACTTTGGTCGATCAGTGTATTAGTTATGGTGAGGGTTCTGTTAGAAAAAATTCGGTGGTCGAGATGCTTGGTCTGGTCGAGGAGGATGAGATCAGTTCAGTAATGCTGGCTCTCGAGACAGGCTCGGCCGAAGATTTACTCCTGCTTTCGGAGCAATTCTATGAGAGGAATGTAAGTTATTTCGATGTACTGAACGGCATTGTTGAAAGGTTCCATCAGTACTCGGTTGCAGCGTTTGTGGGCGAAGATACCCAGACATTTTCGAGAGAAGAGCTCCAACTTTTCTATCAAATAGCGCTTCTGGGGCTTAGAGATATTGATATTGCTCCTGATCATAAAGTGGGCTTCGAGATGACCCTAATGCGGTTATTAGCTTTCTCCCGTGAGCAACAGGAGACATTGCTCTCTAAGGAGAAAAAAAAAACTAAGACAAAATTTGCTGGAAAACCGGAAGCACGCCAAAATTTAAATGAAACGAAGGTAAAGACGGCTATATGCTCAGATAGATCCTCGCCAAAGGCTTCGATTGAGGAGGGCGTAACAACCTTTGTTGATGATGATTTGTTGTTGAAATGGGTTGAGTTCGTTGAAACTTTGAACCTTGAGGGTGTGACTAAGGCAATCATAGAGAATTCTGTTGCAATAAACTTTGCTGTGCCAAATGTTGATCTGTTGGTTGAGAAAGATTACGAAAAACTGATCACTGAATCCCTCTTGCAAAAATTGGAAATCCTTTTCCAGGGTCTACTTGGAGACGGCGTTAAACTTACTCTGCAAACTGGCGTTTTAGGATCTGAAACCCCTCGCAAAAGAAAAATAAGATTACACGAAGAAAAAATCGAAAAGAGTAAAGAGGCATTATCACGCGACCCCACTATGGAATCCTTAGTCTCCGAGTTTAATGCCTCGATAGATCACGTGATCATTAAATGAACATATAGCCGAGCCAGATAAGAAAGGAAAAAAACATGAAAGACTTCGGTGACATGATGAATCAAGCAAAAGCGCTCCAAGAGTCTTTGTCGACGATACAAGATGAAATTAAAAATATTTCGGTAGAAGGGGAGAGTGGAGCCGGATTGGTAAAGGTAGCTATCAGCGGGGATTCAAAAGTTAGGGAAGTAACTTTGGATCCCGATATATTGAATGAGGAAAAAAGAGTAATAGAAGAATTGCTGGCCGGAGCCGTGAATGACGCGATAAATAAGCTAGAGGCCACTAAAACGGAAAAGATGAAAAGCATTGGAGGCGGTTTGCTCGGCGGCCTGGGTTTCCCGTTAGGCAAGATGCCCTTCTAATGGGTTTAATAGACGAGCTGATTTCTTCCCTACAGGTTTTGCCGGGGGTAGGGCCCAAGAGCGCTCAGCGTATAGCGCTTCAGGTTCTCCAGAGAGACCAGAAAGGGGGGCGGCGGCTCAGCAACGCATTGCGTGAAGCCATTGACAAAGTTGGCAGATGTCAAAGATGCCGAAACCTGACGGAGCTTGATATTTGCCAGATCTGCACGGATGAACGAAGAGATCGATCGTTATTGTGTGTCGTTGAATCGCCTGCTGATGTCTTAGCGATAGATTTTGCCGGCGGTTTCAAAGGAACTTATTTCGTGCTGAATGGACGTCTCTCGCCAATTGAAGGGATTGGACCTAAGGAATTAGAGATCGATCGCCTCGAAACTCTTGTTTGTTCAGAATCTATCGGAGAAGTCGTCATTGCTACAAATCCAACAATGGAGGGAGAGGCGACCGCAACATATATCGCTGGCATCTTGCAGGATAAGGTGGGTCTTATCTCGAGAATAGCTCACGGGGTGCCTCTTGGGGGTGAAATCGAATACACGGATGGCGGAACTCTAAGCCATGCGATTGCGAGAAGACGTGACCTCAGTAGACTGGATTGAGGATGACAAGGGATTAGCGCGTCTGGTGGCCTCCTTTAAAAGCGAGATTGGAGTTGATACCGAATTCGTGAGAACTAATACTTTTTATGCCAAGATTGGACTGGTACAAGTGTTCTCAAACTCGAGAGTTTCTCTCATAGATCCCCAAAAAGTGAAAGACTGGGCCCCTTTTATTGAAGCGCTTGTTTCCAAAGAACTGACAAAAATCATGCATGCGAGCCAGGAGGATCTCGAGCTTTTTCGGGACATGTTCGGAATCATCCCAAAAAATGTATTCGACTGTCAGTTAGCTAACGCTTTCCTGGATGGCAACTTCAGCATCAGTTATTCTGGTTTGGTGTCGAGACTGCAAGGGGTAACTCTTGAAAAATCCGAAACCCGCTCGGATTGGCTGGTTAGGCCGCTAACTGCCAATCAAGAGAAATATGCGGCCGAAGATGTCCTCTATCTGGAGGACATATACTTTTCTTTGACAAAAGACCTGGCTCTCCTTAAGAAATTAGAGTGGTTTTTGGAGGAAATGGATCGCTTAGTTAGACCGGAAGAGTTCCCTCCCGAGAAATATTATCTACGACTGAAAGGGGCGTGGAATTTGACAGATAGGAAGCTATCGTATCTACAGGCCGCATGTCAGTGGCGAGAAGAGCTCGCTCGACAACTTGATCTACCCAGGGTGAGAGTTGCATCGGATAGCGAGTTGCTGGAATTGTCGCGCGGAGAGCTTTTAGGATTTGAAGAAATCACTGCAGTAATCCGTTCCCGAGTCGCGCGTAGTTCGATCAAAGTGTTGCTAAGCAAACTAGACGGATACAAATTGCGATCCCCGAAAGAAAGGTCCGCCAGTCCGCTGGTATCTGGGGACAGAAAACTTTTGAAAAAAATGCAAACATATGCCCATCAAAAGGCCCGGAGAATGTCGATGGCGCCTGAGTTGCTTGGCCGCAAGAGAGATCTTGAACAATGTATAAGGACTTTTGATGCAAACGCTAACCTCAGCGAGATTTTTTTAGGCTGGAGGAAAGAGATTGTCGGGAATGACTTTTCTCGCATGCTATCTGATCATTTTGGGCATGCAGCCTGAGAGCTTCTTATGCCTAGCAAAGATACAATAGTATTCAAAAGTGCCAAAAAGAATGATTTCTATCTTTTTCTTCAGGCAGATAGGGAGTTTGAGTCATTGCCAAAGGAGTTACGTCAGTCCTTCGGGACACCAATTTTTGTGATGGATTTGATGATTGATGAGCAGAGGCATCTCGCGAGAGCAGATCCTTTGAAGGTTCTCAGTTCGCTTGAAGAGAAGGGTTTTTATCTCCAGTTCCCTCCCGTTTTTCATGAGGGTCGCGAGTAATAGATATCTAGTAAATGGGAAAGTTTTGGGAAGACAAAAGCCTGGGAGAAATGACCTCTGAGGAGTGGGAGAGCCTTTGTGATGGATGCGGGAGATGTTGCATGATCAAGCTCGAAGACGAAGAGACGAACGAGATACATTATACGAATATCGTTTGCGAGCTGTTGGATATGCACTCTTGCCGATGTAGAAATTACAGCTTGCGACATGAGTTGGTAGAGGACTGCATTCGCTTCTCAGAGAGCGATTTGAAGGATCTAAATTGGCTGCCTCGATCTTGCGGCTACCGTACCATCTATGAAGGACGCGAGTTGGCCTGGTGGCATCCGCTTGTAAGTGGCTCTGACCAAACAGTATTCGAGGCGGGTATTGCCGTTCGCGGCAAGGTGCAACCCGAAACAGCAGTCGATAAAGATTTACAGGAAGAGATGGTCATACGTTGGGTGTCTTTTTGATGATGCAAAATCAAATAGGCGATTAAAAGATGATCGATCCGACTACAGCTTGGATTTTGATTGCTGCTGGCGGTCTAGTAGGTGGTTTGTGCTTCTACTATGTGATGATTCTTTTCTTTAGGAATTCTTCCGATAAACGGCGCTCGAAAGTGAAAAGGTTCGGCTTATATCTAACCGGCGCGCTTACCTGTTTTTTTGTTACTCCTTCTCCGTTACCTGCGTATGAAGAGCAGTTGGCTCCAGCTTTCGTGGTCGTGATATTTGAGAATTTTTTCCAGACACAAGGTCGTCCTGAAGAAGCTGCTTGGATCCTGTCTATCAGTGTTTCTGCCCTATTGTTTTTCCTTTTTCTGATTTTTAAAGTCTTTGACAGATTTTTCCGGCCCAAAGTGAGGAACTCGTCCAATGAGACAGTTTAATAAGGTCACTCACGTGGTTGCATGCGGAACAGCTGGTCTTTAAAGTACAAAGGCGCTTTATGCGCGGAATCTTTTTTTGGGTGAAAGGATAAATCGATGATTTTTGATAGCACGGATTCTTATATATCGACAGACGAACTTAGTATGGCTGTTGATGCGGCGGTAAAGCTCGAACGTCCATTATTGATAAAAGGTGAACCAGGAACGGGAAAGACGATGCTGGCGGTAGAGGTGGCGAAGTCTCTCGGAGCACCGCTTCTGGAGTGGCATATTAAGTCCACAACAAAAGCGCTAAATGGCCTTTATGAATACGATGCGGTTTCCCGTCTGAGAGATTCGCAACTCGGCGATGATAGAGTGAACGACATTAAGAATTACATAAAAAAGGGCAAGCTCTGGGAGGCTTTCGAAGCTGAGGAAAGGGTAGTACTCCTCATAGACGAAATCGACAAGGCAGACATTGAGTTTCCGAACGATTTGTTGCAAGAAATCGACCGGATGGAGTTTTTTGTCTACGAGTTAGGGCAAACGGTGAAAGCCAAGCAAAGGCCGGTGGTCATAATCACTTCAAACAACGAAAAAGAACTGCCAGATGCTTTTTTGCGTCGGTGCTTTTTTCACTTCATCAATTTCCCAGACAGAGAAACGATGCAGCAAATCGTGGATGTACACTTCCCCGAAATTAAGAAAGATTTGGTAAAAGAGGCAATGGAGATATTCTTCGATGTAAGAAAAGTTCCTGGTCTCAAGAAGAAACCTTCCACCTCAGAGTTGATTGATTGGTTGAAACTCCTGATGGCAGATGATATCCCTGATGAAATTCTGACGAATCGAGATGCTAGCAAGGCTATTCCGCCCCTGTATGGTGCGCTCGTGAAGAATGAACAGGATGTTCACTTGCTTGAAAGGCTTGCGTTTATGAATAGGCGAGACAGTAGGGGCTAAAAGGTGCTAATCAATTTTTTCCTCACCCTTCGTAAGTACAAGCTCCCGGTAACCATCAGGGAGTTAATGGATCTGATTTCAGCGATCAAAAACGGCGTTGTATACGCGAACGTTGACGACTTTTATCTGCTGAGCCGCACTGCCCTTGTAAAAGATGAAAAGAATTACGATAAATTCGACCGGGCGTTCGGAGCCTACTTTAAGGGGCTAGAGGATCTTCATGGCATGCTGGAGAGCTTGATCCCAGATGAATGGCTAAGACGTGAATTTGAGAAATCATTGAGTGAGGAAGATTTGAAGCAAATCGAGTCGCTGGGTGGCTTAGAGAAATTAATCGAAGCGTTCAAGAAAGCTAAAGAAGAGGCTGAGAAAGCTGAAGCGAAAGAGGGAAAAGAAGGTAAGGACGGCGACGAAGGGAATGCCGATAGAGAGGGTCAAAACGGCCCCGGAGGAGTAGGCAAAGGGAAAAAGAAAAAGGCCAAGAAGGTTTGGGATCAGAGGCAGTATAAAAATCTAGACGATTCTGTTGAGCTCGGCACCCGAAATATAAAAATGGCCCTGAGACGGCTGCGTAAATTTGCCCGAACAGGTGCTGAAGATGAGCTTGATCTAGATAACACAATCCGCTCTACAGCTCACAATGGTGGCATGTTGGATATCAAGATGCGACCTGAGCGAAGAAATACAGTGAAGGTGCTCCTCTTCTTAGACATCGGAGGCTCGATGGATGCCCACGTAAGAATTTGTGAAGAGCTTTTTTCAGCTTCGCGGACCGAATTTAAAAACCTGGAGAGCTTCTATTTTCATAACTTTATCTACGAATCAGTTTGGAAAGACAACCGACGACGCATGGCGGAGAGACTCTCTACTTTAGAGATTCTTAATAAATATCCGCACGACTACAAAGTTGTATTTGTTGGTGATGCTACTATGGCGCCTTACGAAATTACTCATGCCGGAGGAAGCGTAGAGCACTGGAATGAGGAACCTGGGTCTGCGTGGATGTCTAGGTTTCAAGAAATTTATGACAAGGTTATTTGGCTAAATCCGACCCCTCAAGAGACTTGGGAGTATTCATCTTCAGTGATGATGACCCAGGAACTGGTAGGTGGAAGTATGTATCCCCTTACCATGAAGGGA
Source organism: uncultured Gammaproteobacteria bacterium (assembly GCA_913051785.1). Classification (GTDB taxonomy): domain Bacteria; phylum Pseudomonadota; class Gammaproteobacteria; order Pseudomonadales; family Azotimanducaceae; genus UBA4421. The sequence goes on from CAJXCK010000043.1 coordinate 8,210, forward strand.
CTAGAGGAAGGAATGGGGGAACTCTCAAAGTAATCAATCCCACTGATTGAAACTACTCCAGGTGATATCGCTTTCTAGGATCAAAAGCGCGGGACAAGACTCTGCTATTTCAATCAAGCTCTTCGGAGAATAAAAAGGACCTTTCTAAACTCGATTTGAGAGTCAATTCTGAGCTCCCCATCGCGCGGGAAAAAGAAAACATCGTCACGCTTCTTAGATCAAACCAAGTACTTATAGTTGTCGGCGAAACTGGGTCTGGAAAGACCACGCAGCTGCCTAAGATACTTATGCAGGCAGGGATTGGTTCCAACGGAGCGATTGCGCATACCCAACCTAGAAGGATAGCCGCAATAAGCATTGCCAAGCGTATTGCGCAAGAGACTGGAGCTAATCTTGGGAAGGAGATCGGCTATTCTATTAGGTTTGATGATCGCTCGAGCTCTGGGGCTTTTCTGAAGTTAGTTACTGATGGGCTTTTGTTGAATGAGCTGCGGACAGACAGATATTTAGGTAAATATGCGGGCTTGATTATTGATGAGGCTCACGAGCGCTCACTCAATATCGATTTATTACTTGGATACGTGAAGGAGATAATAAAACGTCGCCCTGAGTTCAGGGTCATTGTCACTAGCGCCACCATCTCAGGTGAGCAATTCTCGAGGTTTTTTGATGGTGCACCGATTATCAACGTTGCTGGCCGAAGTTATCCAATTTCGATCCAATACCATGAGCCGAAAGAAGAATTGCTGGAACAAATAGCCGACCTAGTAAAAGAGATAGAAAAACAAAAGAGTAATTTAGCGCCAGATATCCTGGTTTTTTTTCCTGGTGCGAGGGAGATATCCGACGCAGTTGAATTTCTGCGCAAACGTTTTGTAGGGCGGTTGGAGATTCTAGCGCTTTACTCGAGGTTGTCTCAATCAGACCAGCTTCGAGTTTTCGAGCGAAAGAGCCCAAAGCGAAGAGTGATTTTGACCACTAATATTGCAGAAACTTCAGTCACTGTCCCCGGCATCGGTTTTGTGATCGACCTAGGGTTGGCGAGAGTTAATCGCTTTAGTCAGCGGTCAAAAATACAGCGTTTAGTCACAGAGGATATTAGTCAAGCAAATGCCGATCAGAGAGCTGGTCGATGTGGAAGGTTGGGGCCAGGAATTTGCTATCGGTTATATACTGAAGAGGTTTACCAGAACAAACCTCTTTTTCCAGATCCGGAAATCATGAGAGTTAACCTGGCTTCCGTCCTGATTCAAATGCGATTCCTGGGTTTAGGCGAGCCGCAAAATTTTGCGTTTATTGATCCTCCGGAGAAAGCCGCGTTAGATAGTGCTCAGAAGCTTTTAATCGAGTTACGGGCGACTAAACGAGAGGAGTTAACCAAGGTGGGGCGTAAAATCGCCCGATTTCCGATGGACCCGCGGTTAGCGGCAAGTCTGATCTCTGCGCCTGATTTTGGGAGTCTCACTGAACTCCTGACTTTGGTCTCCTTCTTGTCATTGCAAGATATAAGAGAGAGGCCGATTGAGCAGACTAATAAAGCAGACGAGGCTCATCAAAAATTCGTAGACGCTAGATCGGACTTTATAACGATCCTAAAGATGTGGGACTGGATAGAAAAAGTGAAGCGCGAAGGCTCCAAATCGGCTTTTAGGAAGGCGCTTAAAGAAAATTTCTTGAATCTCCGGCGTACAGTGGAATGGTCAGATACCAGGGAGCAATTAGCTAGAATTTGTAAAACATTGGGCCTAAAAAGTGATTCAGATAAGGCGAGTTACAGAGCTATTCATATTCCCATGATCATTGGGAATCTCTCGAATCTAGCCAGATTGAAAGACAAAACCCAATATCTAGGAGCCAGGAATCAATCTCTCATGATTTTTCCAGGATCGGGATTGTTTAAAAAAAAGCATGCTTGGATAGTTTCTACTGAAATTATAGAGACCAGTCGGATATACGCCCGAGATGCTGCTTCGATTCGACCCTCCTGGGTAGAGCAGTATTCGAGGCATTTGCAAAAAGAGCGGTTCGAGGACCCGTATTGGAGCAAAAAAAGAGGCGAGGTCATGGCTTACCAGTCCATATCGCTTTACGGTTTGTTATTAGTTGAAAAGAGACCAAAACCCTTCGGTAATAGAGATTCGAAAGTATGCAGAGAGATTTTTCTCGATGCTTTGGTTGCCGGTGAATTACTAAAAGTTCGCAGTTTTATCCTGGCGAACAAAAAGTTATTAGAGGAGGTTCAAGGAATAGAAGATAAAACTAGAGTGGGCGGAAAGGGCATCAACGAGACTGACTTACTAAAGTTTTATGCTTCAAAAATACCAGAGGAAATAATCAGCGAGTCGCAACTTGCGCGATGGTTGGATGATATCGAACCAGACATTCTCAGTGAGCTCTATTTAGATCGAGAAGATGCTTTGACTAAATTGGGTGGCTCACCCTCGGCAGAGTTGTTTCCGGACCATTTGGCTAAAGGGGGTGTAAGTTTTTCGTTGAGGTATAGGTTCGCCCCCGGGGAGTCCGATGATGGAGTCACTATGGAGGTACCCTTCGGTCTCTTGTCAGCTGTTTCAGAGGATGATTTGAACTGGCCAATACTGGCATTCTTGTCGCCAACACTTGAATCGTTGCTGAGAAGTCTGCCGAGAGAATTTAGGCGGAAGTTACAGCCAATGGAAGAGAGTGTCGATATGCTCATAGCGCAAATACATTCTCGAAAGATGTATCGGAGAGGAAGGTTTATTGGCGCCGTCGTCGAAATTGTCAACGATTTGTTCGGATGGAAGTTGGCTGACTCTAGTTTTGATCAAAATAGGGTTGGTTTTGAGCTTAGGACAGGGATCAGGGTGTTAGATGAAAAAAATAATGAAATTTGTTTTGGCAAGGATTTAAAACAAGTCTGGGACTCGCTGCATTTAACTAAAAATAGCGGTGGAGAGAGGGAAAGACGACGGCTGGGCGTGACTAATTTTGAGGAGCTCGACCTTAAGCGCTTCCCCGACAGAAAGCTTGAGGACGAATTACTAGTTCAAACAGATGTTGGCCCTAAACTTTTTTTCCCTGGCCTGGTTTCCAGAATGGAATCATTAAATCTTGAGCTCTTTGATGACAGAATCGAGAGAGATCGAGAAGTACGGAGCGCCTTTTCATGCCTCGCCCTAAAGCACCTTGAGTCGCAAAGGGAGAAGATGAATCGTCTTGTAAAGGCGAATAAATCGGCAAGCCTTTATTATTCTACATCGGGTAGTGTTGGTGATCTTCAGAATCACCTTAGCTTGGCGGCGAGCTGGTTTTGCTTTTTTGAGGATCAAGAGCTGCCTACCGACAAGCGTACCTTCGGGAAGAGGCTGCAAGACAGGAAAGTCGATTTGTTGCCGATATTCCATGAAGTCTTCGCTAGTTTTGAAACCAGTCTTCGATTACGTCATGAGATTATGGCTCTTGTTGAACGACTGGGTTCTCCGGCCCTAACGGAAACTAAAATGGATTTAGTTTCGCACGTCGAAAGGCTCTTCCCGTCCACCTTATTGAAGAATGCTCCCCGCCGTTATCTCTTTGCGGTCCCGAGGTACCTCTATGGGGTGCAATATCGAATGGAGCGTCTAGACGGCAGGGTTCTCAAGGATCAAAGGATATTTAAGGACTTGCAGGGTTTGCAGGCGAGATTCGATCGTCTGGTTCTCTCTTCTCCCGAACCAGGGGTGGCCTTTGGAACATTGAGGCTGTCTTTAGAGGAGTTACGATTGCGAACTTTCTGTGAAGGGGGCGAGCGGAGATTTGTTGATGCGCGCAGCGGGGAGAGCGAAGCGGTATCTTGGAAAGTTTCGCAGAAGAAAGTTTCAGAAATGATGCTCGAGGAAGAAAGGAGCGCTGGCTTACTTTAGGACGAATATTTTTCTTCTAGGGTGCCTTGGCTTTTTCGACGCTCTCTTTCGGCACCATCAGGAGAGAGGCTATTTCGTTTATATCGAACTCTTCATACCGGTCAATTTCACCGTCCGCTTTGGCGATCTTCCACAGTCCCTGTATCAGTTGAAATTTATCCTGATCATCCATGTTCTCGTTCAAGAAGCTGGTGAAAGAATGTAAGCCGCCAGATTGTGTAACCAGCTTCTCCGCCTTTGACATATTTTCTACTGCGGCCTCTTCGTCGATTTCTTCAAAAAGGTGAACGAGATGCGCCTTGCCCGCCTCTATTTCTTGCGGGTCGATCTTACCGTCGGATTTGACTAGCTCCATAAATAGAATGGCGGTAGCGAGCGGTCTATTCACGTAACCTCCAGAGCTTCCGTCCTCGCGCAAAATGTCCTCAACGAACTGCACTTTGGAAACAATATTTGATGCCACGAGTTTGTCGTATGGGATTTTAAAAAGAATAGCGATATTCCTGACCTCGTGTTCCTCATACCTGTCGGCATCATCGTCTGCTTGCGCTACCTGCCAAAGCACTCGGACGATCACGAATCGCTCGTCCGTATTCAGCTTCTGATTAAGAAACTCGGTAAAAAAACTCAACCCAGGGTTCAAATCCAGGACCTCGTTTCCTTTCTTGAGTATGGGCTGGGCCTCTTCTTCGGACATGCCAAATAAATCATTTAACATTTCTAAGATTTTTTTATTTTCTTTGTCCGTTATCTCATTATCTGCCCTCGCGAGTGACAATAGTAGACATGATACGGCTAGCTGCACATTCAGTTTCACTCTAAGCAGATCGTCGCTGAGATAATTTTGGTTTTCTGCGTTCAATTCGTTGCCCCTCTTTGGCAGTTAGAAACTAGTTTTCACTCTAAGCCTGTGGTTTCCTAGAGGAGAGCTTTGCTTCAATAAATTTACTATGCGGAACGTACAAGAGTTCAGATATGTTTCGTATCTGGTGTTCTTCTAGAGCGTCGATTGAATCATTGTCTCTCGCAACCTCCCAGAGGGCTAATACTATTGAAAACTTCTGATCCGCTGCAAGGTTTTCGTTGAGCAAAGTGGTAAATTCTTGCAACCCGACACTATCGTTCATCAAAATCTTCCCTTCCTCTAAAAGCGCGTTAGCTTGATGGTCATCTAAACTGAAGATCTCAGAGAGCTTCTTTGCGCCGACTTCCATCTCTTTATCGCTAATTTTATGGTCGGCCCAACTCACCTCCATCATTAAGGTTGCTGCCGCTAGCGGTACGTCTAGCTTATTCTCGTCTTCCTGAGCGCTAGGAGCTTTGAATAAGAATTTTTTTATTTTTTGAAACATGCTACACCTCGATTTGTTCAATTGCTTTTTCAATCAGATCGAAATCATTGTTAGATAGGGCGACATTATCGCTAAGCATTTGTCGAAACTTTCTCGCGCCCTTTTTGCCATGAAAAGCATGGAGAAGGGGTTTAGTCAAATCTCTTAATTTAGTGCCATTCATAACTTGATCTTCAGCGTATCGCGCATACTCACTTACGATGCTCCTCTCATCACGTATTTGTGTTCCACAAAGCTCTCTATCTATTTCTGACAGTATTCGGGGGCGGTGGTAAGCGGCACGGCCTAGCATGACCCCGTCGGCCCAATCGAGCATACTCTTTGTGCCTTCAAGAGATTTAATGCCTCCATTGATGATGAGTTCAAGGTCGGGGCAAAGCCCTTTGATTCTGCTACCGATCGAATAATTTAAGGGGGGGATCGCACGGTTCTGAGCAGGTGTTAACCCTCCGAGAATCGCTTTCCTGGCATGCAGATAAACTCGATCGCAACCAGCCTGACATATTAATGATATAAATTCCCGGAACATTTCCTCGGTGTAGTGATTTTCTGAGGTGTTTGTTTCAACGCCTATTCGACATTTGACCGAAATAAGTAGGTTTGTAACTTTACTCATCGCTTTGATGCACTCGGCCACAAGCTCAGGTTGCAGCATGAGAGATGCGCCAAAAGATCCAGATTGAACTCTATCCGAAGGGCAGCCAACGTTCAGATTGATCTCGTCGTAACCATAATCCTCTGCAATAACACAGCATTTTGATAACTCCTCGGGGTCATTCCCGCCAAGCTGAAGGACGACGGAATGTTCTTCCATATTGAAGGCCAAACGATCGTCTTGGCCATGCAAGATTGCTCCTGTAGTGACCATTTCAGTGAAAAGCAAAGCGTTCGGGCTATACAACCGATGCAAATATCGACAGTGTCTATCCGTCCAAGCCATCATTGGAGCGACGCAGAAACGACTATCGGGTCGAGTTTTGATTCTCATATCTAAAAAGCTTTTCTGACCGATTGGGTTCGGAATATCTTAACGCGCGGAGCATCTCAGAAGAATTCTAAATAATGGATGAAACAATTTGAAACAAATTGAATAAACCGGTTTCATTTTTACCGATGTTTTTCTTCAGTATTCCTTCATTTTTTGACGGTTCGGATATAGAATTCTTCCGCTCAATCTTGTCTGAAAGGGTTTACACAATAAACAAGTTATAAAATGCTGAATCAAAGAACAATAGCTAAGGCGGTTCACGCGATAGGAGTTGGAGTGCACTCTGCTGAGAAGGTGCGTTTAACTTTGCGCCCCGCCGAAGAAAACAGCGGTATACGATTTGTTCGGTCCGACTTGCCGGAAATGAATCCGATCCAAGCGCATGCAGAAAACGTTTCTGATACGATGCTTTCCACATCTATTGGTGACAGTTCGTTGCAAGTGGCAACGGTAGAGCATCTCATGGCTGCGCTATGGGGGATGGGTATTGATAATATCGTAATTGAATTGTCTGCCCCCGAAGTCCCCATCTTAGACGGTAGTGCAGCACCGTTCATGGATTTGATTGTTTCTGCTGGCATTCTTGAGCAGAAGGGTAGGAAGCAATTCATTAGGATTAAACGTGAGGTAAAGGTTACACAAGGTGATGGCTATGCTTCATTAAAACCATATGCAGGCTTCAAGGGCTCTTACACTTTTGTATCCAATCATCCGGCTTATGAAAATTTCCCGAAGAGCGTGTCTTTGGATTTTTCCAGTGTCTCTTTCCTCGAGTCTGTCGGAGGAGCTCGAAGTTTTGGCTTGATGGAAGAGTTGTCGCAGGCGCAAGCGATTAACAAATGTTTAGGATCAAGTTTAGAGAACGCGGTTGGTGTAACAGTTGAGGGAGTAGTGAACCCTGAGGGACTGCGTTTTGATGACGAATTCGTCAGACACAAACTTCTGGACGCTATAGGTGACCTTTACCTTTTGGGTAAACCGATACTGGGTGAATTCGAGGGATATGCATCCGGCCACTCTTTGAATAACAAACTAGCAAGAGCCTTGTTGAGGTGTGAAGACGCATGGGACCTGGTGGATTTTGATGTCAACGCTGGCAACCTAATCCAGCCGATTATTCATCCGGAGATCGTCAGCGCCGGATAGGCACAATTTGTTGCTTGTCTTATTAGAGGCCCAAATATTTTCGCCTATAAGGAACCAATCTTATTGGCAAGTAACCCGCAGGCACTTATACTTGCGTCGTGTCGATTGGTGGTTAATTTCTAAGATTCAAGTTAAGACGACCCCCGTGTATAAATCCAACAATTTTGCGCTCTGAAGGTATGGTTTCAGGTAGCCACATCAAGATAAAGAAGGGCCTCAATCTGCCTATCAAAGGCGCGGCACCCCAGACTCCAATTGTTTCGCGCCCCACCAGGAAAATAGCGGTTTTAGGGTCCGACTATGTGGGTATGAAGCCAACCATGGCTGTTCAGGAAGGCGATGAAGTCGTAGCGGGAAGCCTTCTATTTACGGACAAAAAAACCGATGGCGTACGCTACACATCACCCGTTGATGGTCGGGTCTCTGAAATTCGAAGGGGGGCGAAGAGAGCGCTCCTCGGAGTGATAATTGATGTGGCGGATGGATACTCGTCCAGAGCGGAAAGACTGAGATCGCGAGGGGATCTAGACGCGCTCACCCAAGAAGATGCAAAAGCTAAGCTGCTCGAATCGGGACTCTGGACGTCGCTCAGAACGAGACCTTTTTCGAGGGTGCCCGATCCCCAGACAAAGCCAAGCTCTATTTTTGTTACTGCTCTAGATACTAATCCTTTGGCAGCCGACCCAGAGCCTTTATTGCTCGCCAGGTTGGGCGACCTTAAGGCGGGATTGCACGTTCTCTCTTTGCTGACTGAGAGAAACGTAAATTTATGTTTAGCGCCCGATTCAAAATTATTGGATAAGGTAGACGATCAGCCCACTGTCGTCAGTCACCAGTTTGAGGGAATCCATCCAGCGGGGCTGCCCGGCACCCATATACATTTCATCGATCCGGTCAGTGCGAGCAAAACGGTTTGGTATTTGAATTATCAAGACGTAATCGCTATCGGCCATTTGTTTTTAACAGACCAGATAGATTCGGAACGAGTACTTTCTCTTGCGGGCCCAGGCGCAAAAGAACCTAAGCTGTTACGAACGTATTTAGGTGGGAGTTTGGATGACATAACCGCGGGAGAGCTTTTCGACGGTGAGCAAAGGATAATATCTGGCTCTGTTCTGTCTGGAAGAGGGGCCAAAGAAGCCGCTGCTTTCCTCGGGCGATATCATTTGCAAGTATCGGTCTTGCCAGAGGATAGACGAAGAAAGGTGGCTGGCTGGTTGAGCCCAGGCTTGACAGCCCACTCAGTGTTTCCCATTTATTTGTCGAAGTGGCTTGGTGAGAGAAATGTCGATTTCTCCACCGCTGTGGCGAGTCCCCGACCGATTGTTCCAGTCGGAATGTATGATGAGGTCATGCCAATGGATATCCTTGCGACACCATTGATGAAGAGCTTGATCGTTGGAGATGTAGAGCGGGCGATAGAGTTAGGTTGCTTAGAACTGGATGAAGAGGATATCGCACTGTGTACGTACGCTTGTCCTGGTAAACATGAATATGGTCCTGTGCTGAGAGAGTTACTCACAAATATTGAGAAGGAAGGATAGAGCTTTTATGGGTCTGAGAACTTTTTTGGATAATATTGCGCCTCAGTTCGAGGACGGAGGAAAGCTCAAGTGGGCTTACCCTATGTACGAAGCGCTCGATACGGTTTGTTATACCCCAGGTTTTGTTACCGGGGGGAGTAGCCACGTGCGTGATGGGATGGACAACAAACGGATAATGATAACGGTTTGGCTCTGCGCATTTATACCCGTGATTGTAGGAAGCTATATTTGGGGATTAAATGCCTTGTCTGCGATGGCGGAAATCGGACAGACAGAAGTTACAGGCTGGCAAGGATTCTATTTGAATCTGTTTATAGGGACTGATCCCGGGAGTGTATGGAACTGTCTCGCATACGGGTTAGGGCATTTCCTGCCCTTATATGCTTGGATTTTGATAGTTGGAGTAGCTGTCGAATGGGTGTTTGCGGCAAAACGGGGCCATGAAATAGGAGAGGGTTATTTTGTAACCTCGATTTTGTTCACTCTGTCGCTGCCGCCGTCGATACCATATTGGATGGCTGCTGTAGGGGTTATTTTTGGAGTCGTAGTAGCGAAGGAAGTGTTTGGTGGAGTTGGCAAAAATTTCTTGAACCCAGCACTGACGGGGAGAGCGTTTCTATATTTTGCCTATCCGGCACAAATGTCGGGAGATCAAGTATGGATAGCTGTAGATGGAGTTAGTCAGGCAACCCCTTTGGGAAATGCAGCCGTGGGCCTAGATTATGGGGTAGATTGGATGTCTGCCTTTATTGGGCTTATGCCAGGATCAATAGGAGAGACATCAACGCTAGCGATTCTGATTGCAGCAGTCTTGTTGTGTGCAACTCGAATCGCCTCTTGGAGAGTCATGGTTGGTGTTTTTGCGGGGATGGTAATAACGGCATCCTTATTGAATCTCATAGGATCCGATAGCAATCCGATGTTTGAGATGCCTTGGTATTGGCACTTGGTCCTTGGCGGATTCGCATTCGGTATGGTTTTTATGGCAACGGATCCGGTCTCGGCCGCGATGACCAATAATGGCCGAATATATTACGGCTTATTGATCGGTTTCATGTGCGTATTGATTAGAGTCGTCAACCCCGCGTTTCCTGAGGGCATGATGCTCGCGATCTTATTCGGTAACTTGTTTGCTCCGCTTTTTGATGATTATGTTATGCAGGCAAATATAAAAAGGAGGCTCGCGCGTGGCTGAGGAAGAAGGTACCTATAACCGCGATAGCCTAAAAAATACGTTCATTGTCGCGTTTCTACTTTGTTTAGTGTGTTCCGTCGTTGTTTCTGGGATGGCGGCTTTTCTAAAGCCAATCCAGAAGTACAACAAAGAACTGGATATAAAAAAGAATATCCTCACATCAGCTGGGCTGTTGGTCGAAGGCAGTGACGCTGGCCCCAGAGGAGAATCTGTTGAAGAACTTTTTGCGGAATTCCAGGTCAGAGCGATAAATCTAAAAACGGGTGAGTTTGTTGAGTCGGTAGATGTCTCAACATACGATCCGATTAAAGCAGCAAAAGACCCCAGCATATCTATAGCTTTATCCAATGACGAAGATATAGCCACATTGCGGCGACTTGAGAACACTTCGCTGGCCTATATCAAGATGGACAATGGAGTTCTCGATAAGTTAGTTATTCCAGTCAGGGGATACGGTTTGTGGGGAACGCTTTACGGTTATTTGGCGCTAGAGGGGAATTTGCAGACAATTTCCGGACTTGGCTTTTATCAGCATAAAGAAACACCCGGGCTTGGCGGCGAGGTAGATAATTCCAAGTGGAAGAAGAGTTGGCAAGGAGTATCCCTTTTTGCGCAGGGCGAACCCTCCGTGCGCCTGGTGAAGCAGAGGTCATCGCCTGGTTCTCGCGAAGCCTCCTATGAGGTGGATGCTCTATCTGGTGCGACTTTCACGACCAAAGGGGTCGAAAACATGATTAACTTTTGGGCAGGAGATCTTGGCTTTGGTCCCCTGATACAGAAACTTCGAGAGAAAAATGCGGGGGAGCTCGCTGCGGCGAGATAAATATGGCTAGCCAATCAGAAGTCCTAATTGATCCGATTTTTAACAATAACCCCATTGCCTTGCAGGTTTTGGGGATCTGTTCTGCGCTTGCGGTAACGATTAGCATGTCTACAACTACCGTAATGTGT
>CAJXCK010000044.1 GCA_913051785.1 uncultured Gammaproteobacteria bacterium
CGAGCTCGGAGAGAGCAGCCGATAAGTTCACCGCCGTGGTTGTTTTCCCCACCCCCCCCTTCTGATTGGCAACCGCAATGACTTTCATCACTATTTATCGATGATGTGAAACCTGTGAGACTTATTGAGTCCCGGGATTTCGACTGCTGCATTCAAGATTTGCAACCCGCCTTGAGGAGCTTTGCCTGCTAATTTACTCATCAATTCCTCTTCACAGCTCTGTGTAGACGCATAAACAATTAATCTGCCGGTTTTCGTAATGGCGCCTTCTAGAATAGGCCACAGAGCCTCCGCCCTCCCGACACCACGGGAAACAACACAATCAAAACTCTCGCCCATTAAGCCTATTTCCTCGAAGGGCGCTTCGATTACTTGCGCATTCTCGATCCCTAAATTTGCAATAACAAACCGCATAAAGTGCGCTCGTTTTTTCATGCGATCACAAAGCGTGAAGTTTTTATGGGGGCAGGCTATCGCTAATGGGATTCCCGGCAAGCCAGCCCCCGAGCCTATATCGACGACATTTTTCCCTACCAGGAAGGATGTGGCGGCTAGGCTATCCAGAATATGGCGGGGAAAGACCCTTCGCTCATCTCTCCTGGAGATCAAATTTGTTCTTTTATTCCACTGAAGCAAAACTTTCGAAAAGTCTAGAAGCTTAGCCTTTTGTTTTGCGCCCAGATCCAACCCTAAATCTTTTAGAGGGTCGGTTTCTCGCATGGTCACTGCATTACTCAGCGTAGGCCCTTTTGGCATGAACTAAGAGAATGGAGAGCGCCGCCGGAGTCATTCCTGGTATTCGTGACGCTCTGTCTAACGACTTGGGCCTGAAATGAACCAGCTTTTGCTTCAGCTCGCTGGATAAACCCTCAATCCCGTCATAGTTGAGGTTTGTCGGAAGCGCTTCAGACTCAGCTTTTCTGATTTTTTGTATTTCCACCTTTTGGCGATTTATGTAGCCTTCATACTTAATCTCCGTTTCAATCGTTTCCAATGCCGAGACTGTTTTCGCGTCTGCTTTGTTAATGCCAAGGGCGTCGGCCGCTTTTAGCACATCCAGCTCGGGCCTACGAAATAAGTCGGCCAGCTTAAACTCTCTACTCAATTCAAGGCCCAACATTTTCGCTACATCGCTGTTGGGGAAAACTACTTCTCGCGCCAATCTATCTGATAGCTCCCTCTGGGTTTTCATTTTATCTCTATAAAGTAATGCCCTCTCTGGCCCAATGACGCCAAGATTAATTCCGGTTTCAGTTAGCCTTTGGTCCGCGTTGTCTTGCCGCAACTGCAAGCGATATTCGGCTCTGCTTGTGAACATTCTGTATGGTTCTTTAGTACCAAGATGGGTGAGGTCGTCTATCATGACGCCCAAGTAAGAAGAGTCTCTCGCGGGCTCCCATGCGTCTAGACCTCTAACTAGTCTCACCGCATTTATGCCAGCTAATATTCCTTGGGCTGCTGCTTCTTCATAACCGGTTGTGCCATTAATTTGCCCAGCGAAGAATAAATTTTGTACCCCTTTAGTTTCTAAAGAATAATTTAAGTCTCTTGGGTCGTAGTAGTCATACTCTATTGCATAGCCTGCTTGAGATATAACCGCTTCTTCTAATCCGCGTATAGAGTGAACAAACTGGTTTTGAGCGTCTAATGGAAGACTCGTGGAAATACCATTTGGATAAATTAGGTCTGATTCGAGGCCTTCTGGCTCCAGAAAAATTTGATGCTTATCCCGCCCCGCAAATCGATTTATTTTATCCTCAATGCTGGGGCAGTATCTGGGTCCAACACCCTCTATTGCTCCACTGTACATGGCAGAGCTGAGAATATTATCTTCGATAATCTTGTGAGTATTGATGTTCGTATGGGTAATGAAACACGAGATTTGTGAAGGTCTTTCTTCTTTGCTTGACCTAGCGGACATGGTTGGCGCGAGTTCATCAGAGTGCTGTTTTTCAAGAACCTCGAAGTTTATGGATTCGGATTTTAACCGCGGCGGTGTCCCTGTTTTGAGTCTACCCACTCGAAAGGGCATGCCTCGCATACTTTCAGCCAACTTTGAGGAAGCTGGTTCTCCCACCCTACCGCCCGGAGTTTGGAGGGCCCCTATGTGTATTTTTCCGGCTAGAAATGTGCCCGCCGTTAGAACGACTGCTTCTGCAAAATACACACGGCCTGAGTTAACCGAACACCCAATGGCTTTGTCCCCCTCTGTCAATATCTCTAAAACTGACTCTTGTCGAATAACGAGACTTTCGTATTCGTGCAAAATCTCCTGGGCCGCTTTTCTATATAAATCTCTATCGGTCTGCACGCGCAAAGCTCTAACCGCGGGACCTTTGCTCTTATTAAGAATTCTGTAATGGATGCCCGCCTTATCTGTGGCTCGACCCATAACGCCATCCAGGGCATCGATCTCGGCAACAAGGTGGCTTTTGCCTATCCCGCCAATGGCTGGATTACACGACATCTGCCCTATGTCGTCGACTTTGTTCGTGAGTAATACTGTTTTTGCGCCCATTCGTGCAGCGGCCGCCGCGGCCTCTGCTCCTGCATGTCCTCCGCCTACAACTAAAACATCAAAATGTTGGGTATCAGTCATTTTGTTTTATTCTTTATTTCCCAATACAAAAGGCGGAGAAAATTTCTCCTAACAAATCATCAGCCGTATATTTGCCAGTAATCTCACCTAAAGATTCACTAGCATAGCGCAAATCCTCTGCTATAAGTTCTAGGTTTTGTTCTCCCTTTAATTCCTCCAACGAAACTTTTAGATAACGCTCCGCTCTGCGCAAACAATCCACGTGTCTAGCTCTCGCCATAAACTCGGTTGAATGCGCGTCATAGCCGGCAACCTTTGGTAGTGCTTCCATTAATATATTAAGCCCCTTCCCGGTCAACGCATTTGTTTTGATAGTGCATACCGGGAATTGTGGTATGTCATTTTTCTCTAGGTCTACTTTATTGATTATCAATATGACCTTGCGACCAGCTAGTGTATTAAGTCGCGCAGATACATCAGCTGAATCTAGTTGGTCAGCCGCGATGACCAACAGCACAACTACATTTGGTTCTTGAATTTTTTTCAAGGCTTTCTCTATTCCCAGAGCCTCTATTTGATTGGTCGCTTCACGAATACCCGCCGTGTCGCTTAATCGAACAGGTAGTCCGCCAAGCACCAGATCAGCGGTCAGTGCATCTGTCGTCGTTCCAGGTATTTCAGTTACTATCGCTCGATCCTCCATGGCCAAAGCGTTGAAAATACTGGACTTCCCGGTGTTGGGCTCTCCTGTCAAAACTGCTTCGATGCCACGATTAAGCAAGTCGCCATTGTTTGCCTTCTTGATAACTGTTTTGATTTGTTGAGAGACCTCTTCTACGCCTCTCTGGATAGAAGAGATCGCAAGGTGGTCGACGTCTTCTTCGACGAAATCCATTTGAACTTCGACGTTTACTCTAGCCGTCACTAACCTGTAACTTAAGTCTTTTACTTTATCCGAAAAGTCTCCCCGCAAGCTTTTTAAGGCGGCCGCCGCCGCCGCTTCCGATTTACTTGTTATTAAATCAGCGATCGCCTCCGCTTGGGCCAGATCTATCTTATTGTTGAGGTAAGCTCTTTCGCTAAACTCACCAGGATGAGCTAGTCTCGCTCCATTCCTCAAAAAGTAGTTAATCAGGCGTTGCTGTATCACGGGGTTGCCATGGCCCTGAAACTCTATTAGATCCTCTCCGGTGAAAGAGTTAGGGCCTTTGAAGCTAATTAATATCCCCGTATCTAATATCTCGTCGTTTTCCTTTACCGACACCAAACAAGCGTCTCGATACCGCAATGGTTTCGGTGTTGTTTGTCTTACAAGATCTAATGCCCCGATCCCACTCAACCTGATGACACCGATCGCCCCAATGCCTGGTGGATTTGCTATTGCACATATAAGCTCTTTGTTCATATGGGAAAATTCTGGCAGCTATAGCAAGGCTTTCACGACGTTTTTGCAGTTTTTCTCTCAACAATTTTATAAACATACGTTTGATGGGCTATCGAGATTAAATTGTTAACTAACCAGTATAAGACCAGTCCCGCGGGGAAAAACAAAAATAACACCGTGAACATAACTGGCATTATTTTCATAATTTTCTGTTGCATTGGATCCCCGACCTGGGGGTTTAACGCTTGCATTAGATAAGTGCTTGCTCCCATGAGTAGAGGTAACACAAAATACGGGTCCATTGCCGATAGATCTTCTATCCATAGAATAAAAGGAGTGTGGCGCAATTCTACCGACTCGAGGAGAACCCAATAAAGCGCTAAAAAGATAGGCATGGGCAAAAGCATTGGTAAACAACCCCCAAGCGGATTGGCGCCTTCCTTCTGATAAAGAGCCATCATTTCCTTTTGCAACTTCTCCCTGTCGTTCGAATAACGTTCCTGTAAACGTTTCATAGCCGGCGCTACTCGCCTCAGATTAGCCATCGAATGATAGCCTTTATGCGAAAACCAAAAGAGAGCTGCTTTGACGAAGACGGTCAACAATATTATTGCCGCCCCCCAATTTCCGGTAACTTTGTGAAAGTAGTTCAAAATGCTAAACAGAGGCTCTGCTATCCACCACAGAAAACCATAGTCCACCGTCATATTTAGATTTTCCGATATTTCCGCTAAAGCAATTTGATTTTTCGGACCAGCGTAGAAACCAGAAGACCAGCGCCCAATTTCAAAGGGAGCGATCTGTTTTGTCGGCCCAATGGTTCTGAATATGTAAGTCTGGTCCGATGACCTTAAAGACTCAAAGCGGTTTGATTCTTCTTCTTGCGGTATCCAAGCCGTCAAGAAGTAGTGCTGCAGAAATCCTATCCAGCCACCTTGCTTAGAAAAAGATTTCTTGCCCTCATTCACATCCTCAAAAGCTATTTTCTCGTATCTAGTTTCATCTGTAGTAGTTGCCCCTCCCAGATAAGGGTTTGGGGCGAAGAAAAGAGACTCATCTCTCTGGGGTAGTTTGCCATCCCGCTTTATCTGAGAGAACATCCCAGCCACGAAATCCTCTTCTGAGATATTTTCCACCTCATAAACTACGTTAATAAGGTACTCGTTTGGGTTAAATGCGAAGATTTTCTTAATGACCAAACCATCATGTTCAGTGGTTAATACCAGATCCCCTTCTTTGTCTCGAAATACCAGCCCGTTTCGCTCCGCTCGATAAAGAGGCCTTCTATCTCCACTGTCTGGACCGTCGCCAATTAAGCCGCTCTGAGCTATATAAATTTGGTCATTTGACCTAGTAAGAAGATGAATAGGAGGGCTTCCTTCATCCATCGACTGAGGATATTGAACTAACTCGACTCTCGTAATATCTCCACCCAAAAGGTCTATCCAAACATTCAGAACATTTGTTTCTATCTTTATCAGCCTTGATAAATCCGTCCTGCTTGGTTCCTGCAAGATGTTTGTAGAGGTTGTAGTTTTCGGCTGTAGGACAGGTATATCTGTTTCTCTTACTGGTAAGGGAGTAATACGGTTGCTAGAGATTTCAATAGTTTGACCAGTTTCGATACTTTCTATTACTGGAGACTCAGAAATAGATGTCGATCGTTGACTTCCTATCTGATCAGGCTGGGAGGTCCAGGCTAGAATAAGGAGGTATGCAGATACGGCTAAACCCAAGCCTAAAAATATCCTCCTGATTTCCAAACCACCCATAACTTATTTCCTCCTTAGTCTTTGCTGTGTTCAGGGATAGGGTCGTAACCACCCTGAGATAGAGGATGACACTTAGCTAGCCGCTTTAATGTCAACAAAAAACCTTTTATTACCCCAAATCGATGAATGCTATCTATACAATAAACCGAGCAGGAAGGATGATAGCGACAGCTGTTAACCATAAATGGGCTGATACAACACTGATAAACTCGAACAAGAAAATAGAGAGTTTTTCCAGCTGAGTAGTACAATAGGTTTTTACAACCTAGGAAATATTTACCCTTCATAAAATCGATTCTTCAGTCACCGCTCTCAAACGTTAAAAAATCCCATACCCGATTACAGCCCTGCATTAATTCCTGCTCATTTGCCTTTCTATTCAAAAGAAGCACTATATCAGAATCGGGCAAGCTTCCTTTAACGTGTCTGAATTGCTCCCTAACGAGGCGTTTGTAGCGGTTTCTTTCAGCCGATAACCTAACAAGTTTCTTGGGAACAATTATCCCAATTCGACTAAAACCTAGAAAATTGTTCCTGTAAAGCAGTCTTATCGGACCAACTGAGAAACGACCGGTAGGTCTACCGAAAACCTCTGAAAACTCTGTTTTCGAAAGTAACCTTTCAGATCGGCTAAAAGTAGCGTCTTTAGACTTTTTATACGGTAAGTCTTTTCCTTCCCTTTGCTCGCCTGGCATTGATGATTTTTCGACCATTCTTTGTTGACATCCGAGCGCGGAAACCATGAGTCCTGCTTCGTTTTAAGTTACTGGGTTGAAACGTTCTTTTCATCTTAAGTCCATGCAATCCACGACGCGGCTCGCGATCATAGGATTTGATTATGGCTGTGTCAAATAAAAGAGTGTTATTTAGATTTGTTGTTATTGTTAAGCGGTTAAAATCTGTTGAAAACGCGCTGAGCTTGACGTGTGGTAAGGCATTGCGAAAACTAAACACTGTGGAAAAACGGTTATATTTAGTTAATAACCAACACTTTTGTTAAGGCTTTTTAGTTATCCACAGGTTTTGCAATATGTTGCTAACATTCTTACAAAACTGGTTTGTTTTTGTGCGTGTGTAGTTGGGTCTAAACAACTGAATTCTAACAAGTTAAAAAAAAACTGAAAAAACACGTTTGTCTTCCTAGATATTATCTTCTTTATAGGAATAAAATGATGGCAGCCTTGGGAGGGAAGTGGCCGCACCTAATTAATGTTGTTGGTGTGCCGCGCTGGCAAAAGGACAAGTTAATGACAGATTCGATTTGGCAAGATTGTTTAGAGGAGTTGGCAAGAGAGGTTGAGCCAGATCAATTCGAGACGTATATAAAACCCCTTCATTCAGCCAACAAAAGCGGCCAGCATTTTCTGTTGGCTCCTAATGTTTATGTAGAGAGGAAAGTGCGCGAAGCCTATCTGGTGCAGATCTCAGAATTTTTTGAAAAAAGGGGGGAAGAAGTAAACCTATCTGTCGGAACCAATCTTGCGGCCAGTCAAGTTAGAGCAAAACAACCAAGAAAAACGGGGGTTTTGGAAGAGGCCCAACCAAGCAGTTTAAGCAGAGATTTCACCTTTGAAAGTTTCGTCGAGGGTAAGTCTAACGAATTAGCTCGAGCTGCAGCCAGGCAAGTAGCAGACAATGCTGGCCGAAGCTACAACCCTCTGCTGTTATACGGTGGCGTGGGACTAGGCAAAACCCATTTAATGCATGCAGTTGGCAACGCTTTGCTACAGAAAAATCCCAACGCAAAAATACTTTATCTGCATTCGCAGCGGTTCGTTCAGAATATGGTTAAGGCGCTTCAATCAGGAACTATGGACCAGTTTATGAAGCTTTATCGCACCGTGGACGCATTGCTCATAGATGATATCCAGTTTTTCGCGAAAAAAATGAGGTCTCAGGAAGAGTTTTTTCATGTCTTCAACGGGTTGCTTGAAAGAGATAAACAAATGGTGCTAACAAGCGACAAATATCCGCGGGAGATAGAGGGCTTAGAAGAGCGGCTTCAGTCTCGATTTGTATATGGGCTTACCGTTGAGGTAGAGGCCCCTGATCTGGAAACGAGGGTTGCGATTCTCATGAAAAAAGCCGAGGTGGAAGGTGTGAGACTAGAGCAAGACGTCGCATTTTTTATGTCTGAACGTATTCGGTCGAATGTCAGAGAGCTCGAAGGGGCTTTGAGGAGGGTGATTGCTAACGCCAGATTCACGGGAAGCAGGATAACTGTTGACCAGGTGAAAAGAACATTAAGAGATTTGTTTGCGATACAGGGTAGACAAGTATCCATCGAAAATATTCAAAAAGTTGTAGCGGAATATTTCAATATAAAAATATCAGATTTATTGTCCAAACGAAGAAATAGATCAATAGCTAGGCCCAGGCAGGTCGCCATGGCATTAGCTAAAGAGCTTACGCGCCATTCTCTCCCAGAAGTCGGTGATGCGTTCGGCGGACGTGACCATACTACCGTGCTGCATGCTTGCAGAAAAATCGATAGTCTCAAGGGTACTTCGCCCGACATCTCTGAAGACTACAAAAATCTGACCAGGCTGCTAACAGGATAACGAATGAAATTTGAAGTAAACAGGGAAGATCTTTTAAAGGTGCTTCAAGGCTGCAGTGCTGTAGTCGAGCGCCGTCAAACGCTCCCAATTTTGTCGAATCTTTACTTATCCGTATCAGGCTCCCGCCTGACTATAACTGGCACTGATTTGGAGATCGAGATAGTCGGCGTCTGTGATGTCGCTGTATCAGCAGAAGGAGCTTGCACCATCCCTGCAAGAAAGGCAGTAGAGATATGTAGAGCGTTAGAGGAGGGGTCTCTTCTAACCTTCATGACCGAGGGCGGCAAGGCAACAATCCAAAGCGGGAGAAGCCGCTTCTCTCTCGCCACTATATCCGCAGACGAGTTCCCCAAAATAGACGACAACGAGGTTGCCTCTTCAATTTCCATTCCCATAGATCACTTGAAACAGCTCATAACCCAGGTGGGCTTCGCTATGGCCCAGCAAGATGTGCGATATTTCTTGAATGGTATGTTGTTGGAAAGCGACGGCGGAGATCTTAGGGCCGTTGCCACGGATGGACACAGGCTCGCATTGAGCTCAAGGAAAATAATCACAGGCGGCTCGAATGAATCTGGAGACCAAGCTTCTAAAAAGGCCATCTTGCCAAGAAAGTCTGTGATTGAGCTCGGAAGGCTCCTTTCGGATGAAGACGATGCTGTAGAGATTGGCTTTGGAGAAAGTCACTTTATAGCTAAGTTTGGGGATTTCAGGGTTACCAGCAAATTGGTCGAAGGACAGTTTCCTGACTACAAAAAAGTGCTGCCCGCCGTTACTGAGAATAGCCTTATAGGAGACAGGGATTCTATGAAACAGGCGTTCCAAAGAGTGGCCATTCTCTCCAATGAGAAATACCGCGGGGTCAAGCTCTTTCTCAAGGAGGGCTTGCTAAACATTAGCGCAAATAATCCTGAACAGGAGGAGGCCCACGAAGAGGTCGCTGTAGAGTACAGCGGGGTGGAGATGGAAATAGGCTTTAACGTAAACTACATTCTAGACGTACTTAACGTGCTCGGGGATAAGAAGGTTAAGATGTCTGTTGCGGATGCAAACAGCTCGGCTTTGATAGAGTCTGAAGAAGATCCGGAGTCTGTCTTTGTCGTTATGCCGATGAGGCTCTAGAAGATAATGCAGAATTGCGCTTAGAAGATCTTCGGATAGAAAATTATAGGAATCTCGCGAAGGAGGAAATAAGTTTCTCTAGGGGATTGAATTTTATCTTGGGGCCAAATGGGGCAGGTAAGTCGTCGGTGCTAGAGGCGTTTTATCTTGTTTGTACAGCACGACCACTCTTGTCGGGGCGTCTGGAGAGGTATATCCATCGGGGGCAATCGGGCTTTTCGTTATTCTCTAAGCTCTGGGGAAGTGTGGGCCCCCATTCAGTGCTGGTAGAAAAAAAAAAGACAAAAGCGCTAAAGGTGTCTATGGATGATAAACCCATAGACAGGAATTCAGCTCTATTTCGGATGTTCCCTGTACAATCCATCTTGCCGAGCGCAGCAGACCTTTTGTTGGGCCCCCCATCGATTAGACGGTCTCAATTAGATTGGGTGTTGTTTCACGTGGAACCAGACTTTTTAGTCACAGCACATCAATATAAAAAAGCACTAAAACAACGCAATTTCTGGTTACGCTCGAGTTCCTTTAGTGTTACGAGCCCAGATCCCTGGGCTGACCCCCTTGTGAATGCGGGAGTGGCGATCGAGGCCTGGCGATCCGCAGCGGTAGACTTGATTAAGCCAATTTTTTCGGAGATTGTCGACGGCGTAGACGAACGATTAGTTTGTGCCGTTGCCTACAGGGATGGAGGAATGCTGAGCCGTGGCGAGGGCTTGGCTTCTTTGGCGGCGAGGCGGTCTTCGGACAGGCTGATTGGCGCCACTGCGCTTGGTCCACAGAGGGCCGATTTGCTCTTTACTAACAGCCTGGGGCCATGCTCGGAGGTTCTCTCCAGGGGGCAGGTGAAAACGGTTTCCGCTTGTTGGGCGCTGGCATGCTCCATTTTTTTGGGCGGCAAAATAGGAAGTCAACCAGCCTTGTTATTTGATGAGATTGGCGCAGATTGGGACAGCGCTACTCTTTCGGGCTTTATTGCAAGAGCGGCTCAATTTGGCGGGCAAGTTGTGGGAACCTCCAGCAACTGGGAGTATACTGGTTGGGAGGAAGCTTCAGAGAGGCATGGCGCGGCTTTGTTCCACGTGGAACAGGGGAAGATTGGGGTGAGATAGCGACTCAGCAATAAAAGGTGTCTAAATGAGTGAAAATGGCGTTTACGACTCGGAAAGTATCAAGGTTTTAAAGGGACTAGACGCGGTCAAAAAAAGGCCGGGGATGTACATTGGTGACACGGAAGACGGAACCGGGCTTCATCATATGGTTCAAGAGTTAGTCGATAATTCCATAGATGAGGCTCTCGCCGGTCATTGCGATACTGTCTTTGTGACGATTCATCCGGAACAAGCTGTTACTGTTCGCGATAACGGGCGCGGAATCCCTGTCGATATGCACGCGGAAGAGAAAGTGAGTGCGGCAGAGCTTATAATGACGACCCTTCATGCGGGAGGCAAGTTTGATGATAATGCATATAAAGTATCCGGCGGGTTGCATGGGGTAGGGGTTTCAGTAGTTAATGCATTATCAACTGTGTTTAAACTGAATGTATACAGAGACGGTAAACAATATTTTCAGGAATACAGCGCGGGAGATCCGCTTGCGCCTCTAAAGTCAGTATCAGATTCTACTGAGACTGGCACGGAGTGTTATTTTAAGCCGTCCCCCGAGATTTTTAGGAATATTAACTTTCGATATGATTTGTTGGTTAACAGATTAAGAGAGCTATCTTTCCTTAATTCAGGGGTGGCGATAGAAATAAGGGAAGAGGCAACTGGCAAGTCTGATCGTTTCTGCTACGAAGGGGGCTTAAAAGAGTTCATTACCTATCTAAATGAGCAGAAAACGACTCTGAATAATATATTTCATTTCTCTATTCAAAGCCCCGAGGATATAGGGGTTGAGGTTGCCATGCAGTGGAATGATTCGTTTCAAGAACAAGTTTACACATATACAAATAATATTCCCCAAGGGGATGGCGGTACGCATCTGGCAGGTTTTCGAGCTGGTCTGACAAGGGCTCTAAATAACTACATAGAAAAAGAAGGGCTGCTTAAAAAGGCTCATGTTGCAACCACAGGTGACGACGCCCGAGAGGGTCTCACGGCGGTTGTTTCAGTAAAGGTACCTGATCCAAAATTCTCATCTCAAACAAAAGATAAACTGGTCTCAAGCGAGGTTAAGACTGCGGTGGAACAGCAGCTTTACAAATACTTCTGTGAATTTTTGGAAGAAAGCCCTCAGTGCGCCAAGTCGATAGTCGGGAAAATGATCGAAGCCGCTAGGGCTAGAGAGGCCGCGAGGAAGGCTAGAGAGATGACCAGGAGAAAGGGAGCTCTGGATTTGGGAGGGTTGCCAGGCAAGCTTGCAGATTGTCAGGAAAAAGACCCCGCCTTATCTGAGATTTTTTTAGTAGAAGGAGAATCGGCTGGGGGTTCTGCCAAGCAAGGCCGAGATCGAGTTACGCAAGCAATCCTGCCTTTGCGAGGTAAAATCTTAAATGTCGAGAGAGCTAGATTTGACAAGATGTTGTCTTCACAAGAGATAGCGAATCTAGTAACGGCGTTGGGATGTAGCATAGGAGTCGAAGAGTTTGACATCGAGAAGCTTAGATATCATCGGGTCGTCATAATGACTGATGGCGATGTTGATGGATCTCATATTCGGACATTATTGTTAACTTTTTTCTTTCGGCATATGAGGGAGCTCATTGTCAATGGCCATGTTTTTATCGCGCAACCTCCCCTATATAAGTTGAAGAAAGGTAAATTAGAGCGTTACATTAAAGATGAGAAATCTTTGGAAGACTACTTCTTGGCCGGCGCATTAGAAAAAGCTAGCATCAAAGATAGCTCAGGTAGAGTGATAGACGGAGATGGGCTGTCCGCGCTGGTTTCTGAGCTTCGACATTTGCTGAGTAAATACCAAAATCAAGCCAACTTACCCTCCGCTCTGATCCGCGGGTTCCTAGCTGGAAAAACGCTGACTGTCGGAGATTTGTCGGATCGAACCTCAGTCGAAAGCTGGCTCGCAGAATTTACCGTCATTTTATCTTCTATGGACGCGCCTCCAGTGGCAAGCGAGATAAAAGAATTAGAGGAACTGTTTGTCCCAAGCTTGACTATCTTCGTTGATGGGGTGATGCGAGAAATCGACATTGATTTAGATTTATTAGAGGGAGACATGGCTCAAGAACTTTTGGCCTTCTCTGATAAAATTAGGGCGCATATGTCCAACTCAATAATTGTGTCGAGGGGAGAAAGGGAGTCCACTACAAGTAACTTTGTTGGCGCATATGAATGGTTGGATTCAGAGTCACGACGGGGATTCGATATCCAGCGTTACAAAGGTCTGGGGGAGATGAATCCTGAGCAGCTTTGGGACTCAACAATGGACAAGAGCAAAAGGCACATGCTCCAAGTCACCATAGATGATGCCATTGGTGCAGACAAGATGTTTACTACGTTGATGGGAGAGGAGGTAGAACCACGACGCGAGTTTATCGAAACAAATGCACTTTCTGTGGCGAACCTCGATATTTAGCTCTGTGAAGCCCGAGTAGCGTTTGTCGGAAAAGTTTAGCCTTACAGGGCGCTGGACCCTCCCGGATAAATAAGATTTGAGAACAAGAGTTGGGTTTCAAAAGCTATTGGTGCACTCCCTGATATACGTTGTCGGCCTTGTTCCTGAGAGTTTGCTTCCAAAGATTACATCTGGCCTCGCCAGGTGGCTGTTTTTTTTCAAGACTGAGGCGGCACTTGTAGCTTTAATCAATATAAAAATTTTTGATCCGAAGTTATCGGAAAAAGCGGTCAAAGATATGTGTCTGTCGAGTTTGAGCAATAGCCTTACGTTGATTTATGAGCTGTCCAAAATACGCTTCTCATCGCGTTTGGACTCAGAGGAATGGATACAAGATATTGAAAATATTGAGGTTTTTAACAGAGCACAGGCCAAAGGGCGTGGGGTCTTGCTCTTGATGCCTCACCTCGGTTGCTGGGAGTTCATGAATGTATTCCTAAAGGGTCGTGCGAAGGTGTCAGCGCTTTATGACAAGCCTAATTTCAATGGGTTAGACGATTTCATTACTTCGACTCGAGAGAAATTTGGTGCCCGGATGTTTCCAATTAACGCCAGTGGGCTTAGACAAGTATTTAAGTCGCTCGAGAGGAACGAGTTGTTGGTCTTTCTGCCCGACCAGGTGCCTGACTATAGTGCTAGAGGTTTTATTGGGACTTTTTTCGGCCATGATGCTTATACGAGCGATTTGGTTCACCGGGTGATCAGGAAATATGATTCAGAAATCGTCTTTGGGTCAGTCACCAGAGATTGTTCGGAGGGCAAGGTCAAATATCGAATTCTTTTTGAGAAGCCGACAGACGAGATTTACTCCAAAGATGTTGGAGAGCACATAGACTCTTTAAATAAATCTCTCGAGAGGCTTGTGATGCGAGCTCCAGAACAGTACCAATGGTCGTACAAGCGTTATAAACGACTCAATAAATCGGAGAAAAATATCTATCGGCGCCAGTAGTAAGGTGTGAAAAGCACCAAAATGGTGAAAAGCTCTAGCCTTCCGAGCATCATGTTAATTATTAAAATCCACTTCACGGGTGCTGAGATATCTTCGTAGCTCTCGCCAACCATCCCGAGTCCTGGCCCCAGGTTGTTCAAGCTGGCGCTTACCGCTGAAAAGGAAGTGAGAAAATCAAGATCGCTGACTGTCATAATTAGAACGATTGAAAAAAAGAAGAGAAAAATATAGACGCTTACAAAACTCCAGATGGAATTCAGAACTGGCTCGGTGACGGGCTGACCACCTACTTTGACGTGAAATACGCCGTTGGGGTGCACAAGCCTTTTGATTTCGCGAGCGCCCTGCCTCCAAATTGTCAAAACGCGAATAATCTTAATGCCCCCTGCCGTAGAACCTGCGCATCCTCCCGCGAAAGCAGCCAGGATCAGGACCACCTGCGCGATAGGCGGCCAAAGATATAGCTCTGAGGATACAAACCCGGTGGTGGTGGCAAAGGAGACCGCTTGAAATAAATGGTCTACACTATTGGCGTCCGAATCGCTTTGCCGAAATTGAAACACCGCGACTAGAAATAAGCTGACCAAGAGAAGGACCAAAAAATAGGTTCTAACCTCTGCGTCCGCAAGGTAAAGAAGCGGATTTTTCCTCTTCAATACAGAAAAGTGAAGAGCAAAATTAATTCCAGAAACTATCATAAAAAAAATGGCTACTAGCTTTACGGAGTTGAGGTCGAAATATTGGAAGCTCTGATCATGAGTGGAAAAACCGCCAATGGCCACGGTGGAGAAGGCATGGCATATAGCATCAAACAAGTTCATGCCAGCGATGAAATAACTGATAACACAAATAAGAGTAAGACCCGCGTATATCAGCCATAGGAATTTAGCCGATTCGGCTATTCGTGGTGTGAGTTTAGCATCCCTATCTGGGCCACTGGCTTCCGAATGGTATAGCTGCATCTGGCCCACGCCTAGAACGGGCAGGAAGGCGACCGCGAAAACTATGATTCCCATGCCACCGAACCACTGTAGGAGGTGTCGGTAGAACAGGATCGATTTTGGCAATGAGTCCAACCCGCTTATGGTGGTTGCACCTGTAGTCGTCAGCCCTGATACGGACTCGAAAACGCCGTCACTAAAACTCAAGCCTGGCTGCGTTGACAAAATTAATGGCAACGCCCCGAAAAGCCCGAGCCCAACATAGAACAGGGCTGTTAAGAGAAAACCGCCCGCGCCCCTGAATTCCTCCGCCTCGCGAAAATAAAACCAAAGTGCAGCCCCAATGAAGAAGGTTACCAAAAAAGACGTTAAGAAAACGGATACCTCTATTTCGCCATAAAAGAAAGCTACGCACGCGGGGACTAAAAAAGCGAATATGCTGAAGTAGGTTAGAAGTACACCTGTAAGCTTAGATATTACTGGTAGCAACATTTAGCTTTCTAAATTAGAAAAGTTTCAGACCGACTTGAAATAATTTTTCAATAGAAGTTATCTGCTTCTTGTCTACAACAAATAGAATTATATGGTCATCGGCTTGAACCATTACCTCATCATGAGCAATCAGAACTTTGTCGCCCCGCACTATTGCTCCGATAGTAGTACCGGAAGGCAAGTAAATGTCGCAGATTCGTCGGCCCACTACTTTTGAGCTCTCTTTGGTGCCATGAGCGACAACTTCAATCGCCTCGGCGGCGCCCCTACGCAAGCTATGCACGCGCGCTATATCTGCCCTTCTAACATGGGATAGAAGCATGCTGGTAGCCACCTGCTGCGGTGAAATAACAACATCTATAGAAGGGCTGTCGTGCATAAGATCAACATATGCGCGTTTTCCGATCAGAGTAATGACTTGTTTTACCCCAAGTCTTTTCGCCATTAAGGAAGACATAATATTGATATCATCATCATTCGTGACAGCGCAGAATGCGTCGCATTGATCGATATTTTCCTCGATCAACATATCTCTATCTGTTGCACTACCATTAATAACAATGGAACGGCTGAGCCCATCCTCTAGCCAATTTGCTCTTGAAATATCACGCTCTACTATTTTGATGTCATAGTCTTCCTCGATAGCCTTGGCAAGTCCGTAGCCAATATTTCCACCACCAGCGATTACAACCTTTTTATTGGGCAGCTCTGCTTTCCGCAACTCTCCCATCACTGACGTAATGTCCTCCCTCGCTGCTATGAAGAAGGCTTCATCATCCTCCTCGATAACGGTATCTCCCGTTGGTATAATAGCGTTACCCTTTCTAAAAATGGCTGCTACCCGAGTCTCGACCTCAGGTATGTCGGAGGTTAAAAATCGAAGTGCTCGGCCCACAAGAGGCCCCCCTGAGTATGCCCTCATCGCAGCAAGTTGCACCTTCCCTTGTGCGAAGTCCAGGATCTCCAAAGCTCCTGGATGTGCGAGCAATTCTTTGACTTGGTTGGTAACAGCCCTCTCAGGGTTAATTATGAAATCTATGGGTACGTGGTCTTCGCCGAAAAGAGCATTGTCATCGGCGTAGGCCGCTGCTCGTAATCTAGCTATCCTTTTTGCGGTTTGGAACTTCGTGTAACAGACCTGGCAGGCGACAATATTGACCTCGTCGCTACCGGTTGTCGCGACTAAAATATCGGCCTCTTCAGCGCCAGCTCGCCTTAGTACGTCGGGGTGGGACGCCTCACCGTGTATTGTTTTGATATCCAAACGTTCTCCCACCGCCTTAAGGCGTGAGGGGTCTTTATCGACCAAGGTAACGTCAAACCTCTCTTTGGCTAGGCTATCTGCTAATATCCCACCTACTTGGCCCGCGCCCAGAATCAGGATTTGCACCTTTTAAACCTTCCTCAACTGACAGTAATAAAAGCCATCGGTTGGGCCATCACAGGGCAGAACTTGCCAGCCGAATTTGGTGGCCCTGCCTAAAGGAAGATCAATGTTTTCAAAGATCGCGTCAGCCTGTTCACTCAAAAACTGCTCCACGACCAAATCGTTCTCCTCGTTGAAAATAGAGCACGTTACATAGAGAAGATTACCGCCGCTTCGGAGTGACCGCCATAGATTTCGAAGCAAACGGAGTTGAAATTTAGATTTTGATTGGAGCTCTATAGGGTCGAATAAGATTCGAATATCAGGGTTTCGTCGAATAGTCCCGGAACCTGAACAAGGGGCGTCCACCATTATTGCATCGCATTTGAACTGTAATTGTTGTGTTGGCTTTGTCGAATCAGCCTCTATAAAAAGGATATTGTCTATTTTGCCCTGTTGACTTCTTGCCACTAAATCTCTTGTCACCGCGAGCCGCTTCTTATCCTTCTCAACGGCAATCAACTTGTAGGATGCGAATTTATTGCCTAATAGCTCATTCAAATGGCTTAGTTTCCCGCCAGGGGCTGCGCAGCCATCAAGAATTGTGGGTGTATTCGTATCCTTGGAGAGAGCATTCATTAGAAGTGGCGCCGCATACTGAGCGCCTAGGTCCTGTAATGAGGCTTCTCCTTCAAGCCAGCCTGGTAATGTTCTAGACGGTACTGGTTCTTGAAGAATCACCCCATGTTCTGATCTGGCCTCGCTAAATTGGATATTTGTTTTGTTAAGTTTCTCGCAATAAAGGTCCAACGATGTTTTGGACGAATTAACTCGGATTGCCATGGCTGGTTGCTGGTCATTAGCTGAACATATCGCCTCCCATTGTTTTGGGTATTGCGTTTTTACTTTCTCCAAAAACCATGCTGGGTGGTTTTGATTCGATAAGTTTGAGGCTAACTTGTCTTTATTTTGGCGGTCCACTTCTCGCAACACTCCATTGATAAGACCCTTTGCCCAATTTTTTCCGAGAAGCCTGCATGCAGAAACGGTCTCATTTATTGATGCGTAGGCCGGAAGCTTCATATGTAAAAGCTGGTAAGCGCCAACTAATAATAGATGAAATAGGTCTTTGTCTTTAGGCCTGAGCGGCTTTTCTAGCAGGGGTTCAATTAACGTTGCCAGCGAATAGTAATGGCGTACAGTTCCATAGATTAGCTGAGACCCAAAAGGGGTCTCTAGCCAACTAGCTTTGTTCGCAATAATCCAATCCAATGTCCTCTGGTGCTCTGTAATTTGTTGGAGGGACCAGACTGCGTTCGCTCTAACTCGAGGGCCGCCTAGATTTTCATTAGCCATTTTTTATTCAGGCTGGTTGATATTTTTTATAATGGCGCCCTTATTGAAGATATGAGGAAAACCGTTCAATGCTGATGAGGGGCTCAGAATCGCCCCTTTGCCCCCGATCATTCTCAGTTTGGTGAGATTAAGCACACCATCCTTACACCTTATGAATATGCCGCTTTTATCGATGCGAAGTATGCCCCCGACCATCTGTGAATCTAACTCTTGGGCCTTATATTCGTCGACTTGAACCGCTTCGAGGATTTGAATCCTTCGGTTATTTATTTCCATTGTAACCGGAATACGCTCGCTCAACGCCCATATCTGCCTAAAGATCTTATCAGTCGATTGCGACCAATCAACTTTTCTATCTTCACTAGTTAGTTTTGAGGCATAAGTCGCCAACTCTTCCTCCTGTTTTGATTTTGACCCGGGTAAATGTCTTAGGACCTTATTAAGCAGGTCGGATCCCATAAATGCTAGGCGCGCCTCTAATCCACTGACACTCTCCCCTCGAACAATACCAGTCGAGCTAGACGCAAAAACTGGGCCTGTATCGAGCCCCTCCTCCATCTGCATTATAGAGATGCCGGTGGTTTGATCGCCTGCCAGGATTGCTCTCTCGACTGGAGCTGCTCCTCGCCATCTTGGTAAAACAGACGCGTGAACATTAATGCATCCAAACCTTGGTGCGCATAGGATCTCTTTAGGCAATATTAAGCCGTAAGCAGCAACCACCAGAACATCAGGCGCCATAGCCTTAATCTTTAATTTGATCGCGTCATCTTTGAGCCCAAAAGGTTGGAGGACATCTATCTCAGAGTCGATCGCAACCTGTTTCACGGGACTGACTTTGACCTTGCGACCTCTGCCCTGCCCCCTGTCGGGCTGGGTCAATACGCAATCGGGTTTGAGCCCTTCTTTGATTAGTCCTTCCAATATGATCGCTGCAAACTTCGGAGTGCCCGCAAAAATTATTCTCAAAACTCTAACTCTATAACTCAGGAGCTTTTTTGAGCTTCTCGTTAATGCGTTTTCTCTTCAGACTTGAAAGATGGTCAATAAACAGGATGCCGTCCAAGTGGTCGCACTCATGTTGAATACAGATCGCAAGCATGCCTTCAGCCTCCATTTCAAGTGTCGAGCCGTCTATTGATTTTGCTGAAATATTAATTCTATCGCTCCGTTTTACTGTGTCGTGTACCCCCGGGATGGACAGACAT
>CAJXCK010000045.1 GCA_913051785.1 uncultured Gammaproteobacteria bacterium
CATCGAAGAACAGGCTTTAAAGGACCTGAGGGTGCTATCAACATGCTTCTAGACTATGAAGATGAACGATCCGTGACTAAATGCGTGACGTTTTTATCAGAGCTAGAACTGAGGCCCAAAATTGTGGTTTTCTGCTCCGGTTTTCTTCATGACTCATTGCATCGGCCAGAGAAAAAAATATCGGTTGTTTCTGAGGAGTATTTATTTAAATCCTTTCAATTAAACGCGGCAGGGCCACTCCTATTTTTTTCCAAAATTTCTGAGATGATCAAACAGACCGATAGTGCAAAAGTAACTTTTTTATCCGCACAAGTCGGAAGTATTGAAGATAATAGGAGCGGTGGCTGGTACGGCTATAGAATGTCAAAAGCGGCCCTGAATATGGCGATCAAGACGATCTCAATAGAAACCTCTAGATGGGCGAAGCCGCCAATAGTCGTCGCTGTACATCCAGGGACGACGATTTCAAATCTCTCTAAACGGTTTCTTGGCCAGCGCAGCTCCAGAGCGCAGACTCCTGTAGAGTGCGCGAGTAAACTGAGCTCTTTAATTTCTTCGTTGCACTCTGGGGATAGCGGGAAGTTCCTGACTCTATCGCATGCCGAGCTGCCATGGTGATCGGATCGTATCCTAATCCCTACACACAGGAATCAGGACTTCATTTTTTTTCAGAAACCATGGAGTGAAGGGAGCGTTGTGGCGAGCCCACATAACTTCTCCGCACACAGAATAAGGCGATTGCTGCAACCGTTGGATAAGCTTCTCCCTATGCTCTTCAAAGAGGCTGATTCTCCAGCTTCCGTTGTAGGGTAGTGCAGCTATGAGTTGCTCGGATCTCTCCTCAATTGCCACCTGCTCCGCGTCGGGGAGCGGCGCTCCTGATTTCAGAAGTGATGCAGGCATAACAAAAGAAACTCTCCAGGCTGCGTCTTCTTTCGTCGAGGCGCTCTGGATAACCGGGGCCGTCATAGCTATCTCCTGGTTGTCTGCATTACGGCCGCTGATGTATCTGAATAAGGGTCGGAATGCTGCGTTTCCAGCATCCTTAAAAGAACCATCGACGTCGACGCTTGCAAGGAGGTGCCGCTCGTAAATTCTCACCTCTACTTCGTCCAATTGATCGGTTAGTTTGAAACCAAGGGACTCAATAGCATTGCTCATCGTCGGGGTGAGCAAGATGAGAGAAAAGAACGTAAGAAGATTTAGGTGGATCATGGTTGTTCAGCTATAGGTGTACCCATTCAGGTTCTCGGGAACATTGTGAATTCCAGGTGATTTAGGTTGTTGCGTTGCAAAAGCTCTTAGGCATCTTCGGTTTAAAAGCTATTATACTTTTTTCACAAGGCAGCCAGTATCTTTAAAAAGAATTGGTTCTAGAGAATCCCATAATGACTGTCCGCCGCTCGCTCTTGTTTTTCCTAACTATATCTTGGTTTTCTTTCTCCAATGCGGCTTCGATGGGATTGGCGAGAGACTGTGCAGAGCATGTTGAGGAAAGGCTGAGTTCAGATGATATTGAAGTTGTTCTGGCTTCGGATTTAGAGAGAGGGAAACGTGCTTTCGCCTTTCGAGATAGGGACAGCGGCCAGTTGGTTTTGGCTTTAAAAGACAGCTGGCTGCCTGTTGCCAGTGCCACTAGCCTCTATGACAAAATGGCTAAAGCAGTAAAGGAAGCGACGGGTTTTCAGGGTAATCATCGGGAACTAACCAGGTTTTGCACATCCGCCGTAGCGTACAGAAGAGCAAGCCGGCAATCAGACCAAACAGGTTCTCGACTTGGTTTCGTCGCTGGAAAAGCGGCCGGGTCATCAATTGAGGGTAGAAGGGATAGCTATTCGCAGGAAGATTAAACCGCGTGCCAATAAGTTAGGTACTCAGCGTAAATTGCGAAACCTTCAATATGCTGAACCTCAATCTCATGCTTGGTTTTCACGAGCTTGTCTTTTTCCTTCTTCGGAACGGCCTCAATAAGGGAAATATGGGATCTTAAGCGCACACCTTCGCCAATGATTATCGGTTTAAGGATCCTGACCTTGTCGATTCCGTAATTCAATGGATCTTGGCCATCTTCCGGCCATAAATCAGCACTCTTAAAGAAGTGGCTGAGCAGGCTTATGACATGAAATCCATGAATTAGTGTCCCACCGTACTTCGTGTTGGAAGCATACTCGGGATCACAGTGCCCTGGAGTTCTCCATCGTGTTACTTCGGCAAAGATATTTACCTGAGTTTGATCTATAAAGACCCACGGACTTACTCCAAGGCTCTTTCCAGTCAGCCTTTCTGAATCAGCTAGCTTAAAAATCTTGTTATGTTTCATCATACGCTCGTTTCAGTTGCAACTGGTGCGTTTGCCTTTTGACCAGTTTGAGTCTGTGGCCACATTACCTGTGATAGGGCAGGTTTTAATAGGCGTGGGCGAATCTCCACTAAACTACAGCCCACCTGTGTGCAGCAAGTTGAGCTATGGTGCCCAGGAGAGGACTTGAACCTCCACGGGGTTGCCCCCACTAGCACCTGAAGCTAGCGTGTCTACCAATTTCACCACCTGGGCAAGAGGACAAACCATACGCAAGGGTCAATAACGCTGTCAAACCAGATGGTCAAAAATATCTTTACCAGTATGCTGTTCTTATGGATTACCGCCATCATATTAAGAGACTGTTTGCTTCAACTGGAGAATCACTTTCATGGAAGGAAATTATCAATCAAACTCAAGGGCTAACGGTCGCAGACATAAAGGATTTAAGAAGGGAATTACTATCCTTGGTTATGGAGGGCGATGTTGAGCGAAAGAGCTTCGATGAGTTCGAATATGTTATTGACAGCCATCCCTCAGGATCTCCATCCGCTGATCTCCTAAAATATTCCGGTCAAAAAATACGAACAGTTGGCAATCCGAAGGGCAGTCCAACTGTTGGTTTTCTGATAGAAAAAAGGGGGAAGCTGGTTGTAGCAACACTTAGATCGGATCCTGCTAGAGAGTTTAGGATTACAGGCTTGCCGGTTAAAGCTGTAGCCGGAGATCTTGTGCGCTTCAATCTAGTTCATGACCCTCGAGGTAATGATGTCGCGAAATTTATGAGTCGCATTGACGGCGAGTCCGATATCGAATCGAAGGCGATCGCCATCTCAGAAGATCTTAACATCCCGACTATTTGGCCTGCCGAGATATCCTCTTCTTATCAAAATGCCGAATACCTAGATGAAAGTCGATACTTATCGTCTCGGGAAGACATGACGAATATTCCGTTTATTACGATAGATGGAGAGGATGCTAAAGATTTCGACGATGCAGTCTTTGCCGAGTTCCTTCATAGCGATAATCTTTGGAGGCTGGTTGTAGCAATCTCCGATGTCTCGGCTTATGTGAGCCCTGGCACGCCCTTAGATGACGAGGCGAGGCGAAGAGGAACTTCTGTATATCTCCCGGGTCTGGTTTTTCCGATGCTCCCTGAGGCGCTATCAAATGGCATTTGCTCTTTGCAACCCGGGAAAGACCGCTTGTCTTTAGTGGTGGACATTAAGATCACTTCGGACGGAAGAATACAAAGTTTCACGTTTCATCAAGCGCTTATATGTTCACGAGCAAGGCTGACTTATGAAGAAGTTCAGCACTATATCGATAAAAAAGGGAGTAGTTCCTTGGAAACGCTTCTAGGGGAAGACCAATTGGAATCTCTAGATCATCTCGTAGGTGTTTATAAAGCACTAATGATCGAACGTGAATCGCGAGGCGCGTTAGATTTTCAAACGCGAGAAGGAAAGCCGGTATTAGTTGGAAGTAAGGTTACAGAGTTCCGGTTAGTTGAGAGGTTGACTTCACACAGGATCATTGAGGAGTCAATGATTTGCGCAAATGTCTGTGCAGCAAAATTGATCGAGGAGAGCGAGAGCTTAGCGTTATTTAGAATTCATGAGCCGCCAGCCCAATCAAAACTGCTTGAATTGAGAAATTTTCAAGCCTTCGTAAATCATCCATGGCCCGATGATGAAATAGCGACGGCTGATATAAAGGCACTGTTGGAAGCTCTCCCAGCAGCAGAAGAGAGCAATGTCTTGCAGCGGATGGTGTTGCGGTGTATGTCTCAAGCAGCATACGAACCGAGTGGAAAGGGACATTTTGGTCTAGCCTTAGAAGGCTATGTTCATTTCACTAGTCCGATAAGGAGGTACCCAGACATTACGATTCATCGGAAGATAAAGAGCATTTTAGAAAGTCAAAATTCAGAAAAGGATGACAAGGAGCAACTGATTGAATTAGGCCGAGATTGTTCACAACTGGAGAGGCGCGCAGAAAGAGCAGAAAGAATGCTTTTAGATTGGATCAAATGTGAACTTGTTGAGCAGCAGGTGAGAGAAAAGGTGACTGGTACGATCGTATCTGTTACCGAATTTGGCTTGTTTATCGAACTCGATGGATATTTTGTTGATGGACTTCTTCACGTCTCTCAGTTGGGGGAAGACTACTTCATCTTCGACAAAGAAAGGATGTCTCTAGTAGGTTCGAAGGGCAATGAAGAGTATGTTTTAGGCGAGAAACTTAAGGTTCGTGTTGTCGATATTCAGGGGCCAAGGGGTCGAATCTCACTAGATTTAGCAAAGAATGTTACTAGATTTAACAAAAAAGGCAGTGTGAATCGGCGTCGAAAAAAGAAATGAGTGACGTTATGGAAAGAGTAGTAGGTATACACGCCGTTCGTTCCGTTTTAAGGGATGTAGCCACCTCGCCGCGTTGCTTGTACGTTTCGCAAGGTCGGCGAGATGCGCGGATAAATGAGCTGATCGGGTTATCAAGAGATCGCCAGGTTCGATATCAAGTTGTCCCGAAAGATTGGTTCGAAAAGAAAGACCTTGCGGTCAATCACCAGGGCGTATTGCTAGAAATGCAATCCATAAAGTTAATGAACGAGCGAGATTTTAAGGACTGGTTTGAGCAGGGAGACCTGTCAAGGTTAATACTCATAGTAGATGGCATGACCGATCCTCGGAATTTAGGCGCATGCTTGCGATCAGCAAATGCTGCGGGGGTTGACGCTGTGCTTTTGCCTAAAAGGCGAATTGCCCCGGTAGGTTCCACGGTCATGAAGGTTGCTCAGGGTGGTTTTGAAGAACTGACAATAGCTGAGATAGGTAATTTGGCGAGGACTTTAAAATGGCTTCAAGAAAAAGAAGTTTGGATAATTGGAGCTGATGCGGCGGGAGAATCGATTTGGGAGTCTGATATAGATAATCGATCTGTAGCACTGGTTGTCGGAGATGAAGGGAAGGGTCTGAGGCGGCTTACCAAAGAACTATGCGACGAGATGGTTAGCATCCCTATGTTTGGCACAGTAGAGAGTCTGAACGTCTCGGTAGCCACAGGCATACTTCTGTTCGAGCTCCGGCGCAAGACAGCACAGAGTCCGAATTCTTGAAAGCGCTTAACGCTATTATTGTTGCAAGTAAATGGTGGGGCGAATAAGATTGCAGGCCGCTAGTAGCTATCGCCAACGCGGTTTTCTTGTTTCACCAGTGTGAAGACAGCCTTCAAACACTGGGAAACAATCGGAAATAAACACCGATTACCATGAGGAAAAAAACGATGCGACATTACGAAATAGTCTTTTTAGTTCATCCCGATCAAAGTGATCAGGTCCCTGGAATGATTGAGAGATACCACTCCATGATAGAAAAGGGAAACGGCAAAGTTCACCGATCCGAGGATTGGGGACGAAGGCAATTAGCGTATCCAATTGATAAGATCCACAAAGCTCACTACGCACTCTTTAATATTGAAGTGGGCCAAGACACGTTGGATGAGTTGGAAAGCGCTTTCAGATTCAATGACGCTGTTATAAGAACACTCACCATCAAGCGAAAGGAAGCGATCATAGGGAATTCCAAACTCTATGAAGAGGAGCTTCGCGAAAAAGAAAGAGACAGGGAGCGAGAGCAGCGTAATAAAGTAGGTGTTGATAGGCCCGTGCAGCCGGAGACAGAGACCGCTGCTGAGAGCGTTCAAGGGGACGCGGAAGAGACGAGTGATCACGGTCCAACGGGAGTAACTGAGACAGATGACTCCGCGGCAGAGGATTCCGGTGTAGAAAACGAAGATGCCAAGACAGAGGAGGCAGTCGAATGAGAGGGGTTAGAAGAGCGACGGTTAAGCTGAAAGAGATTCCGATCGATTATAAGGATCTAGACGCCTTGAAGCCCTTCATTGGAGAAACTGGCAAGCTTATTCCGGGCAGGATCTCAGGGGCGAGTGCCAGGTTCCAGAGAAATATAACGAGGGAGATTAAACGAGCCCGTTACTTGGCTTTGCTTCCCTACACCGATCAACATAAGTAGAGGAAAAGGATGAACGTGATCCTATTGGAAAGGGTGAATAACCTTGGAGACTTGGGAGATGAGGTTTCTGTAAAATCTGGTTTCGCTAGAAACTTCCTTCTTCCGAAAAAAAAAGCGGTTCAGGCTAACGACTCAAATCGGGCCGTATTTGAAGAGAGAAGAAAAGAATTAGAGGATGCCGCAAACGAGAAATTGTCGGCGGCAAAGGAAAGAGCGGAAGCTCTCAATGAATACTTATTAACAATGCAGGTGAAGGCTGGAGAAGAGGATAGGCTATTTGGTTCAGTAGGCACACAGGACATAGCAGACGCACTGGTCTCTAAAGGTCTGGAGGTTCAGCGAAGCGAAGTAAGATTGCCAGATGGAGCTATTAGAGTTTTGGGTGAGTATGAGGTTGATATCCAGTTACATTCAGATGTGACAGCAAAGATCTACCTTCATGTGGTAGCAGAGTAGTCTTTAGATCATTCAAAAAGCGACTTGCTTTTCTAATTGTAAGTGAACAATCTAGCTGTCTTGCTACTGGTCTTCCGGATGTGGCACAGATGAACGCGAGACGATACAGATAAATGGCTGAATCCCTCCAGGATAATATTCAAAGTACTGCAACGGCTATCAAGCTACCGCCGAACTCCCAAGAGGCGGAACAGTCAGTTTTAGGTGGACTAATGCTTAACGACCAGCATTGGTTCGATCTTGTGGACATACTGCAACCATCGGACTTTTATCGAAACCAACATCAACTCATCTACCAAGCCATGATTGAGCTTGCCAATCAAGATGAAGCTCTAGACGCTGTAACAGTATCAGAAAAGCTAAAATCGAAAGCAATCTTAGAGAAAGCAGGAGGAATTGAATACTTAGGGCAGCTTGCGGAATCGTCGACGGGGGCTTCGAACGTCTTAGCTTACGCGAGAATAATTAGAGAGCGTTCCGTGCTAAGGCAGTTAATTGGTGCTGCTAACCAGATTGCCGACTCGGCGTTCTCGACAGAGGGAAAAGACAGTGAAACTCTTCTTGAGAAGGCCGAGCAAGCGATATTCAGTATTTCAGAAAGAGAGGGCTCAGTAGATGGTCCAATGGGAATCGATTCACTTCTTACTAGAGCGGTCGAACGAATAGAAATCTTATCTGAATCAAAGGGCGCGATCACAGGGATCGCCACAGGCTTCAAAGATCTTGACCAGAGAACCTCTGGTCTACAAAAGGCTGATCTGGTCGTAGTCGCGGCTAGGCCCTCTATGGGTAAGACTGCTTTCGCGATTAACATTGCGGAGTACGCGGCTATGTCTGACAAATCAGTTCTTGTGTTCAGTATGGAAATGCCAGCCGAACAGATCATCCTACGCATGATTTCGAGTCTGGGGCGTATCGATCAAACTCACCTGCGAAATGGTGATTTGCAGGACGACGACTGGACTAGATTTACCGGAGCTGTCAGCCAATTAAAAAATAAGAAATTTTATATTGATGATACCGCCGCACTCACGCCCGCCGTGATGAGATCGAGAGCCAGGCGGGTTTCGAGAGAAACCGGGGGCTTAGATTTGATTGTTGTTGATTATTTACAACTCATGCGGACCGGCACACCGAACGAAAACAGGGTTAATGAAATTTCTGAAATTTCGAGGGGCCTAAAGGCTTTGGCAAAAGAGATGAACTGCCCTGTGGTAGCCCTCTCACAATTAAATCGACAGTTGGAGTCTCGGCCCGACAAAAGACCTCTTAATGCAGACTTGAGGGAATCAGGCGCTATTGAACAAGATGCTGATGTCATCCTGTTTATATATAGAGACCAAGTTTATAACGAAGACACTGAGGATCTTGGGATAGCAGAGATCATAATTGGGAAACAACGAAATGGCCCGATAGGTCGATTAAAACTGAAGTTCACCGAGCACTTAACAAAATTTGAAGACCTAGCGCACGAAATGTACAACGACGCGTTCTGACGCTGAACGTCCTTTTGGTATGCCCAAATCGAAGAATAAGATCTATTTTGTTTGCGAGGATTGCGGTGCGGACCACACTAAGTGGCAAGGGCAGTGCGGCTCCTGTGGTGCGTGGAATACTCTCAAGCAGTATCTCGCGCCAACCATCGATAAATCGACCTCACAATTAGACTCCGGCTTTGGTTATGCGAACGCTCCATCGCTCATATCAGACCTAGACCAAGTAGAGCTGTCTGAAAAGACGAGGATTTTCACTGGTTTTTCTGAGTTTGATAGGGTGCTGGGAGGAGGTTTTATAGAAGGCTCTGTAGTACTTTTGGGGGGAGATCCTGGGGCTGGGAAAAGTACTCTTCTCTTGCAAGCGCTAGCGAAAATAAAAGAAACAAAGAAGGTATTGTACGTCACTGGTGAAGAATCCCTCGAGCAGTTAGCTATTCGAGCCCGGAGACTAGGGCTCTCAGCAGAGGGGCTCAGTGTGGCTACCGAGACTAGAGCCCAAGCTATAGCAAACCACATCTCAGAACATTCGCCTGACGTGGTAATTATTGATTCTATCCAAGTTATGCAACTTGAAAGCTTAGACTCGACTCCTGGAAGTCTTAGTCAAGTTCGGGAGACTGCCGCTTATTTTACTCGTCTAGCTAAGACGAGAGGAGTGGTGATTGTGCTCGTTGGTCATATAACCAAAGAAGGCGGTTTGGCAGGTCCCAAAGTTTTGGAACATATGATTGATTGTTTCATGATGCTTGAGTCGCCTGCCGCATCTCGGTTTCGAACGCTTAGGGCTATCAAGAATCGATTTGGTGCTGTGAACGAGCTTGGTGTTTTCGCCATGACCGAGCATGGGATGAAAGAAATCATTAATCCATCTGCGATTTTCCTAGAGAAAGGCGAGTCATCCGCTCCTGGTAGTGCGATTACTGTAATCTGGGAAGGCACGCGCCCCATGCTTATTGAGATACAGGCTCTTGTGGATAGAAGCGTCTCGCAGCCAAAGCGGGTTTGCTTGGGTTTAGACCATCATCGTTTATCAATGCATCTGGCAGCACTGAATCGGCATACTGGGATTAGCCTGATAGATTGGGACGTTTTTGCCAACGTGGTGGGTGGAGTGAAAATTAGTGAGACGGCGCCGGATTTGGCTCTCCTGATATCCATAATAAGCTCCTACCAGAATAAGTTAATCCCTGAAGATTGCGTAATATTCGGGGAGATTGGATTGACCGGGGAATTGCGCCCCGTCGCCAATGGGCAGGAGAGACTTCGTGAGGCGCAAAAACACGGCTTTAAAAAAGCTTTGATTCCACTGGCAAATTCCCCGAAACGAGATCAGGACGGGATGGAGATTTTTGCAGCAAAGAACTTATTCGAGGCGATCAAGGTTCTGGGTTTTGGTTAGTGCACTAACGATTGACTGGCTTGTACTTAACTCTAGTTGGCTCGAGATCACCAAGGCGTTTTTTCCGATCTGCTTCATATTCAGAATAAGAACCCTCGATCATTTCTAAATGGCTATCGCCCTCGAAAGCAATGATGTGAGTTGCAACTCTATCCAAGAACCAGCGATCATGAGATACGATCAATGCAGTGCCAGCAAAAGATAGTATAGCCTCCTCTAATGCTCTGAGCGTCTCGACATCAAGGTCATTAGTCGGTTCATCCAATAGCAGAACATTGGCTCCCTCACGGAGGGTCTTTGCAAGGTGGACACGATTTCTCTCTCCGCCGGATAAGGAGCCAATTTGTTTCTGCTGATCAGTGCCTTTGAAATTGAAACGGCCTACGTAAGCTCTTGTAGAGATTTCATGCTTCCCTATCTTAATGATGTCCTGACTATCTGAGATTTCTTCCCAAACTGTCTTCTTGCTATCGAGAGAAGCTCTGCTTTGATCCGTGTAGGCGATTGTTACTGTAGGTCCTAATTCGATAAATCCTTTGTCCGGTTCCTCGTTTCCGGTGATCATTTTAAAAAAGGTGGATTTACCCGCTCCATTTCCTCCGATAATTCCGACGATCGCACCGCGAGGAATAAGCGCGCTAAAATTGTCAATCAGACACTTTTCATCAAAACTCTTGGTGATTCCGTTGATTTCGATAACTTTCTCCCCGAGCCGCTCACCGGTTGGGATAAAGAGCTCGGTAGTCTCCTGCCTTTGTTCCTCCTCTTTTTGCACCAACTCATCGAACCTCGCAAGTCGACCTTTATTTTTCGCTTGCCTTGCCTTCGGATTAGCTCGAACCCACTCAAGCTCAGATGCAATTGTTTTTTGTCTTGCCTTTTCTTGTGTAGCTTCTTGTTCTAGTCGCTTTTCCTTTGTTTCGAGCCAGTCGGTATAATTGCCCTCGTATGGCAGACCACGCCCTCTATCTAATTCAAGTATCCAGCCGGCTACGTTGTCAAGAAAATAGCGATCGTGGGTGACAGCAACTACTGTGCCATTGTAATCGTCAAGGAATCTTTCCAACCAGGCGACGCTAATCGCATCCAGATGGTTTGTCGGCTCATCTAGCAAGAGCATGTCCGGTTCTGATAGTAAAAGAGAGCAAAGCGCTACTCTTCGCCTTTCTCCACCAGACAAATTTTCTACTCGCACGTCCCATTTTGGGAGTCTAAGCGCATCAGCAGCGATATCTAATCTGCGTTCTATCTCCCAGCCTCCTAGAGCATCTATTTTCTCGGAAAGCTTCCCTTGATCCTCGATGAGTTGGTTCATTTCCTGATCGTTCATTGGCTCTGCGAAGCGATCAGAAATCTGGTTATAAGCTTTTAGGGTATCAACAACTTCTTGAACCCCTTTTTCTACGTTGGCTCGTACATCAGTCGACTCGTCAAGTTCAGGTTCTTGAGCAAGATAACCGATCTTTATATCTGTCTGAGGACGGGCCTCTCCCTCTATCTCCTCATCAATTCCCGCCATGATTTTGAGAAGCGAAGACTTTCCAGAGCCATTCAGGCCAAGTACCCCGATTTTGGCGCCTGGAAAGAACGAGAGATTTATATTGTCTAAGATCTTTCGTTTGGGCGGAATAACCTTTCCCACCCCTTGCATAGTGAAAACGTATTGTGCCAATGCAATATCCTTATTTTCCTTTCGTTGAATACTTCAGCAACGCATCTCTGCACATATGCCTGGAGTCGTCGAAATCTATTTAGTGACGTTGCAGCTCTTTAAAGGGTCAATGAGCGCCTCAGACATTTCATCATTTGCGGTAAATGCTGCTTGTTGTAAATTCCAAAATCGAAGAGGGATTAGTCTAGAAGCTCCTTTGACTAAACTCTATTGTTTTCGGATTTTTAGGGGGTTTTGCTGAATAAAATTGGAAAGGAAAATTTTTGTTCATTAACTTCTGATAATTTTCGATCTATGTGGCGCTCTCTTTGGGATAGAATGCGGGCAGTCAAGAAAGGAAAAAAAATGTTCGCACAATCCGAATACCCGTTCGAGCTAGATTCTGAAGTTTTTGATGTGATCGCTGCCGAATCCGTCCGACAAGAAGAGCACATAGAGCTAATCGCATCCGAAAACTACGCCAGTCCGCTTGTGATGGCGGCCCAGGGAGGAGTGCTCACAAACAAATACGCGGAAGGTTATCCCTCAAAGAGGTACTACGGGGGTTGCGAGTATGTGGATCAGATAGAAGTCATGGCAATTGAAAGAGCTAAGAAACTCTTTTCCGCTGATTATGCGAACGTTCAACCACACTCTGGTTCTCAAGCAAATGCAGCGGTCTGCCTAGCTCTTTTGAACGGTGGAGATACGATTTTGGGGATGAGTCTCGCTGACGGTGGTCATTTGACTCACGGAGCTTCGGTAAATTTTTCTGGGAAGCTATATAAATCAGTCCAGTATGGAGTAGATGCTGATACTGGTCTAATAGATTATGAAGATGTAGCGAGGCTAGCTCATCAGCACCAGCCAAAATTGATTATCGCTGGTTTCTCGGCTTATTCGAGGGTAATCGACTGGTCACGATTTCGAGAAATTGCGGACTCCGTTGACGCATATCTTTTGGTTGATATGGCACATGTGTCGGGCTTGGTCGCCTCTGGTCACTATCCCAACCCAGTGCCCTACGCTGATGTGGTGACCTCAACCACGCATAAGACTTTGCGGGGTCCTAGGGGTGGAATAATACTTGCGCAGTCGAATGAGGAGATAGAGAAGAAACTCAACTCTGCACTTTTTCCCGGTAGTCAAGGTGGCCCCATGATGCACGTAATTGCTGCCAAAGCTGTCTGTTTTAAAGAGGCTATGGCAGACAGTTTTGTCACGTATCAGGAAAAAACCATCCAGAACGCCAGAACTTTAGCAGAAGGGCTCCTCGCTAGTGGATATGACGTCGTCTCC
This sequence comes from uncultured Gammaproteobacteria bacterium, assembly GCA_913051785.1. Taxonomy (GTDB): domain Bacteria; phylum Pseudomonadota; class Gammaproteobacteria; order Pseudomonadales; family Azotimanducaceae; genus UBA4421. Next base: position 12,635 of record CAJXCK010000045.1, read on the forward strand.
GGAGGAACAGACAACCACTTGTTTTTGCTTAACCTGGTGTCTAAGGGACTAACGGGAAAGGCAGCAGATTATGCTTTGGGCAACGCCAATATTACGGTGAACAAAAATGCAGTGCCTAATGACCCGAAGTCACCGTTTGTCACAAGTGGTATCAGGATTGGAGCCCCTGCGATTACCACGCGCGGCTTTGGAGCCTCTGAGTGCAACTGGCTGGTAGACAGGATGACCAGTGTCCTTGGCGATATAGAAAACCAGAAGAAGATCGATACAGTGCGACGTGAGGTGATTGAGCTTTGTAATAGGTTCCCGGTTTATAAAGAGGTTTAGCAAGTGCATTGTCCATTTTGCCGCGAGCAGGACACCAAAGTGGTTGATTCGCGGCTAGTGAATGATGGAGATGCGGTGCGTCGTAGGAGGGCTTGCTCTAGTTGTGGCGAGAGGTTCAATACGTTTGAATATCCCGAGCTAAGTATGCCTAAGCTAATAAAGCGAGGCGGGAGCAGAGAGGATTTTGACGAAAAGAAACTGCGCGCTGGATTTATTAAAGCCTTGGAAAAGCGACCTGTTGGGGAAGAGGAGATAGAAACTGCCATCTCAAACATTAAGTATACTCTGCGTTCTCAAGGCGATCGTGAGGTTCCAGCTTTGTCACTTGGAGAGCTTGTCATGGATGAGCTGAAGTCATTAGATCCTGTTGCGTACGTGCGCTTTGCTTCCGTTTACCGCGATTTTCAGGACGTAAAGGATTTCGCTGACGTAGTTGAGAAATTAGAGTAGCGACGTGAAAGAATCCGATCGGTTGTTTTTATCAGCGGCGATTGAATTGGCTAAAAAAGGTCTGATGACCGTCGCGCCTAACCCGCCAGTGGGCTGTTTGATCCTGAAAAACGGTTGCATAATCGGACGTGGTTTTCATCAAAAAGCAGGAGAAGGACACGCTGAAATAAACGCGCTGTCCTCTGCTAAAGAGAGCCCAGAAGGTGCTACTGTTTATGTAAGCCTTGAGCCCTGTGCTCACCAGGGCAAAACTCCACCGTGTGTTGAAGCGCTAATCCAGGCGAAAGTCAGGCGAGTCATTATTGGTCATTTGGATCCAAATCCTCTCGTATCGGGTAAGGGTGTTATCTTGCTGAGAGACGCGGGCATCGAAGTTGAAGCGGAAAATATGCCGGAGGCCCTTAAATTGATTGAGTCTTTTCAGACTAGGATGACCCAGAAAAGACCATTTGTAAGAATTAAAACGGCCAGCAGTATAGACGGTGCAATTTCGATGGCCTCAGGGGAGAGCAAGTGGATCACGGGAGAAGAAGCAAGAGCGGATGTCCAATATTGGCGAGCGAGGAGCGATGCCATTGTGTCAGGGGTTGGATCAGTTTTGCATGACAATCCGCGATTCACCCTAAGAACGGCTGAATTCAAAAGTGTTCGGCAGCCCATTAGAGTTATCTTGGACTCGCGATTCCGCACGCCAAGAGATGCAAACGTTTTGACCGATGGTGCGCCAACACTTGTGGTTTCTAACAGCGGCATTGAGTGTTTCGGGTCACTCTCGCCTAGTGAATTAGAGAAAGCGGATGGAGTGATTCCCAATGGGCCGAGAGATCTAGAAAACCTTTTAAAGCTTCTGGCGCTACTCGATTGTAATGACGTACTAGTGGAGGCGGGTGCAAAGGTTGTGTCCAGTTTCTTGAAAAGAGATTTATGGGATGAATGGGTAAGTTACGTGGCACCGATATTATTGGGTAAAGAATCCAGGCGGTTGACTGATTTGGATATTGTTTCAATCCACGATGGTTTACCTGCTCAAGTCACGGAGCGGAAAATGTTCGGTTCGGATTTACGTCTCCTTTTGCGCCCAGCCTAATGTACGAAGATCACCCTAAATCGGGGATCTGGCGGAGGAGAAGGGCTAGAAGAGCTTTAGTGCAGGCAGCTTACCAGTCCCAAATATCTGGCCTTTCTCGAGCGCAGATAGAGAAAGATTTTCTAGACAACAGCTTGCGTAAAGGCGATAAGGCTTTTTTTTCAGATGTTTTTAGAAAAATGTCCTCACAGCAATCGGAGCTCGATGAGACGATTAAACCTTTTTTGGATATTCCGGTGGATAAATTGGATTTTCTTGAGAGAGGAGTCTTACGACTTGCTGCGACCGAAATACAGTATAGGCATGACGTCCCCTTTAAAGTAGTTATTGACGAATATGTGGAGCTAACGAAAGTTTTTGGAGCTGAAGAGGCTCATAAATTTGTAAATGGAGTTCTTGATCGCCTTTGCAAGCGATACCGAGATACGGAGTTAGACAACAGAGATCTTTGATTGAAAGAATTTCAGGTAATTGAATTGATAAAAGAAGCTTTGGCCGAAAGTGCCGAGGCGGACTGGATTAGGGTGGGTATAGGTGATGACGCAGCTGTAGTCTCTTGTTCTCCCGGTATGGACATCGTCTCGTCCATCGATAGTTTTCTGCCAGGTAGACATTTTCCGGTTGATGCTCCGGCTGATTTAGTGGGTTATCGTGCGATTATGGCCAGTTTTTCTGATTTGGCAGCGATGGGGGCTCAGCCGAAATACGGTTTGGTCTCCTTAACAATCGATGGAACCAATCAGTCAGGCATTGACTGGATTTCGGATTTTACTCGAGGCTGTTCGAGTGCCGCGAATAAAATCGGCGTAGCGCTGTGTGGCGGGAATATGTCGAGAGGTGCTTTGTCTATCTCGATTAGTGTCCACGGAGAAGTTGATAAGAACAAAGCGTGTCAACGAGCAGGCGGTCAGCCGGGCGATTTTATTTATGTATCTGGCCCCTTGGGGTCAGCCGCTGCTTGTGTGAGGCGGAATGATTTAGTTCCTGTTGAATCACATAATCTGTCGCCCACTCAAGAAGCCTTTTACAGGCCATCTGCAAGATTCGACATGAGTAAATATCTAGAATCAGCTTCATCTGCGATCGATATCTCGGATGGCCTTGTTCAGGATCTTAATCATATTTTAGAGCGCAGTTGTTGTGGAGCTTCTTTGGAATCGAACCTCATCCCTCTCGGTGATTCGGCTGAGCTTGAGGATGGACTTTTTGGCGGAGATGACTACGAGTTGCTTTTCACATCATCGAAAGATCTAGCATCCGTTGATAAAATAGGGCGGCTCACGAAAGAGCTGGGTATAAGAGTTGATGGTGAAGCAGTAGACCCGAGAGGCTTCGATCATTTTTCAATAGAGTTTGAGTCCTAGTGTTATTGGCTCGGTTTTGGCTAAGCCTTTCTGGAGTAGGATATCTAAAACCTGGCCCGGGCACTTGGGGTTCGATAGCAGCAACTCTCTTGTGGTGGTTCAGCCTAAGCAGCCTGGGAATGGTTTCGCAGCTCTTATTTTTTCTCCTATTCACATCTGTAAGCGTCTGGATTTGTTCAAATTTTTTGCGTGATTCCGGACTAGGGGACGAGTCTTGGATCGTTGTCGACGAGTTTGCTGCGATGCTTTTCATACTGGCTTTCTTACCCCGGGATATCTTTTATGTCTCGTTGGCGTTGCTGTTGTTCCGGCTCTTCGATATTTGGAAACCGTGGTTAGTTGGGTTAGCGGATCGAAAAATTCATGGTGGCGTCGGCGTGATGCTAGACGATTTGATAGCTGCATGTTTTGTCTTGGCAATAATCTTGCCCTTAGGTCTAGTCCTTCCAGGAGATTTAATTCTTGCGGAGTACGGTTTGTCGCAACAAGCTGGCTAGGGCAGGGTTTTCGATTCCGGTATCACAAAGCAGCTGTAGGGAAGAAGTAAGCAACTTATTGGCTTCTACTTGAGATTCCTCAATCCCCATCAATTGGGGAAACGTATTCTTCTCTGCTGCCTCATCGGATTGAGAGGGCTTGCCAAGGGTCGCCGAATTTGAAGTCACATCTAAGATATCGTCCACGATTTGAAATGCGAGACCTATATCTCTGCCTACTTGGGTAAGGATTCGAAAGTGCTCCGAGTCCTCGTCCTCGCCAGCGCACAGTGCGCCAATTTGAAAAGAAGTACATATGAGAGCCCCGGTTTTTGCGGCATGAAGTGAACGCAACTGATCAATGGGGATCCTCTTTCCCTCAGAGTTTATATCTAGGCACTGACCTCCAGACATCCCGCGCCAACCTGCGGCTTCTGCGAGAGCAGCGATTGCTTTGACTTTTGTGTCTTGAGAGATATCTGGCGCTCGTACAATCGATTGAAAAGCGAGCGAATGAAGACTATCACCGGCAAGAATTGCGATTGCCTCGCCAAATTGCTTGTGCGTACTTGGCCGTCCGTGACGCAGATCATCGTCGTCCATCGCGGGAAGGTCATCATGTATAAGTGAGTAGGCATGTATGAGTTCTATCGCACATCCAGGTAAAAGTGCGTCTTCAACCCTTCCGTCCAGCGCTGAACATACGGTGCAAGTTAAAAGCGGTCGTATTCTTTTTCCGCCGCCCAGAACAGCATATCTCATTGCCTTAAGCATAGGTTCAGCAATTGGCGATTCTTTTGGAAGAATAGACGCCAGTTTTGTATCGATTGATCGTCGTAATTGCTTTAGATCACCGTCAAGGTTCATTTTCTTGATCTATATGTATGAATTCGCCCTTGGAGTTGAGTTCTTGGACCTTAAGCTCTGCCTTTTGCAATTGATCTTGACAAAAACGAGTAAGTTGAACGCCTTTTTCAAATGCTTTTAGAGACTCTTCCAGTGAGAGTTCCCCGCTTTCCATCCTTGAGACCAAAGTTTCGAGTTGCTCCATTGCGCTCTCAAAACTTTCTGGGTTGGACTCATTTATTTCATCTTTATTTTTCAACTAATCAGCCTCCAGCTGTTAAAAGTATAGTCGTAAACAAAACAAGTCGATGGAATTAGTTTTTTCGACAGGAAGCACAACGGACTTGTCGCGAATTACGAGAGCCCCAATCGTTTTTCTGCTTCGTCTCGCAATTCACGTTTCAGAATTTTCCCTGATGCCGTCCTAGGAAGAGGCTTATCCTCTTGGTGGAGGAATCTGGGAATCTTGAATTTCGCGATCCTCGCGGATAAGAATTGGTTCAACTCGGTTTGCTCTATTTTTTCAGCGGCAAAGATGGTGGCGCCAATTTCCTCGCCAAGGCGGGTATCGGGAACAGCGTAGACTGAAACCTCCTGTATGGAGGGGTGTTCGAGGAGCGCGGCTTCCACTTCGCCACAGCCTATGTTTTCGCCTCCTCGAATCACCAGATCTTTTATCCTGTCCACTACGAACAGATATCCTTCGTCGTCGAGATAAGCGACATCACCTGTTCTCATCCAGTCCCCGTCGACAAAGGTTTCACCGTTCGCATCCGGCCTATTCCAATATTCCTTAAATATTGTAGTGCCACGGATTAGCAACTCACCTCGTTCTCCAGTAGCTACTTCGTCTCCGTTTTCATCGATTACTTTCAGTTCTAGAAGAGCGCTGCATCTTCCCGAGCTAGCAGGTCGTAGGACGTAGTCGTCACCACCGATAGAGGTTCCAATCGCGTTTGTCTCAGTCATTCCCCAGCCAGTACCAGGCTTAGCGTTAGAGAAGGATTCATCTATGCTTTTGACTTGTTCTGGAGCGCGTGGAGCTCCCCCACCTCCCACAGATAGTAAGGATGATAGATCACGATTTGTTTTTTTTGCCTCGATAACGAGATCGCCCGTCATGGCTGCTGGTGCTATGAACGATGTTATTTTCTCGCTCTCGATTATTTCGGCCGCCTCTCTGACATCCCATTTGTACATCGAGACTATTCTTCTTTGGTGCCTGTAACTTGCTAGATACACGGCATGCGAACCAGTCGCGTGAAACAAGGGGACAGCGAGTAGTGTAGCCGGCGAGTTTGGTGGTTCCGGTGGGGGTTCATCTAAGAGCGCAACAGCACAATTCTGTTCCAGCTCCCATCCCAGCAGAGCATGAATAATGTTTACGTGACAGGAGACGACGCCCTTCGGGTGACCGGTCGACCCTGAAGTGTACAAGATGGTTGCGTCACTTTCGGGCTGCGGCTTTTGTTCTGGCATGTCTGTATCTGTCGTCTGTTCTAACAACGCCTCTAAACAGTCATATGCGTATTCCTTGTTTGCTCTGACGGAAAGGATCGAAATATCTAATTTTTCTTCGATTTGGTTGAACCTATCTATTCTTTCTTCATCAGCAACCAAGAGTTTTGCGCCACTGTCAGTTAACCCATACGACATTTCCTCAGGCTTCCACAAAGAGTTCATTGCGACCGCGACGCCGCCGATAGAAGTAACAGCCATGAAAGTCAGTATCCATTCAGGATAGTTTCTCATTGAGATCGCGACGCGATCACCAACTTGGATGGCGTACCGTTCAATGAGGATGTGGGCAATCTTTGATGCTTCGATGTGAGCTTCTTCAAAGGTTAGACGGGTATCCTCATAAACGAGAAATTCGACTTCGCTTTTGGCTTCTAGAAAAAGATCTCGTAGCGTTGGCGGCGCGTTTTTGAATTTCAGGCATTTGCGGCCAAGTACATTCCCCTCATAGAGTTCATAAGTTTCTCCAGGAGAGGTCAACTCTGCTATTGCCTCTTGTCGCGTCTTTGCCATCTT
>CAJXCK010000046.1 GCA_913051785.1 uncultured Gammaproteobacteria bacterium
CGATGATGAGTGTGTCGCGTTAGCTACCCAAATTTTTGTTGCTGGTAATGAGACGACCACTTCACTTATCTCCAATCTGGTTTGGCGTCTGCTCAGCCATGAGGGGCTTTGGGAAAGATTCTGTAGCAATGAAATTAATACCGACGATGCAATTAACGAAAGCCTTCGTTTTGATCCGCCTTTGCTGGGGCTCTTTAAAACAACCTCCAAGGAAGTAACTATTGACGAAGTTACTATTCCGGCAGGAACGAAGGTGATGATGCACTACGGCGCTGCTAATCGTGATCCGAGTGTGTTTGAGGCGCCAGATCTATTTGATGTGAAAAGAAATGGAAAAAAACAGCTGAGCTTTAGCATCGGATTGCACGTCTGCTTGGGAAGAGAGCTCGCAAAGTTAGAGGCTCGTGTGGCGCTGAATGCATTGCGAAAAAAGTTCTCTCGTTTGAAACTCTTGAGTGATGGCGAGCGGGTTGGCCCATTCTTGTTCTGGGGGCGGTCAAGGCTCCCGGTTTCGCATTGATGAGAGGATATATACCGGTCCAGCCGTATTACTAACATGCCCTTGAATAACAGTCTAAAATAACTGATAAAAAAAAGGCCCCGACGGGGCCTTTTTCAGTAATTGGATTACATGCTAAAACGAATCCCGGCCAGATACCTCCTGCCGTAATATTCATTCTGGCTTGGGTTCCATCTTTCGCCAGCGTAACGACTGTCGTTTTCGTCTGTCAGGTTGTTCATGTCTAGGAAGACACTCGCTTTGTAGCCGATGAGGTCTTCAAGATCATAACGTATCGAAAGATCCAGGCGGGCCTGCTCATCCCAGAAGATTGCTTGGGTAAACTCAAACACGGCACCCGTTTCGGTTTCGTCCTGCCACGCGTCTCTGTATCGATAACTTAACCTTGCGGAAAGACCATGGTCTTCGTAAAACAGAGAGACATTGTAGGTCAGGTCTGACTGGCCAGGCAACCGGAATTCAAGCCCGCTCGGCGCTGTGTACTCGGAATCAATGGTGGTTACGTTTGCTTCAATTCCGAAACCAGACCAGAATCCTTCAATGTAGTTGTCTAGTCGTCCGATATACGCAAACTCGATGCCCTGGAGTCTTCCATCATCTCCGTTTCCAAAACCAGTCAGATCCCAGAGTTCTCCTGGTGTGGCGATGTCCGAGTAGAGAGTTCCATCTACCTGCAAAGTTTCTTCTGCGATCACATTATCGATAGATCTGTGGAACGCTGTAATCGAGAAAATACTGGCTTCGTTGTAGTACCACTCCCAGGCAACGTCTATTCCCCATGAAGTTTCTTCTTCGAGGAAGGGGTTGCCGCCTGTTATTGATTGCCCTATTTCACTGATCGATGCCGAGGCTCTGGCTTCGATATAGGTAGGCCTGCTAACTCCCGTAGAAAATGAAAAACGGAGTTTCTGATCTTCTTTGATGTCCCAGTTAACGTGTGCGCTGGGCATAACGTTGGTGTAGCTCTGTTTCACCGCCAAAGGTTCTGCGACGCTACCAACCAGTTTCTGGCCGATTGTCTCATACTCGGTGTCCTCGACTCTTAGGCCTACGATGATGTTTCCCCAGTCCATGTCGATGGTCTGCATCGCGTACGCAGAAATTATCTGCTCTTCGATTACCAGGGTTTCGTCTGCCGAATACTCCGGCCTGGTCAGGCCGCGGGACTCCATAATGTCTCTGAGGCCCGAATTGTCAGCGTAGAAGGTACCCGCATCATTATTGAATTGGGTTTCCCAGGGTCCTTGCGCCGCGGCTCTTACCTCGTCAACCGTAACAGTAAGCCCTGACGCCTGGGTTTCGAGCGGTGCCCCGCCCCCTAGCGCGTCTCTTGAATCATACTTAAAGCCCAGCTTTAACTCACCCCACTGGTTCTGCTTCGATGCATCAAACTTGAACTGGTCGTTGTCGATATCAAGACCTCCGATGGCATCGATGAGCAAACGGGTCGGGAAATCAATGGCGTTGAGGTCCTCGTCGAATGAAATGATGGGCTCGAGTCCGTTTGTTACATCGTATGATGCGTTAGTTATTTCCGGATCTCCGCCTTTTGCGTTCAAGAAGATAATTGGCAGCCACAGGGTTTGTCTGGTCTCTATGTCGCTGTAACTTACTTCAAAATCCCAATCGTTGAAGGATGACTCAAAGCCTATGGTATTAACGTTCGTTTCATTACTGTAATCGGCATCCTGGAGGAGGCGGCGAACACTAAGATCGGCGGTCCCGCTATTTGCCGCAACTCCCGATGGGAAGTAAAAGTACCAGTGGTTTCTCTCTTCCGTGTCACTGAACTTGGTATTCGTTGTGGAGATAAAAGCTCTGCCACCATTTTCAAGATAGAATTCGAGTGTTCCACCGTATGCCTCATCTTCTCTATCAAGAAGATAGTTTCTGTACTCGAGTTGTTCTGGAACAAGCTGACCAGGACTTCCGACATATTCATATTCACGGTTGTCTGTGACCTGTTCTCGTCCATTGGATGACCCATAAACCAGTACCCCAAAGGAATCGTCAGAGTAGGAGATCCGGACATTAGCTTTGTCAACATCTCCGCCGCCAAGGTCCTGCTCCCCAAAGCCAACCTCCCCAGACAAGCTAAACCCGTCAATGTCTCCGGGCTGGAAAGTTCTCACGTCAATGTATCCCGACACGGATTCACCCGGCATGTCTGCAGTGATCGCTTTGTTTGCGACTACCTGTGATGTAATAACGGAAGGGTAGGCGTCGAATCTGGGTATTCGTCCGTTCTCGACTCCCGGCACATCAATGCCATTGAATGCCGTGGTTGTGTATCTCTTGGGGGACCCCCGGAAGCTGATGTAACGGGCCTGGCCCTGGTCTCGCTCTATACCCATGCCGGGAATTCTACCGAGAGCATCCGCCAGATTCTGATCGGGAAAGCGTCCCACAGCGTCTGCCGAAATGATGTCTGCAACGTTGTCTGCCAATCGTTTCGCTTCAATCGCAGATTGTTGGCTAGCCTTAATTGGCTTTCCCATCACAACAACCTCTTCCATGTTCTCGTCAGCGGAGATTGAGAAACTAAGTAGCAGAGATAGAATTGCAAACGGAATAAAAATGAATCGAAATTTAGTCATGAATTGTCCCTATATTTTTATTATTTATAAGGCAAGGCGCCCCTTAATGGACCACGTTAATGACTTTTTAATACAGAAGCGAGCAATTTTTGAACTAAAATTGGGCAAAAAAATAATTTTAATTAAAACAATATGTTAAGAGCTAAATCAGGGATTTGGCGAACAAAAAAGTAATTAATAGCTCCAACCTCGTTTATTTTGAGTTCTGTTGTTCTAAAGCGAAAAAGAGGACAAAAATTCCCAAATTTCTGATGCAGCGTCGAGGTCCTGAGATCGGTAGATTTTATTAGCGATTGGCCAGTCGTGGCCCATCGCGTCCAGAGTAATCAGTTCCACTGATGAGTTGTTATCGCAACCATAGAATTGTCTCCTGTTTCCTCCGAAACCATCTTCTGTAAGATCGGCTATTTGAGTAATTTCAGGTCCTGGCGCGCAGTTATTTTCGGATGCCCAATAACTCATCACTTGGTCGATGGGAGTCATTATTCCGTTCCCCCGGTATGGGACAACAGAATCTCTAAGCCCATGAATTTGTAGCACCGAAACGGGACGGGTGGGCTTGCAGTTGGCGTACGTCTGCGGCGTCATAGTTCCTGTCACAGAGGCAATCGCGGCAATTCGATCGCTCAACTGACACGCTAGTTCGTAGCTCATGAAACCCCCATTCGACATTCCAGTGGAATAGACGCGGCTTCGATCGATCGACAAATTTTGATCTAAGTGATCCAGGAGCTCTTCGATGAAGAGCACGTCATCCGTTTCGCTACCTACCGTCCATCCACCGACGTTCCAGTGAGTTTCTTGCGTCGTTTGCAAGATAGAGCCTTGGGGATAAACAACAAGGAATCCTTCCTCGTCCGCTAACTGCTGAAACCCCGAATAGCTCAGATTGGTACGAGCGGTGCTGGTGTATCCATGAAGGCTGAGCAATAGGGGCGCTGGGTTTTGGTCAGTTGAATATTTCTCTGGGATATAAACGAAAAATTCGCGCGATGAGTTTGCGCTGACTAGCTCGCATTTAATAGTGTTTGTTAATTCCGCGCCAAACGCATCTTGCCCAGTTACTTCGGTGCATCCACTCAAAGTGTTTCTAGATGCATTATCTTTCTCTGTTCTGACCACCAAAATCGAAAAGGACTTTTCGCTGGTGAGTTCCCCATCCGAAACGGATACTGAAAAATCGTATCGGCTATTTGAGTCGGCGTCTGAGGGGTTCTCCGGGTCCGGTACTTCCCTAAACACAATCCGTCCTGATAAAGCGTCTAAGCTAAACCGGTCTGAATCCTGGCCAAGTATTTCGAAATTGATTGGATCGTCGTTAGCGTCCGAGGCAGTCACGAAAAAAGAAAAAAGCTCTCCGTCAGTATAAGAAATCTCGTCCGACAGGTTCGTAATAACAGGAGCGAAATTTTCCGCACTCTTGGCCGCTTCGAAGCAGGAGAAGTTGAAAAAGGTCTCGTTGTTCACAAGGTTAAGATTAAGCAGGCGTAAGTCTGAGGGTGCCGAACTTACTTTTAGGGTCGCGGTCCCATTCCAAGTGCTGCCGACGGCATCAGCGATCTGATCTCGTGACACCCATGCGTGCGACTTGGGTGCTATAGAGTCTAAAATTTTAACATCTTCCTGACCTACTTTGTTTCCTCCAGCATCAAAAAGAGTGGCCAGAATCTCGGGTAATGCAAAATCTCCGAGGTTAATAAAACGAATGTAACTTAGGTCAGTCTTGTCGTAGCCAAGAACATTGTGCACCCGCTCTTTGGCAACGCAATTAGTGTTACTGACCAAGCCGCTCGGGCTCTTGAGCTTTGTAACTAAGCTGAACGCCGCATCCCCCCGGACCTCAATAATCGCTGGCCCATCCCAGGCTGGGATGCCAAAAATCGCTTCAATGTCTGCTGAGTCGAGGACCAGTCTCGATTTAGGGGCTATAGGTTCCAGATTAAGTGCCTGATCCTCGTCGCCTAACCTGCTTCCGTCGGAGTTGTATAGGGTGCCTAGAAACGATTGGGGTATATCTGATGTATTAATGATGTGTGAAAGTGACTCGTTTTCACTTAACGAACTTGTCTGCAAATAAATTCTTTCTAATTCCGATCCACCCTCTGAGCAGGAGAAGTTAAAGAAGGTTTCCTGCTGGCTACTGTAGTTTAAGTTAATTAACTTTACTCCGCTGCCCGCATGGATCTCGAGCATTGCTACCTCCGACCAATCTGGGCCGAATTTTTCGACCAAGGTTTGCTGGGTAATCCAAATCTGTTCTTTGGGAGCAAGGGCATCGACTAGAACTGTTCCAGCAGCACCAACTACATCACCTGATTTCGTGTAAAGCGAGGCTCTGATCTCTGGCAATTCCTGGTCTGTCGTATTGATCAAGCGAAGATAGCTTTTATCAACCGAATTAACTCCTTCTACGTTGAGCAGTCGTTTCTCTGTGGCACAGTTGGTATTGGTGAATAACCCGCTTGGGTTTTCAAGCCTGGTCATTAGCGAGAAAGTTCCGTTTCCCGTGACCTCTAGCATCGCTGGACCTTCCCACGGACTGACCCCAAAAATCACCTCAATGTCCTTCGTAGACAGGATAAGTCGTCCACCCCCGCGAATCGGTGATGAGTTAAGGGGGCTTTGTGCGTCACCAAGCAACGCGCCTGTCTGATCGTATAGCGTTCCGGAGTAGGATTGGTCGCTGGAGGATGTGTTAATTAAGTGAACTCGGGTTGTATTTTCGCTTGTTGAGGTGGTCAGCAAATAGACAGTCGCGTTGAAGCTAGCATCATCGGAATCAGAGCTAAACGCTTCTAAGTGCAAGGTGCTGAGTGCGCACAATAAAAAAAGAGAAATGACTTTCAAGAAAATAATCGTTCCATTCAACTCGGAGATAGAGTAAATAAAATGGAACACAATCTAAAGAGAAAGTGTATTAGAAAGTTATGGTTGGTTTATGGAGGATGAAATGAGGTTTAAAGAGTTTACGAATGGTCCGATCAGCATCAATGTGGCGGAAGAAGGAGAGGGGCCGGTTATCCTTTGTGTCCATGGTTGGCCCGAACTCTGGTATTCCTGGCGTCATCAGATATCCAAGTTTAGTGAGAGCGGTTACAGAGTCTGTGCGATGGATGTCAGAGGCTATGGAGGCACTTCCAAGCCCTTGGACGTTGCGTCTTATTCTTTAAAGAATTTAGCCTCTGACGTCGCGTCTGTCGCTGCGCAATTAAGCGACGAGCCTGTGGTGCTTTTTGGCCACGACTGGGGCGCCCCGATCGTTTGGCACACCGCATTGTTGCATCCAGATAGAGTCAGAGCAGTCGCAGGGCTGAGCGTGCCCTACACTCCCGGCACTGAGTTGTCGTTCCTTGATCTTGCTGAGCAAATTTATCAGGGTCGTTTCTTTTACCAAAAGTATTTTCAGGAAGAGGGCGTTGCCGAGCGGGAGCTGGAAGCGGATCCCGAACAATCGCTTAGAAAAATATACTTCTCCTTGAGCGGTGATGCGCCATTAGATGATTGGCTTAAAGAGAAATCAGAGACAAAACTACTGCTTGATGACCTTGATTCGCCTGATCCTTTTCCTGATTGGCTTTCTGATTCTGACCTGCGGATTTATGCTGAAGCCTTTGAGAGCGGCGGGTTTCGAGGGCCCTTAAATCGTTATCGAGCGCAGCGAATTGACTTAGAAGAGCTCAAATCTTTAAGGGGACTTCAAATTAAGCAGCCGGCCTGCTTTATAGGAGGAGAAAGAGATTCGGTGCGGCACTTTGTGCCCGGAATGGATCTATTCAGCGGCGCTGGAAATGGCTGCGATGATTATCGTGGCACGACAATTATTAGCGGCGCCGGTCACTGGGTCCAGCAAGAGCGTCCTGCAGAAACTAACGAAGCGCTCGAGCGATTTTTATCAGATCTATAGCCTTAATCAAAAGCTAGTAATTGATTGCGTTTATGAGGGACGCAGATTTCGAGGCGGGTTATTCTTCTTTTACTTCAAGTTCTTCCCATTTTTTCATCAAGTCTGAGAGTTTGGATTCAAGCGATTTAATTTCCGCATAGACCTCAGCCTGCTGTTCTTGTGGGTTCTTAAAAAAAGTTGCTTTGGATGTTTGTTCATGGAGGGCTTCAAGTTGTTGTTCTGCCAGATCAATGTCTTCGGTAACTTTCTCTATGGCACGTTTCTTTTTTTGAGCGACCGATTTTCGTTTTTTGCGTTCAACGTAGTCGCTGGAACCATCGATTGTATTCGATATCTCTCTCGGCGGTGATTTTGTTGCTGCCTTCCAGCTCGAGTAGCCGCCAATGTGTTCGACTAGCTTTCCGTTGCCCTCGAAGACCAAGAGGCTTGATACAACATTGTCTAAAAAAGCGCGGTCGTGGCTAACCAAAATGACTGTTCCGTCGTATTTGATCAGTAAGTCCTCCAACAACTCAAGGGTTTCGATATCCAGGTCGTTCGTCGGCTCATCCAAGACAAGGAGGTTCGCTGGTAAAGCAAACAATTTCGCTAGCAGTAGTCGGTTTTGTTCGCCCCCAGAGAGCGTTCGAATTGGCGCCCTTGCTTGTTCAGAGCTGAATAAGAAGTTCTGGAGGTAGCTAACAATGTGGATTTCTCTCTCACCGATAGTAATGAAGTCTCGGCCGTCGGAGAGAAAATCAAATACCGTCTGATTTTGATCGATTTGCGCCTTGTCCTGATCAAAATAGCTTACCAGGAGCTTGGTGCCTGTTTTGATCGTTCCTTCATCAGGTTCTAACTCGCTTAAAAGCAGCTTCACTAATGTTGATTTTCCGCAGCCATTGCTTCCCAGCAAACCAATCCGGTCGCCTCTCTGAATAATCAGGTCAAGGTCTCGTATGATTATCTCTCCGCCGAGACTTTTTTCGAGGTTTGTTACTTCTTTGACTATCTTCCCTGAGGGTATGCCTGAGTCCGCGGCGAGCTTTAGCCTTTTGATGTCTATCCTCTTTTTTCTTTCAGCGCGCAACGCCTCCAATGCTCTAACGCGTCCTTCATTTCGAGTTCTTCTGGCTTTTATTCCCTGCCTTATCCAAGACTCTTCTTTTTTAAGTTTTTCATCGAACTGTCGATTATGTTCCGCTTCGATTTCAAGGGCTTTGTCTCTCCGGCCAATAAATTCTGAGTATCCGCAGTCATGCTTTATTAGCTTGCCTCTATCGATTTCTAATATCCCAGTGCAGGCCCTCTCCATTAATCTTCTGTCATGACTCACGAAAAGAATCGTTCCTTTGAACGCTGACATAATAGATTCTAGCCAAGTGATTCCCTCGATATCCAGGTGGTTAGTAGGCTCGTCTAAGATCCAGATATCTGGTTCTTGAACAAGCGTCTTGGCAATAGACACTCTTTTTAGCCAACCCCCTGACAGTTCTGACAATCTTTTATCTGAAGGCAAATTTAAACGGTCGAGAATGGCCTCCACCTTGTGCGTGACCGACCAACCGCCCATTTCTTCGATTGAGTTTTGAAGCTCATTAAGTTTTTCATTCTTCGCCTTATCGGCCTTGATAGTTTGAGCTAAGACTTGATATTCCGAGATTACTTTTCCGAGCTCGTCAAACACTGAGCTAACCGCGGTGAAAACACTTTCTTCTGTGGCAATCGGCAATTGCTGAGGCAGGCTAACGAACTTTAAATCTTTTTCTGTCCAGATCTCTCCGCCGTCATTTTTTAACTCTCCACTGATTAGCTTCAGCGTCGTAGATTTCCCTGCTCCATTTCTGCCGGCTAACGCTAAATGCTCCCCGTGATGCACAACCAGATCTGCTCCGCTAAGGATTTCGTCCTTGCCGAAAGCGATGGATACATTTTTGAAGGTAGCAATTGGCATAGCCCTAAAGTCTAGCACGAGAGCTTAATTTCCGCTCACGACTTGGTTATGTTCGCGAAGCAAATAAGTGTTAAAACTGCTCGAAGAATTGAAGAGGTAAATTCTTTTTAAGGGCTATCTTTTCTGGACGTTACCCCATCTGAATTAATCGACCCATCGAGAATTGGGCCTCTAGAGTTTGGTTGTATCGGTCCACGCATTTATGTGAGATCCTGCTAAACATTAATAAATGAAGGAGAGGGAGAAGGTTTCATGGCAAGGCTACCGCTTGTGGATGTAGAGAAAGTAACCGATCCTGAAATACTAGGAATTTTCGCTTGGGTTACAGAGATGGAGGGCAAGGTTCCCAACCATTTTGCGGTCGAGCTAAATTTTCCCGAATTGATGAAGAGTAAGCTTGGTTTCACAAAGACGCTTTGGGAGACCGGTGAGCTCTCTATGGAAGAGATTCAGCATGTGGGCATCGTTGTGTCACGAGCGAACGGATGCCCATACTGTACTGGCGCTTTCTGTACGATACTGGTTCACGGGCTAGGTGAAGATAAGTCGAAAGCAAAGGAGTTGGTCTCTAAGGGGCCCTCTGCTCTGGTAGCGAAGTCGCGACTAAAACTCATCACCGAATTCGCTGAGAAAGTGAACAATAGCCCGGGAGAAATAACGGACGAAGACATCAAAATTCTTAAGGATATAGGGTTGAGCGATAAGGGAACAATTCAGTTAATCCATTTGGTGAGCGATTTTGCTTCATACAACAGGCTGAACCTCGCGCTAGATACGGATTATGATTATGACTCGTTTGGTTTCGGGGAACTATAAGAAGATTTTTTTGTCTTGGTGCTTGCGGCTGACAGATGACCCAAGGTGTTTTGAAGCTATAGAGTAAGCAGATAAGTTGGACCTCTGCCATAGAAAAACTTATCCGGAAAGAAGTAGAAGGGAGTGCGATGAAAAAAAAATGGTTAATTGGTGGAATTGTATTGACGATATTTGTCTTGGGGTGGGCCAACAGGACAACACTGGCGTTTTTGGTTGTTCCGCTTTTTTTGGATTCGGAGGAATCAGCACTGCCCAATGCGGCACTCACGTCCTCTGGGGTGACAACGGCGTCGGCATTTAAGACCTATAAAAATGCGGTTGTACCGTCCCAATCACAAATGAAAGGGTTTTTTCAGGGTGACACGAAGTCCCCAATACTGATGTTGAATCTTCTAAAATTTAAAGACAAAGCAGTTTATGAAGACGGAAGACAAACAACTTTGAGTGGCAAAGAAGCTTACGACATCTATGCGGACGAAGTCCGGGGGCATCTCAAGAAGGTAGGTGGAGAAATTGTACTGGGAGGAGAAATAACTCGGTTGATGTTAGGCCAAGTGGAGGATCTTTGGGACGTTGCGGCAGTGGCAAGATACCCCAGCAGAGCAGCAATGCTCAAAATGATGATGGACAGTGAGTATCGGGAAAGCGAGGAGCATCGATCCGCGGGTCTAGAAGGACAGCTCAACCTAGAAATAAAGGGCTTTTCGGAGATCTTGAAGGGTGAATAAGCTTTTCCCGGTAGTTGCCAAGAACGACTTTAATGGCTCTCGGATAAGCCTCTGGGCGTTTATTTTTTTTACCGTTTTAATGACAGGCCGATCTATCGCGCACTTCCTCTTTCCTGAATACGCGTTCCATGAAATTGCTAACTTCGCATTAATTTCGGGCCAACCCGATCCAATGGTTCTGTTTTATCGGCTTTTCTCCTTGTGGGGTTTGGCTCAATTTATTTTTTGTCTTGTCTGCTGGTTAGTAATTTTTCGTTATCGTGCTCTGATCCCGATAATGTATCTATTCTGGCTTATTGAGTGGATTGCTCGAACGGCCTTCCACATAATTTCGGCAAGCGGCAATGCGCCCCCGGAAACATACACAAATGGCATGACCCCTGGGGTATCGATGGCACCACTTGTCGTTGGGCTTTTGGTTGTTTTATTCTTTCTTTCGCTGAAAAGTACTCGATAAGGGGGCGGTCATTAAACAATTTCAAACCTTCAAAACTGATTTAAGGCGGACTCGGATAATAGAAAACCATATGCATTCTCCTGTTGAGGGAAATGATGTCGTTGTAAAGATCCAAAGTTTTGCTTTCACGGCCAATAATTTAACCTACGGAGTCGCAGGAGATACGATTGGTTATTGGAAATTTTTTCCTGCCCTAGATAATGAATCTGGGAACTGGGGTTGCATTCCAATGTGGGGGTTCGCCGAGATCACTTACTCGAAAGACCCAAAGCTTTTGGTTGGAGAGCGGATTTTCGGTTACTTCCCTGCCGCTGATTATTTGACGTTGAGGCCTTCTAAAGTTACGGATCAGGGCTTCTTTGACGGAAGTTCGCACCGCACCGAGCTCCCTCCTGTTTATAACAACTACGTTAGGCTATCTGGCGAGGATAACTATGATCCAGCCATGGACGATATTAGAGCCCTTTTGTTCCCGTTGCATGTTACGTCTTTTTGTTTGTGTGATGCGCTTGTAATGCGGTCGTATCACGGAGCGACGCAAGTCATTGTAGTCAGTGCTTCGAGCAAGACGGGTATAGGCCTTGCCCAAGGTCTAGCAGACGAACAAAACTCTCCTAGGATTGTTGGTCTTACAGCTCAGAAGAACGTCAGTTTTCTCAGAGACTTAGGTTGTTATGATCAAGTTCTTTCTTATGATGATATCGACAAGCTGGATCTCGATCTCCGCTCCGTCATTGTGGATATGTCAGGAAATAAAAAACTTTTAGGTTCTCTTAATACCTTACTGGGAGATAAATTGATGAAGTGTGTCACGGTCGGCATGACCCATTGGGATCAGGTTGATTCCGGTGAAGGTTTTCCAGATCAACCGATCGCAAAAGAAAAGACAGAGTTCTTTTTTGCTCCTGCTCATATTCAAAACCGAATAGGTGATTGGGGCAGGGCAGGCTACCAGCAAAGAACTGAGGCTTTTATGAAAGCAAGAGGAAAGCAAAGTCGAGATTGGATGAATGTCAAAGAGATATTTGGGTTAGAAAGTTTTGCTAAATTATACAGCCGCCTTGTCGCTGGTGATTTAGTTCCCAGTGAAGGGATAATTGTTAAAAACTAGTTGTGCTGTATAAGAAAGGCATGCCCATTGAAGACTTCTGCGTTAGGCGAGAATAAAGTAAACAAGGATAATCCTTTGAATAATAATGTTAGGTTTGAATATACGCCCACAGATAAGGCGCCATTGCCTGAGCTGGGCACGAATAGAATCCCCGTGGATCGTTACACTGATCCAAAATATATAAGCTTAGAAGACGAGAAGATCTGGTCAAAGACCTGGCTGCTGGCTGGCGTAGAAAGCGACTTACAAGAAACTGGGAGTTACTTTGTTTTTGAGAATCTCAGGGAATCTTTTCTTATCACTAGAGCAGCGGATGGTGGCCTTCGAGCCTTTTATAATGTTTGTCAGCACAGAGGGAACCGTTTGAAACCAGTCGGTTGCGGGCATGCAACGCAACTTACCTGCGCTTTTCACAGATGGTCTTGGAACCTGGATGGTTCGCTCCGCTACGTGCCCGAAGCCAATGATTTTCCCCAGGGCACCCCAGCGTCTGAACTCGGTCTGGTGTCTGTCAAGTGCGATACTTGGGGAGGTTTTGTTTGGATTTCAATGGATCCCGACATTGAGCCTCTAGAAGAATATCTTGGTGTGGTTCCAAAGCATTTAGCCCCCTATGAGTTTGAGGAAATGGTCTTAGTTTCTGATGAGACCATCGAATGGAACTGCAACTGGAAAACCTCAGTGGATATCTTCTCAGAGACTTATCATGTGCGCGGGGTTCATCCGGAATCAGAATTTATTGCTGATGACGTTAACGTACAGATGGATGTTTATGGCCGGCACTCGCGTTTTATTGCGCCTATGTATATTCCTAGTCCCAGAAAGATTGATGAGACTAAGTCTTTAAACGAGGTAATGAATGACTACCTAAAATCTGAGGGTTTTCCTGTTCAGGATTTTAAAGGTGATGTGACCACTTTAAGAAGTGCGGTTGCTTCCCATAAACGAAAAATGTCAGAGGAGACTGGCCTTGATTTCTCTCAACTAACCGACGATCAACTGACGGCCGATTACCATTACAACGTCTTTCCGAACATTACATTTAATCTCTTTGGTGAGCAAATGTGGATGTTTAGACATCGACCTCATCCAACGGATACCGATAAGATGTACTTTGATCGCATGATTTTCAATCGTGTTCCAAAAGGAGAGACGAAAGCCGATTCAAACGCTGGAGCGGTTGATCTTTTTGTTGAATTAGGAGATCAAGTGCTAGAGGGTCGGCCGGAACATTCGTTTTATCGTCACGGGGACAGATCATCCGGTTTGCTTTTAGATCAAGATGCGTCATGCCTCCAGGGGGTGCAGGAGGGTCTTCACTCAAGAGGTATGAGAGGGCTTTGGATATCTAATCATGAGATTAGAATAAGAAATTTTCATCATTGGTGGGAAAAATATATCGGTCGCTAAGACTGGTTCAATTCTATGATTCAATCTTTCGGAAGGCTTCTAAAAGCGGAATGGCGCCTTTATCTGCACAATAAGATGAATAAGCGTGGGGTCGTCGATCCCAGTGCGCAAACGTTTCACGTTGTGCCCAACGTCTTTGCTGACTCTATGCTAAAGGAGCTGCTCGCAGAGCTAGGCCAGCTAAAAAGCTGTTGGGTTCGAGGTGATAATGAGTGGCGGCGAGGTTTTGCTATTGGGGGGCATGAATTAAAGGAGCTCATCAAAGGGGAGTGGTTAGATTATTTGAATTCAAGCGATTTTAAGTCGAGAGTCCAGGAAGCGACGGGCATTCCGTCCCTCGAGTATGTATCAGTTAAGGATACTAATCGGATTAGTCTTTTACTTTATAAAGGAGTTGACGGTGGGGATGGTATCGACTGGCACGTGGACGGGAGCATTTATTTGGGAGAACGTTGGGCCGGTATTATTACACTGGTCGAGAAAACGGGCGAAGATTCCGCGAAGTTAGAATTAGAGCAAAATGGTTCTGTGGCCCCGTTTCCGAAGAAAGAATTGACGAACTCCTTGGTACTTTTTAGAGGTGATCATATTAGGCATCGGGTTCGGCCTATGCTTGATGGTGAAGAACGAATCGTAATAAGCCTTCTTTTTTCTGACTGGCCTCGAATGACACTTAATCCATTTCTTAGGCTCTATCAATCGAAAGTCAATAAAGCTTTTTACAATAATCCAAGGCTGTAGTCGTCGGAAGGTATCAGCCCCGCTGATATGGGCGCCAGATCAAGTTAAGTCGACCGAGACCGCAAAAAAACAACAGATCTCTATGTAACTGAGCGCGCTTGCTTGTATGCACCCAATGATGGAATTGAGGCAACTGCAACGGTTGCGATTACCACTAAAGATAACAAGAGAACGCTATTCGTTGAGAAAATGTTTGCTTCGACGTAAAGACCAAAGTTGGCGGAAAGCTTCTCTTTTGTTACACCAAGACCTAGAAGTAAACACGCCGACCCAATTAGGATGCTAGAACCGCAGATGATAAGCGCCTCTACCTGAATCAAAACGAACAGAAAGCTCGGTGACGCTCCAATGGCTCTAAATAGCTTGATTTCTTGCTCACGCTCTCTCATAGATGCTAAAAGCATCGCTGCAAGACCCAACAATGCTGAGAACAATATCAGATAGGAGATGAGCTGAAGAACACCCTCTAAAATATTGATCATCTCCCAAAGCTCAGCTAACGCAACACCCGGGAGGATCGCCAATAGCGGCTCTTGGGAGAATTCATTTATTTCTCTTTGCACCTCGAAGGTAGTCATCCTGGATTTTAGTCCTAGGATAAAAGCTGTAACACTTTTTATAGCGAGATCTTCTTGCACAAGCGAGTTCACTTCCGGCCCCGACTTTCGAGATCCCGGTTGCCAGTCTAAGTGAATAGCTTCAATGCCCTGAAGGCTTACATGGAGAGTTTGATCAACAGGCGTTCCGGTCGGAGCAAGGATCCCAGAGATTCGAAATGGTTTGTCATCATGCATGCTGAAGCTGGTTTTTCCAATCCCGTGAGCTAGCGTTATCTGATCACCAATGCCATAGCCAAGATTTTTTGCCACTTGAGAACCTAAAACCACATCGAAAAGATCATGGAAAGGTTTCCCGTTTGCAAATTTCAGATTTCTTTTTTTCCCATAACTATAGTGCTCAAAATAGCTGAGGGTGGTTCCCATGACACGATATCCCTTGTGGCTGTCTCCCAATGAGATCGGAATTGCCCATTTAACTCTGTCATCTGCAGTAATATCCGAATACGATTCCCAAGATACATTGTTAGTTGCCGAACCTATTCTAAAAACCGAATACAGGAGAAGGTTTGCCGAGCCA
Organism: uncultured Gammaproteobacteria bacterium; assembly: GCA_913051785.1. GTDB lineage: Bacteria > Pseudomonadota > Gammaproteobacteria > Pseudomonadales > Azotimanducaceae > UBA4421. Next base: position 15,355 of record CAJXCK010000046.1, read on the forward strand.
GTCCTGGCTCCGACAATAAGGTCTGCACCTGAGACGGTGTTGTAAAAGCTTTCTTTGGCTTGGGTCCGAATATGCTCTACCCCCAATATTACAAAGATACTTACGGTCATTGCTAAACACGTCAAGACAACTGATCCTCGACGACTAATGAGGCTTTTGAAAGCGAGCCCGAGGAAAACCATCAGATTGTTTTTCCCTGATTTATACCAGCCAATGCTTCGGCTCGATTAAAATGCGGGCGCAGAGATAGGTCGTGGCTGACAAAGAGCAGCGTCGTGTCTTGCTCATTAATGAGATCTAACAGCACTGACATAAATTGATTCCTGTTTTCTTCATCGAGAGACGAGGTGGGTTCGTCCGCTATCAGGAGTCCCGGCTTCTTAATAAGAGATCTTGCTATAGCAACTCTTTGTTGCTGCCCTATGCTCAATTTTCTTATAGGCTTGGCGCAGTCTGATTTGCTGAGGTTCAGTTCACTGAGGAGATTTTCTATTTCTTGCTTAGATCCTTTGGGCTTGGCATCTTGGGAGAAATAAAGCGATAGATCTACATTCTCATAGGCGTTCAAAAAAGGGAAAAGGTTGAAGCTTTGAAAAACATAGCCTACGTTGTTCGCTCGAAACCGGTCTCGTTCTCGTTCGTTCATTTTATCTAAGCGCTCTCCCATTACCTCTAGCTTGCCTTCAGAAGACCGGAGGATGCCACTAATTAGGTTTAGAAGAGTTGACTTCCCTCCACCCGATGGCCCGTGCAAAAGCACTTTTTCTCCTTTAGCAATATTCCATCGGGGGATATCTAGTAAAGTTTCGTTGCCTTTTTTATCGTAGGCATAACGCAGGTTTTCGATGTTTACTGTCATTTTTTTAAAGATCAGCCTTGAAAGACTAGTGACTTTAATATGATATACTGTTTTAAACGAGTAGCTCAATTTTCAATTCGGCGAAGGAAGTTGAACACCAAAATCGATCTAAAAGCTTTAACGTTAGCGACGGGAATTTTTTTATCGGCCTGCGGGGCAGAAAAGGGCAATGAAGTCGCTTCCGTAAAACCCCACGAGGGGTTTGTTCCTGGAATTTCAGTCGAGAAACCTCAAACTAGCGGCTCGAGTGAAGTCTTCGATAATGAGGAGGCGGAGCTTGGGTACTCATCTATTGGTTGGGATGATCTTATTCCAAAAGAGGAATTGGAAATTCTCTTGAACCCGCCTGAATACTTAAATGATATTGTCGAAGGTTCCGATCAAGATGTGCTTGGCAAATCTAGCGGCGGTGCTGGAACACTGGCCGCTGATGACATGTATCAGCAAGCGCTTAACTCAGTAAATGTCAGAAAAGAAATTGACGGTCAAGCCGTCCGAGTTCCAGGATTTGTCGTGCCGCTCGAATTCGATGACAATCAAGTCATCACACAATTTTTTTTGGTTCCATACTTCGGCGCCTGTATTCACATGCCGCCACCTCCACCTAATCAGATTATTTTAGTGAATTACTCGACAGGGCTTGAGATGGATGCTCTTTACGATCCTATCTGGGTTTCCGGGATGCTTAAAGTTTCTATGACTGAAAATAACTTAGGAAGGTCTGCGTATTCAATGGATATGCACATCTTTGAGCCCTACATTTAGTTCATATTGCATCAATGGATCCAATTTGGCTTCCTAGCTTTTTTTGTAAGACTTTTCCCGCCAAATTTTTTCAAACTGCGCTGAGCTTATATGTCTAATTCAGATCTAGGCGTCTGTTTGACGCGGTAAGTTGCATAGCACCTTGCCCTGTTTCACCAACCCAAAGCGCTTTAACTTTTTCTAATCCTGAGAACAAACGGAAAAAATTTATTTCAATGTAGCTTAAGTCGCTATTGTTTTCACAAGAGAAGCTATAACGAGCAATGATATCTGCGTGGCTCGTTTCGGTTTCGTGTTCGTGAGCATGCTCGTCCTCATGTTGATGCTCCGCTTCATGGTCATGCTCCGCTTCATGGTCATGCTCATCCTCATGTTGATGCTCCGCTTCATGGTCATGCTCGTCTTCCTCGTTGCTGACAGACGAGACATCAATTTGGGTTGCTTCTGGGGAACAAGCGCTCCCTCCAAAAGCTATTAGCCGAGTGGGTGATTCCAGCAATGCTATGGCGTTTTTCACTACCTTTTTTTCTTGGAGGCTCGATGCCTTATGCTCGAACCCAACGAGATTGAAAGCGGGCGATTCGAATTCAATTTCTACTCGGTTGGCTTCAAGCAATATCTTCAACTCTGCTAGGCCATGCTGATGTGATTCCAACGTGCGATAGTCTTTAGTGGTAGACGTTTCAGCTACTAGCTTCGGGGAGAGTGCAAGAGCTAGGAATAGGCCCACACACGAAAAAAAACGTCTGCTTTCAATCCGAAACCGGGGATACGCGCACATTTTTTGCTCTCTCTTTTGCCGCGTTGCTCCTATCGTGAAGAGGTTCCAAACAGGCGCTAATTTAGCGGCGAGTAGAAAAAAGAAACATTGATTCAAGTGCATGTTATGAGCTAATCTCTCGGTTGTTAAGACTGAGATGTTATATCATAAAAGAGAAAACGGTTCATGAATAGACGTTCGCCCCCTGACATCGCAAGTTCTCTCAGTCACGCTGAAGGCCTTTGCGCAGATCGCGGGGTGAAGTTTACCGAAAAACGAAAGCAGGTTCTGACAGGGCTTTTGGAAAGCAAGAAAGCGCTATCCGCGTACGAGTTGACTGATTATGTTCGAGACAAGTTTAATTCCCAGCTTCCTGCTATGTCGGTTTATAGAATCCTTGATTTTCTAGAAGAAGTGGACCTCGTCCATCGTCTTGACTCGGCCCAAAAGTACGTGGCCTGCTCTCACATTGCCTGCAACCATGAGCACGAGTTATCGCAGTTCCTTATTTGCAGAAGCTGTTATTTAGTTGAAGAAATAAGTTTAGGGAAGAGTCTCATGAGTGCTTTGAAGCGGAGTGCAGAAAAGGCGGGATTTAGATTGACTAATCAGGAATTAGAGTTCGATTCATTATGCGGGAATTGCAGTGAGTAGCCAATCAGAGCAGGCAGAGTTAGAGAAAAATACTGGGTTTCTAGATGGCGCTGCTATTGGCTTATCGGCACTGTGCGCGATTCATTGCCTGGCGCTCCCAATTGCTCTGACGATGCTACCCGTGATTGCTACCATACCATTAGGAGACGAGAGTTTTCACAAAGCACTTCTTTTTTTGGTCATTCCTGCAAGCGCCATTGGTCTCACGCTCGGTTGCAGACGGCATCAGCAGTGGGGAGTTATGTTTTGGGGAGTTAGCGGTCTCGTTGTGATGACATTCGCTGCGGTGTTCGGACACGATTTGTTAGGCGAAGCGCTAGAGAAAGTCGGCACTTTGTTAGGGGCATGCATCGTCGCCGGTAGTCATACTGCAAACTTCAGGCGCTGCCGTATTTCTGCATGCGAGCAACCCAGAGACTGTGGCTGAGGCGTCAGCCTTGGGCGTAAAAACCAATATTATTACCGGCTTCCTCGGCGCAGGTAAGTCGACAAATATCTTGAACGTATTGAACCAAAAGCCAGAAAAAGAGCGCTGGGCATTGCTTGTGAATGAGTTCGGTGAGGTAGGCATAGATGGAACAATGTTATCTCAGTCAGGAAGTCCCGATATATTTGTAAGAGAGG
>CAJXCK010000047.1 GCA_913051785.1 uncultured Gammaproteobacteria bacterium
AGGCGAATGTTTCCTCTTTGTAACGGTTGCAAAGAGCTCTCCTATGAAACGTTTCTATAACGCGAGGATACGGCACTCTCAGCCTTGCCGAAACAATACTCTGCTAGAAGTGCGAGCAGCGCCGCAGGTATTGCTCCTTGCAATATTAAATTCATATCGCTGAGAGATAGGCCCACAACAATAGGGTCACCTAATCCACCCGCGCCTATGAAAGCGGCGAGAGTCGCAGTGCCAATACTGATGACCGCAGCTGTCCTGATTCCAGCAAAAATAGCCGGGGCAGAAAGCGGCAGCTTGACCAATCGCAATTGCTGCCACTTTGTCATACCTAGCGCATCGGAGACAGATACCAAGACTGGGTCGATAGTGGTCAACGCGGTCAAAGTATTTCTTACGATTGGAAGCAATGAGTACAAAAAAAGAGCAATCACGGCAGGAAGAAATCCAATCCCAAATATGGGTATCATTATTGCCAACAATGCTAGCGAGGGTATTGTTTGCAAAAGTCCGCAGAGACTCAACACAATTTTCGAGAGCCCGGCTTTATCATATGCCAATAGACTAATGGCAAGACCAAATAACGTGCCAAACAACAATGCCAATCCCGTAAGTTCAAGGTGTCTGACTAGATTACGACCGAGATCGGATATGACGCCCCCAAATACGCTGGCTTCCTCTACATCGAAGACTTCGTCCGCCACAAAACCTTGTTGCACGACAAAACCCTTTGCAACCTGTTGATAAGTGATCCCGTCTGAAACAACTTGTGCATTCAGAGATCTCATCGTCGAATCATCGATCTTGCCGTCTAGTTTCTTTATGATCTCGAGAATCCGAGAGTTTTCGACATCCGCGGCCCAAGAAGCACGCACAAGCGGAACCGCAAAGTAGGTCGGGAAAAAAGATAAGTCGTCATCAAGAAGCATTAGGTCATACCGCTCCAACTCCCCGTCAGTACTATATGCATCGGTTACATCAATTACGCCGTCCGCCATCGCTCGGTATGCCAAGCCATGCTCGATACCCGTGACTGGGAACGACAGGTCATATCGCTTGGATAAACCATTCCATCCGTCAGAGCGTTCGAGAAACTCATGGCTAAAAACAACTTTCAAGTCAGCTTGGTCTCTTAGAACACCGATAGTTTTACCCTTCAGCTGATCCGCTGTTCCACGCCTGACTGCGATCGCGTATGTATTGTTGAATCCAAGGCGAGGCATCATCAACAATCCTTCGTTTAATAGTCGCTTAGACAGAACCTCTTGGGAAACCGCCTTTTCTAGGTTCAAAACAGCACGACTTAAAGTGCCCGTATATTCAAAATACAGATCGATTTCTTCATTTCTCAATGCGTCGTAACAAATTAGAGTGCCTCCCAAACCAAAAGCCCGATTTACGGAGAAACCCTCGGACTCCAACATAAGGGCCAAAATTTCAGCTAGTAAAAAGTTTTCACCGAAATTCTTTGAACCAATCGTTATCGAGCGCTCTGTTGCTGAAAGCCCGCCAAAGACAAAGAAAGTAGTCAATATCACCGCAAGGAATTTAAGTCGCACTTTGAACCAACCTTTCGACGTAGCGAGTTGCGGGATTACTGATCACATTACTAATCAGATCGCTTTGCAGAATCATTCCGTTTTGCAGAACGACCATACGATCACCCAATCGCTTCGCTTCACCGAGATCGTGCGAAACCATTACAATACTGACCGCTTCATTTGCATTTAGTTTCTCTACAACTTCGTAGAGCTCTAACCTCGTTAACGGGTCAACAGCCGAAAATGGCTCATCGAGAAGTAATAGTTTTGGTCTCAACATTAAAGCTCGACACAATCCCACTCTCTGCTGCTGGCCCCCTGATAATTGGTCAGGGATTCTGCCTGACAGATTTAGCGGCAGCTCCATCTGTAACATCAGCATTTCGAACCGCTCGTCTATATCTTGGGTATTCCATCCCTCCAAACGAGCAATCAGCACGATGTTCTCTTTGACAGAGATGTGCGGAAACAGACCAGCTCCTTGCACGGCATAACCTATCTTCCGGCGATAGTTTTCAATATTTTCCTCTGGAACGAGATCACCGAAAACCTCTAGTCGACCCAAGTCTGGCCTTATCAGACCGTTCACCATTCTGAGCAGTGTCGTCTTGCCGCTACCACTTTGACCTACGATCACCGTTGTTTGCTGGTTTGGAATTTCGAGCTCAATCTCTGACAAAACAACACTATCGCCGTATCGTTTTGATACGTCAGTAAAAGTGATTATCGGCTTAACCATGACTAAGCCTTATCTGTATTAATTTCATATTTCGAAGCTAGCTTTCGACCATGCTTCATTAAATCGTCCAGGATCAAATGGTCTGATGTATTATGCCTATCGAGTGTATTTCTAGATAATTCAGCTACCTTCTTAAAATATTCGTAGATCCCCAGCCAAGGCCCATCAGAGGTCAATTTTCGCTTAACAAAATCACCCCAATCCCGTTGCTCTGACTCAGACATACAATGCGGAAGGGACCTTGCTTTCAATCTAGAAGCTAAAGTATTCAGACGAGACTCCGTGAAGTTAATGTCTAACCAACGATTTTCTTTTATCGCTTCGTTGAAGGGTTCCATTTTCGCAATATCTTGATTACTCAAAAAACCATTATATAGAGAGGCGTCGGGATCCTCCTCTCTCACAGATGGATTGACCGAGAATGCTGACAACAAGTTCTTTGAGAACCAGTCGCCTTGAAGTTTTAAGCGTCTGTTTTCTACTTGCTCCCAATCAATCTCGAGGTAATGATTAATCTCCTCAGTCACCACTTCTTTGGTTGCGACAAAGGGACACTTGTTCAATCGGATATCTCTTATCGGATACCTATCCTCTTTTGAAGCAGTAAATAAATTAAGTCGAATCTCTTCCGAAGTCGCCTCTAATAAAGGTTCAATGTCTGCGCTTAGATCCACTGCAATAACTGAATTTGAATTAAGAGGATTTAGTCCGACGGCTAACACAGGTGCTACATTAAACTTCTCCCGAGAGTTAAGACCACTCACAAACACAACTGGCGTCTCACCGAAAGGCTCGAGAAGCCTCTTAACCTTTCTTTTATCTCGCAAACTCAAATAGTAATCAAAGAGCCGGGGCTGTTCCCTTCGAATTAGCCGAGCCAACCCAATAGTCGCAAACACGTCTGAGAGCGCATCGTGTGCATTTCCGTGCTCTATGTTATTCAGCTGCGTGATGGTTTCTAAGCGGTAGCTGGTGGTCCCATCATCATTTAATGGCCAATTAATACCCTCTCTTCTCAGAGCGCCCGCCGCCCGCACTAGTTCAAAAACGTCAGAACGGGAGTTACCGTATTTCCATTCCCTCGCATATGGCTCAACAAAATTCCTGAAAAATCCGTAACGTAAAAACTCATCGTCAAACCTCAGATTGTTATAACCAATCGTGCAGGTACCTGGCACCGAAAGTTCTTCGAAGATTGCGTCCAGACCGGCTTTTTCGGATATCCCTTCACTTTGAAGAGTGGTAGGAGAAATACCCGTCACCAGTGACGCTTCAGGGTTGGGTAGGACATCATCAGAGAGTCGAACATAGAAGGTTTTTGGTTCATCTACTATATTCAGATCAGTATCAGTCCTTACTCCCGCAAACTGAATAATCCGGTCCCACTTCGGATTAGTTCCGGTAGTCTCCAGATCGTACCAATAGAAACTCTCACTCATCTTGGTTAACCTAAATCAGATGCCTAGCACTCAAATTCATCTACGAAACTTCGCTTTAGCTTTAGGGCCCACCGCTGGTCTTATGGCAGGTGTGCTGCTCTCCCAAACTGCTATCGAGTTGAATGCAGCCATCACCCTAGCAGTAACTATTTGGGTAGTCATCTGGTGGATCACGGAGCCTATCCCAATACCCGTCACGGCACTGCTTCCTTTAGCGCTGTTTCCTGCGTTCGAAATCATTACGCCACGAGAACTCGGCGCAGCCTATGGCCATCCACTCGTATTGCTTATGTTGGGCGGATTCATTATCGCAGCCTCACTGGAGAGAAGCGGAGCTCATCGCAGACTCGCTTTTTTCATGATCCGACTCTTTGGAGGAACAAGTCCCAGGAGACTCGTTTTGGGCTTCATGTGTGCGAGCGCTTTTTTAAGCATGTGGATCTCGAACACTTCTACTACTTTAATGTTATTGCCAGTGGCTATAGCAGTTTTACAACTCTCGGAGGATGAGGGGAAATTATCAACTCCATTGCTTCTCGGCATAGCCTACGCTGCCAGCATTGGCGGAATCGGGACCCCCATTGGGACTCCGCCCAACATGATCTTCATGGGCGTCTATGAGGAGATTAGTGGGCAGGCGGTGAGCTTTGGTCAATGGATGATATGGGCCCTCCCAATCATTTTAATAATGCTGCCAATTGCTGCTTTTTGGATTACTCGCAACCTTAAGGAGCAATCTAAGATAATACTGCCCACACTTGATCCCATTTCTGTCGCTGAGAAGCGCGTTCTCATAATTTTCTCCTTGACGGCGTTTTGTTGGGTGACAAGGACAGGGCCACTTGGAGGATGGTCCGCGTGGTTAGACTTCCCCTACACCAACGATGCAATGGTCGCATTCGCAGCCATTATTCTTCTTTTTATAGTTCCCAATGGGGATATAGACGAAAGAAGCGGTGAAGCCCAAAAACTTCTCGACTGGGCCACTGCCGAGAAAATCCCTTGGGGCGTTCTCATTCTATTTGGATCCGGCATAAGTATCGCAACAGCTTTCACAAACTCTGGATTAAGCACTGAGATTGGCGGAGCTCTGGAAAATCTAGCTTTACTACCAATCATCCTCACCATGTTCGCCTTATGTTTCGCGGTAACTTTTCTCACCGAAGTGACAAGCAATCTCGCAACTACGACTCTGTTAATGCCAATACTAGGGGCGGCAGCGATCGGAGCTTCAGTAGATCCGATGTTATTTATGATACCTGCTGCGATCAGTGCCTCTTTTGCTTTTATGTTGCCTGTCGCGACACCACCCAACGCGGTAACCTTTGGTACGGGCCGTTTTTCGATAAAGACAATGGCCTCAGAGGGCCTCGCATTGAATCTTTGTGGAGCCATTGTGATCACTGCCACCTGCTACATCATGCTGAGCTAATGCACGCAGACGCTTCTTTCTTTCAGCTTTGGCCAAATCACCGAGAGCTTCGACCTCTTCAAAAAAGCGCTGCCAATTTCCTTTCGAGTCCTCAAAAATCTTGCGGAAACTGGGGACCCAATCAGAGTAAGTGGCAAGTGACATCAAAAGGGCGTTGTTGATCGATCGGTAAACCAATCCATCGTATCTTCCTCGCCCTAACTGATTTTTGTTTTTTTCATAACAAGATAACCACTCCGAAATTTTACGGCTTTTCTGCGCACCCACTTCAACAGAGGTCAAATTCACTGTCGTGTATATGGAAGCTAATTCTTTTCTAAGGACGATCAAAAACTCCTTCAAATTAGTCCAATCTGTCTTGTGAGATGCAGGCGCCAATGGCGGCACTTCGGAACCATGAAAACCGAATTTATCTAGCCACTGGGCAAGACCTTGCTCAGCCACAAAGCTTGCAAAGCTCTCGTTGAAAGCAACATCTCCTTTTATCCACACTCTCCCGTGAGCACTTTCATGAAATATTAGCCTCGCGAGGGAAGAGCGATCAATTTTCATCATTGAGCTGAGAATCGGATCGTTAAACCATCCCAGCGTAGAATAAGCTCGCACCCCCGCAACATAGGTATCCAAACCATCCTCTCTCAACAGACCGGAAAAATCTAAAGCATCTTGCTGGTCAAAAAAGCCACGGTAAGGAGCGCAACCAACAAAGAGATAGCACCAGGTTTTGCTTTCCATCCTGTAGGGAGGCGAGGCATAAACAATCCACGTGACATAATCACCCTCAATTTCAACATAACGATCGAAACGTACTGAGTCACCTAGGGCCATGTGCTCTCTGGAAAATCGAACGATATCTTGGACCTGGCGGAGTTTTTCCTTGAGCAATTCTGATTCATCGTCAGAACCCAACACCGCGTTTACTTTCTTGGCTGACAACACCAGACCTAAATGACCAGAAATCGCCTGCTGATAGTACGATACGCTCTGGCAGGCTGAGCAACTCAGAATCAGGACTAAAAATAATATTTTTTTGGTCATGAGGAATTGAAGCCCTCTTGTTTGAGTGACAACATGGCGATTCTCAAATTATTGGTATCGTTCAAACAAATGAGCCTTATGAAAGGAGTTCTTTCTTGCTTATTAGTCACCTTCGCGGCCACTAGCGGCTGCGTGATCCTTGGATTCTGGAAAATAGTTACAAGAATTTCTGCTAACAAAGCAGAGCCGCTACTACTGAGGCAAACTGACTATACAATCATATGGTGGAGCTTGGTTAATCAAAAGATGATCCAGTGGCTGGGTCTATCTAAAATCACCATCGACGTCGATACCAACAAACCTCTTGACCTCCAAAAATGGTATTTGATTTTCTGCAATCATCAAACCTGGGTTGATATCCTAATTCTGCAAACGTCATTGCTCCAATTAACACCTCCCATCAAGTTTTTTACAAAGTCTCAACTAAAGTGGGTTCCTTTTATCGGGATAGCCATGTATGGCCTCGATTTCCCCTATGTCAAAAGAGCAACACGAGAACAAATCAAAGCTAACCCTATTCTGGCAACGCTCGATCGAGATAACATCTTCGAGGCATGTGAAAGATTCAAAAACCACCCAACTTGTGTTCTCAATTTTTTGGAAGGTACGCGTTTCTCTCCCGCAAAACACCAACAACAGAGCTCAAAATATAAACACCTCCTTTCTCCCAAGATAGGAGGCGCCTCCTACGTGCTTGAAGCCATGCGCGATCACCTGGACTCTATCCTCGATATTACGATCTACTACCCGGAGGGAGTGCCTACTTTCTGGGATTTCCTCTCGGGAAAGAATAAAAATGTCATCATGCAAATTAAGGATTTTCCAATTCCTAAGCAATCGGGGCGCTCAAGCTCTCATCACAAGCGTGAGGTCCAGTCACTCGTTGAGAAGATCTGGGAGGAAAAGGACGAGTATTTACAGGATCTCACTCAAGAATCATGTGTTTCATGATCAACAACTAAGGGGTGCTTGTTCCTGTTAGCAACCCTAGTTTTTCCTCTAGCTGATTAACACGTTTATTTGTGGCTATTCGATAAGCGTCGAAGGATCTTACAGCCTCAGAATTATCGTCTACATCTACTTTGACTGTTGTTTCAATGCCGGTGAGCTTCTGATTAGCTGTATTGACTTTGTCAACTAAATCGCGCTGCGACCTACTCATTTGTTGTACCTGAAGTTTCAAACTAGCTATTTGATCGATGAGTTCCTGCTGTTGCCCTAGAGATTCTTCGTGTCTGCTGGTCGCTGCGGCTAAATCACGATTCTTGGCCACCAATGAGTCCATGGTATCCCCATATTCTTTGAGATCAGCCTGATTATCTTTTATCCAACCCCTATTCCGCTCATTTGCGATCGCCCAAAGTTTTCTTATTTCGGACTCCCAAAGAGTAATCTGCTCCTTCGTGTCCTCTCCTCCTTGTGACATCGCGAAATCTGTTGCGGACAAACGCTCTTCTAATAGAGCTAACTTATTAGAAGTTTGGTCAACAAGCGCTGCTTGGGACTGTATCTGCTGCTGTTGCGCATATATGAACCATCCTGCCGCCAAGGCAGCGAGTAAAAAAACCACGGTAATGAAAGCGCCTGATGAAGCACTAGACTTATTATCAGTATTTCTGCTCCTGTAACGAGCAGAAGGCTCTGTAGATAGCATTTCCTCGTTGGAATTAGTCATTAAAAATATCTAAGAATGTCTTTTCTAAACCCAGAATATCATGCCCACTTAGATGATCCATAAGATCTTAAAAACAACGCAAAAAAAAGCCCGGCTTTAGCCGGGCTCTTATCCATTGTAGGAATATCCTACATCATGCCTCCCATATCGGGCATGCCGCCTCCTGGCATTGGAGGAGGATTATCTTCCGGCATTTCGCTTACCATTGCCTCAGTGGTGATCATGAGACCCGCCACTGATGCAGCGGCTTGAAGAGCTGTCCGAGTCACCTTCGCTGGGTCTAGGATACCCATTGAAAGCATATCTCCATAGTCACCCGTTGCAGCATTGTAGCCTTCGTTCCCATCTAGAGAAGCCACCTTGTCCAAAACTACAGCCCCTTCAACACCTGCGTTCTCAGCTATTTGTCTCAGCGGAGCACTCATCGCCCTTACAGCGATGCCGATGCCGACTTTTTGATCGGGGTTAGCACCTTTCGCCTTTTGAGCAGCGCCTATAGCTCTGATTAGAGTGACACCTCCACCAGGTACGACTCCCTCTTCGACAGCGGCTCTGGTCGAGTGTAGAGCATCTTCCACCCGTGCCTTCTTCTCTTTCATCTCCACTTCGGTAGGTGCGCCCACTTTGATTACGGCAACACCGCCAGCAAGTTTAGCGAGCCTTTCTTGAAGCTTTTCACGGTCGTAGTCAGAAGAGGTATCTTCAATCTCTTGTCGAATCTGATTAATACGACCAGAGATATCTCCTTTATCCCCAGCGCCATCTACGATGGTTGTGTTCTCTTTGCTCGAAGAAACCCTCTTGGCTGTTCCAAGATCTTCGATCGTTGCGCCTTCCAAGGTGAGTCCGACTTCTTCCGAAATAACGGTAGCACCAGTTAGGATAGCAATATCCTGAAGCATCGCCTTTCGTCTGTCCCCAAAACCAGGGGCTTTTGCGGCAGCTACCTTCACAATACCGCGCATGTTGTTGACCACGAGTGTAGCTAGTGCCTCTCCTTCTATATCCTCTGCAATAACAACAAGCGGCCTGCTTGCCTTCGCTACGCTTTCAAGCAGAGGCAGTAGATCTCTTATGTTAGATATCTTCTTATCACAAAGAAGAATAAACGGATTATCGTGTTCAGCAGACATTGAGTCTTGGTTGTTGATGAAGTAAGGCGAAAGGTAACCTCTATCGAACTGCATACCCTCAACAACGTCCAATTCGTTATCCAATCCAGAGCCTTCTTCAACCGTGATGACTCCTTCCTTGCCAACTTTATCCATAGCCTGAGCAATTATTTTGCCTACCGCATCGTCGCTATTTGCAGAAATCGTTCCCACCTGCGCAATCGCCTTGGAGTCTTCACAAGGAGTAGCCATTCCTTTTATCTGTTCAACTGCAGCTATTACCGCCTTGTCTATACCCCGCTTAAGATCCATTGGATTCATGCCAGCGGCGACCGACTTCAAACCTTCTTGAAGAATTGCTTGGGCCAGGACAGTTGCCGTTGTAGTGCCGTCCCCCGCCTCGTCTGAGGTTTGGCTCGCGACCTCTTTTACCATCTGTGCACCCATATTCTCAAATTTATCTTTGAGTTCGACTTCCTTTGCCACGGACACACCATCTTTCGTTACGGTGGGTGACCCGAAAGACTTATCTAAAACCACATTTCGACCTTTTGGGCCAAGAGTGACTTTTACGGCATTCGCTAGCACATTGACACCCTCAAGCATCAACACACGGGCGTCATCACCAAACTTTACGTCTTTAGCGCTCATGTTTTATTCCTTTTCCTTTTCGTTTTGTGCGAAGTCTAACCTTCTAGCACGCCAAAAATTTCGTTTTCGCTCAAAATTAAGAGCTCTTCCCCGTCTATTTTTACGGTGCTTCCCGAGTACTGGCCGAAGATGATCTTATCCCCTGCTTTTACGTCCATCGGTCTCACATCACCGTTTTCATTTACCTTGCCAGGTCCTGCGGCTAATACCTCGCCCTGCGATGGCTTTTCTGTAGCCGAGTCGGGAAGAACAATACCTCCAGCGCTGGTGGTTTCTTCTTCCAAACGACGCACAACTGCTCTGTCGTGCAAAGGTCGAATGTTCATCAGTTACGATCTCCCAAAATTTCCAACAATGTGGAATGCTGTATTAAGTCACCGACACACATCATGCTGCCGGCCCTACCCCTTTCTTGTTAGCAGTCCTTATTACTGAGTGCTAACTTCGAGTTTTGTATCATATGGTCAAGAAAAGTATTATCAAGCCCAAAAGAGATTTTTTTATTATCTCCTGAGCATCTCCAGCCCCAAAAATTAATCTTTTCTCTTAAAGTCGCCCTCTATAGTGTTGCCGGATCTGCTTTTTTCCGAATCGAATCCCATATCTCGATCAGAACGAGTAGGTCCTCCACTGAGAAAAAAACGGGAGAAGATGCTCTTTGTTATGTAAATTCTAGTAGGACCCAGTAGCATTAGGACTCCGATAAAATCGGTAACAAACCCAGGCAAAAGAAGAAGAGCGCCCGCGATTGCCATAAATAGCCGCTCAATTAATCCCGCTAGAGGCTCGCTCTTGTTGTTGATAGAAGCGAGACCGCGCCTTAACCGAGAGATTCCCTCGCCCCGCAGGAGCTTTAGGCCAACAAACGCGGTTATAACGATTTCACTAATTGCCCAAAACGGGCTAGTCGTTGTCGCAAATTCCAGCAAAACATATAGTTCAAAAATAGGAAAAAGCAGAAAAAATATAATTGGCAAATATTTTCCTTTGTTTGGTCTCTTGGCGTTTGTGGGGTTTATTTGACAAAAAATCAAGACAAATCAGAAGCTCTCGCTATCTATCAAGTGATATCGCAGATCCCTCACGGCCGAGTCGCCAGTTACGGCGATGTAGCCAAAATGGCTGGCCTTCCGGGCTATGCACGTTACGTTGGCTATCTTCTGAAGTCGTTACCAATCGATACATCTCTTCCCTGGCATCGAGTCATAAAGTCAGATGGGACCGTTCCTCAACGGACAGCGTTCAAACAGAAGCCAAAGCTCCTGGCAGAGAAGGTAATCTTCAAAGGCCCAAAAGTATCTCAGGCTTTATTCTGGAATTCAGGAGGCTGAGTCTGTCTCTCGTTAAAGTAGTCCATTTTCTCAAGAACTTGTAACCGCTTTTTTTTCGCCGTTGAAGGGAGCTATCCATATCAAAAGTAACAGTCCGGGCACCGCAAGGATGGCACTCAGATAAAAGAAATTTACCCAGCCAATAGTTTCGATTATCAGGCCGCTTACTGCCGAGGCAACAACACGAGGAAGAGCCGTTATAGCCGTAAACAAAGCAAACTGCGTTGCAACCGCGTGGCGAGAAGTCTCTCTAGAGATATAAGCCAAAACTGCAGTCGTCGTAACTCCCATTACCAAATAATCGGCACAGAGAACGATTCCGAGCACCAAAATATTGCCAGGATTTTCATGGAGCCATACGTACCCAAAAATCGTAATAAATTGCATGGCTCCAAAAATCCAAAGAGCCCGGTTAATGCCAATCCATATGATGAGTAGTCCACCTAGAATGCCTCCAACAAGAAGGGAGCTGACACTTGCCAGAGGTGTTACAAACGCTATCTGATCATTCGTGAAACCAAGCACGCTGTAAAAAGGCACTGCCAGAGCCGTTGCCATATTGTCCCCCAATTTATAAAGGGACATAAAAAAAAGAAGGCTTACCGCGTAACCCATCGTTTTGCGCGAGAAAAACTCAGTGAAAGGAAGCATCACTGCCTCTACCAAATTCTTTGGCACAGATGGCTTTTGATTCGCCTCGGAGATCAAAAAGGTTAATAACATTGTCGCAGCCATAAACATTCCTATAACAAAGAACGTCTCCTCCGCGCTGGATCTCGCGAGTAAAAATATGCCTAGAGATTTCGGCACAAAAATTGCGAACCGATAGCTTTGCACGAAAAGAGAACTGCCGAGGCCCAACTCCCCATCCGTATCTAGTAGCTCCCTTCTATACGCGTCTATGGCGATATCTTGTGTTGCACCAAATATGGCCATCAAAAGGAGCAACAGACCGATGATCTGAAGATCAGACTGAGGATCCAGTGTACCCATGAGGATAATAATCAAAGTAAGTGCCGCCTGTGAAATGAACATCCAAGATCGACGGCGACCAAAGAGTTCGAAATAAAACCTCTCAAGAAGCGGTGCCCAGAGAAACTTCAGCGTATATGGCAAGCTAGCAACCGTGAGGAAGCCTATTTCAGTTAGACTGACACCCTCCTCTGTAAGCCAGAAATAAATTAAGCTCGCGGGAACGAAATAAGGCAATCCAGAGGCGTAACCCAAACACAAGCAAAGGGCCATTTTCCTATTGAAAATTTCTTGTAGGATCGCCAAAATCAATCAGCCTGAGGTATTTGCCTAAACTTTTTCAGTCGCGAAAATTGTTGAATTGCATTGGCAAGGACAGATCTGCATCTTTCACCAAAGACATGACGCTCTGTAGCTCGTCTCTCTTTTTTCCAGTTACTCTGAGTTTTTCACCGTTGATTTGGGATTGAACCTTAAGCTTAGATTCTTTAATAAGTTTGGTGATTTTCTTTGATATATCTTGGCTAATCCCCTGACTCAGCTCGAGTTTCTGCCTTTTTACCTTCCCAGCTCCCTCAATCGATCCTGGTTGCAAAGCCCTGCTGTCTATCTTTCTAGAGGTCATCTTGTCTCTTAAAATATCGCGAATTTGATTTATCTGGAATTCTTCAGGGGCGCTTACGAGAATCGCCTCGTCCTCCAAAAGAACGGACGCATCGACCCCGCGGAAATCAAATCGACTGGAAAGCTCTCGACTTGCCTGATCGACCGCGTTACGAACTTCTTGAAGGTCTATTTCTGAGACAATATCAAAAGACGGCATGGTCACTCCTTGCGACGAACAAAACTAACCCTTCGAGGAGATTCGTTATAACATGTAAGTCCCTCATTCTACCAACCACCTAATGTCGAGAATAAATCGGGTCACCACAAAATCTGGTGATAGAGGCAAAACATCTCTAGCACCCGGGCTACGGGTTGATAAATCGGATTTTTCCATCGGGGCTCTTGGGAGTGTTGACGAATTGTCGGCTTTCCTGGGCTTATTGCGGACCGAGTTGATACAAAAAGAAGAGGAAACCGAAATCGAACAAATTCAGCAAATAACCTTTGAAATCGGCGCAATAATCTCAACAAGCGGGTCTTATAGTTCTGCCAAAACAGAACGAGGCGTCGCCGCACTCGAAGAAACAATTCAGAACTTGAATGATAACTTGGAGCCCTTGAAGGAGTTTGTTGTCCCGGGCGGAAACAAAGCTAATGCCCTCTATCATGTCTGCAGAACAGTTGCTCGAAGGGCAGAGAGAGAACTTTGGGCTTTTTTCAAATCTTCCGAGGCACTGGAAAAGGAAAAAGCGATGAACATCATCAATGCGGCGACCTACCTAAATAGATTAAGCGACCTTCTTTTCGTTCGAGCTAGAGCTAACCAGGAAAGATCCGAGGAAAGGCTTTGGGACGGTCCTGAAGACAACCTAAACTAGATTGCTAGCTTCCTGACGTCCGTCAAGACGTCGGAAATCCTTGCCATGAATTCTCCACCGTAGACTCCGTTGATCACCCTATGATCATATGAGAGCGACAAGGGCAATATCTTTTGGTTGCGCACGCTGTCCTCTGACATCATCAAGCGATCTGAGGTCCGGCCGACTCCCAAAATTGCTATCTCGGGGTGATTAATTATTGGGGAAAATCCAGTGCCCCCTAGTTTTCCCAAGCTCGACACAGTGAAGGAGCTGCCAGAAAAATCTTGAAATGAAAGCGTACCCTTTCTGGCTGCATCAGCGAGGTGGCTGATCTCCTGAGATAACTCACGCAATCCTTTTTGATCCGCGTTTTTAATGACGGGAACCAAAAGCCCTTCGTTTACGTTAACAGCGAGACCAATGTGAATATATTTTTTCAAAACCAATGTCTCACCATCATTTTTCAGAGATGCGTTTAACTGCGGAAAATCTTTTAGTGCAATGGTGACTGCCTTGACGACGAAAGCCACTGCGCTCAACTTTCCTAAGGTAGATTCCATTTCTCGCCGGAAGCTCTCCAAATCCGTTACATCAATATCATCGTGTTGGGTAACATGTGGGATAGCTTTCCAATTCCTTGCCATGTTTTTTGCGACCTGCTTCTGAATGCGGGTAAGGGACCGCTCGCTAACCGGACCAAATTTCGAAAAATCAACTTCCTGAAATTCCGGTTCGTTTCCTGTAACTCTCTGATTTCTGGGTAACGACATCGAACTCTTTACATAGAGCTTTACGTCCTCTTTCGAAATTCTGCCATTTAAGCCAGACCCTGGAACATCGTGCAGATCTATTCCTAACTCTCGAGCTAGACGACGAACAGCCGGACCCGCGTACACATTTTCTTTTCGCGCCGGTTCAAAACTCTCTTCAGTACGCTCTAAAGCATCTTCCGTGATCGCAGAGGATGGGGGCAAAGATAACCCCGGTAAAGAAGCAACCTCTTGATTTAAAACACTGCAGATTTTATCACCAACGCGGACCGTTTGGCCTTTACGAACGGACAGGTCATTAATCCGCCCCGAGCAACCTGCTGGCAGTTCAACTTTGGCGGTCGCCGCATCTAAAACAACCACTACAGAATCAACTTTCACTTGTTCATCAATTTTGACGAATATTTCTTCTACGACTGCCCCATTAAGCGTCTCGTTATCTGGAACTCTTAAATCAATTATTCGCTCACGTTCCTCTTGAGATGCTTTTGAAGGTCCACTTAGATCTTCTTTATTTTCAGGGCGCCCGTCTTGTAGTTCACCTGGGATACCTATGTCATCCGAAAACCCTTGATCCAAGGGCGAGACCGTGCCGATCAAAGCTCCTTCGGACACCACGTCGCCAACGCCTACCACCAAAGAATCTAAAACGCCGTCGCAAGGGCTTGGTACCTCAACAGAGGCCTTATCAGATTCAATTACGAGCAAAGCGTCTCCGACCTTGACTTCGGTTCCTGCGGCTACGCAGATTTCCACGATTTCAACCTGCTCAATATCGCCAAGACTCGGTATGTTGACTTCCAAAATAACCCTCGCTAACTCAGCGCTTGCGATACCGTTTCCCAAGAAAAACATGGTCCTGGGTCAAATTTTCTTCCGGGAGCGATTTCTTGATGTCCAACAATGGAATCACGGCTCAAGCCATCGTAATTGCTAATCAATGCAGCAAGCAGCTCATTCAAGACGAGATACTGGTCAGATGTGTAACCGCTGGAGATAGTCCCCTCAAGCTCTATCCCGACCGAAAAATTATTACAATCTATCCGGCCATTCCACTGAGAAATCCCTGCATGCCAAGCGCGCTTGTCGAAGGGCACGTATTGAATCACTTTTCCTCCTCGATCGACGAATACATGTGGACTCACTTTCGTCGATCTCAGATCCGAGAAACTTTCGTGAGCCTCGCAGTCGAGTTCACCCATAAACAAGTCATCGACAAAAGTGTTCCCCCACTCGCCCTCGGGCAGAGATATACAATGAATCACTATTAGCTCTGGAGCGCAAAGCTCTGGACGAGCATCGAAATAAGGACTATTTCTCGACTCCACGCCAACCAAACGATTATCGCTATCGACTACCAAAACAGAGTTCTCAGCTGTAAGACAAGCTAGTATCGTACTATCAGTATTTCGTGTAGTCAGCAGAACAACTCGCTATGAATTTACTCATCGATCGATTTCAAAAGATTTCTGAGCTCGAAAAAGAGATAGAAGTATCGACTAGAAATGCCCTAACGGAGGATATTGGCTCGGGAGACATATCTGCTGCACTTATATCAGACGGACTATCTCTAAACGCCGTCACTATCACTCGGTCCAAAGGTGTTTTCTGTGGTGCAGCTTGGGTAGCGGCAATAATACAACAAGTTGATCGCGAACTTGCTGTGGAGTGGAATGCAGCAGATGGCGACAAAATTCAGGCGGATCAGACACTATTCACTATCAAAGGCCCTGGTAGAGGAATTCTAACGGCCGAGCGAACCATACTTAATTTCGTTCAATTGCTTTCGGGCACGGCAACAACAGTTTCCGATTATTTAGAGCTCCTGGGTGATAACCATTGTGTCTTGCTAGATACGCGAAAGACGATTCCGGGTCTGCGATTAGCTCAAAAATACGCCGTAATGTGTGGCGGTGGCACAAACCATAGGTTCGGCTTGGACGATGCATTCCTTTTAAAGGAAAACCACATCTCAGCAGCTGGCAGTATAAAAGACGCGATTTTACTTGCTCGCACCCATCGACCGGATATGCCAGTTCAAGTAGAGGTGGAGAGCATTGAAGAGTTGGAAGAGGCAATCCAGTCAGGGGCTCAAAGCGCTTTGTTGGACAATTTCTCGATGGATGAGCTCGTTCTGGCTTCAAAACTCGCCAAGAACAAGATCAAAACCGAGGCTTCTGGCAACGTATCCACAGAAACCATTGCAGAAATAGCCAAGACCGGGGTTGATTTTATATCGGTTGGAAATCTAACAAAAACCGTTCAGCCTCTCGATCTTTCAATGCGTTGTGAAGCGGACAACCTTTAGCGATATCGCTCTGCTAAATAGCTGCTTCAACGATTTTGGGAATGGTACTCTGCATTTGGTTCCATACTCGTACCACTCGCAACTCTATTGGTCATATTAAAAAACGCAGCGACATTTACTATGTCCCAGATATCTCTGTCATTAAAGCCTACTTGTCTGAGAGAGTCTCGGTGGGATTCCTCAATACGGTGGCTAGATTCCGTCAGCAAGGCCGTGAAATCCAACATAGCCCTTTGACGATCATCAAGGTTGGCTACTCGATAGTTGATCACCAACTGCTCTCCTAATATCGCATTACCGGAAAGCTCTCTCACTGCAGCACCATGGGCAACCAAACAGTAAAAACAGCGATTAATCGATGAAACGACAACCGCAATCATCTCTCTCTCGAGCTTAGATAGCCCGCTGTCCTTCATCATCAATTCATTGTAGAGGCCCGTAAATGCATTCAGTTTGTCTATATCAAAAGCGTGAGCTGACAAAACATTAGGCACTAGGCCAAGCTTCTCGCGGCATATGTCAAAGTAACGCTTTGTCTCAGGAGGCAATGGTTCAACCATTGGCAAATTCAATGACGTTGGGCTGTTCATACTTATCCTCAAAGTGAAGCCCAATCGATAATGACTATAATCCGCTCAGCCCGCAACTTAGGCGACAATTACTTCGCTTCTTTCTCCTTTTCCTCTTCCTTTTCCAGAAAACGACTAGCATTAAGCCATGTATCCTCTAAACGAGCCAACTCCTGCCGAATTAGACCTGAAGATTCGAGAAGAGAATTTAGCTCCTTAGCAGATAGGAGATTATAGGTCTCTTTATCTGCGAGCAAGCCCTCAACGCGAGCAAGCTCAGCCTGCTGCTTCCCAATATCGGATTCAATTGATTTAACTTGATTGGATAGCTCGGATAAACGTTGTCTTTCTTTCGCCCTAGACTGCCTGAGTTCTTTTTTCGATTCTTTCTCAATAGATTGAGAGCTCTTCGTGTCGATAACTCTTTCCTTTTTCAGAGCTACATACTCACTCATGTCGCCATTAAAACTAGATAACTTGCCATCATCCAAAAGCCAAAATTCATCGACCAACTTATCCATCAGATCTCTATCATGAGCCACCAGAACGATCGCACCACCGTAAGTCTGGAGTGCAAGGGCCAAAGCATCTCGCATGTCCACATCTAAATGGTTTGTGGGCTCATCCAGGATGAGTAGAGCTGGTTTTTGAGCAGAAATTATGGCCAATACGAGCCGCGCTTTTTCACCACCAGAGAGACTCGCAATTCGACGCTCTATCTTGTCTTTGTCGAATCCCCAAAGGCCCAGATAGTCTCTCTGTGATTGATTTTGTCGTTCTGGATTAAGTTGATTAAACAAATCAAGCGCAGTCAGTTCTTTGTTAAGAATTTCCAACTGCTGCTGAGCGAAATAGCCTATTTTACAATGCCTGCCTGTCTCCAATTGCCCCGCTTGCGCCTCTAACTCACCAACTAAGCATTTCAAGAGCGTTGATTTGCCTGCTCCGTTTGCTCCCAGCAAGCCGATTCGAGCACCCGGCAATATCGATTGGCTGATCTCTTCGAGTACTAAGTCTGAGTTATACCCCACACTAAGCTTGCGAAAACTTAACAAGGGGTTCGAGATTTTTTCTGGTTCTTCAAAGCTGACTCTATAGTCTGAGTCCACCGCCATAAGAGACTGCTCCGTAAGCCGTTCAAGCGCTTTGATGCGGCTTTGAACTTGCTTCGCCTTGCTAGCTTTAGCCCTGAATCTATCAACGAATTGTTTTATTCTTTTTTTCTCTCGGTCCTGTTTCGAGAGCGCTGCTCGCTGTTGAAGAATTTGTTCAGCGCGAGCTCTCTCAAATGAGGAATAGTTCCCCGAATAATGGCGGAGCAAGGAATCTGAGATATGCAATATGTCGGTCGCAACGGAATCGAGGAAAAACCGGTCATGCGCAACCATTACTAATAATCCGTCAAAATCAATAAGCCATTTCTCGAGCCACAATATTGCCTCGACATCCAAGTGGTTAGTTGGTTCATCGAGGACCAGGAGCTGGCTAGGAAGCATGAGGGCTTTAGCTAAATTGAGACGGATTCGCCAACCACCCGAAAAATCTTCAAAGGGTTTCTCAAAGTCTTTTGCTTCGAAACCCAATCCATTTAGGATTCTCCCGGCTCGCGACTCAGCCTCATATCCACCAAGATCTTCGTAAAGCAGATAGAGATCGGCTAGATCTTGATCATTGCTCAAGCCAGCTATCTTATGCTCAACCTCTCTAAGCTCAGAATGACCGTCTATCACGTAATTGATCGCTGTTTGAGGAGATGCATCAACCTCCTGAGGCATATAACCAATCCTCCAGGAACTGGGCATATATACCATGCCTTTGCTGGAAGACAGGTCTCCTACAATTAGATCGAGCAAGGTAGATTTACCTACACCATTTCGACCAGTGATCGCCACACGCTGTCCTGCGTG
>CAJXCK010000048.1 GCA_913051785.1 uncultured Gammaproteobacteria bacterium
ATCTTCCACAAAACGCTGGTGGTCTGAATGCTCAGAACAACAACGGCGGAAACGGCTCGACCCAAATCAGTTTGAGAGGCCTTGGTTCAAGTAGAACCCTGATCCTCTTAAATGGTAGAAGGCACGTGCCTTACGCTACTGGTGGTACGGTTGACATGAACGCCATCGCGCCGAATACGATCGAGCGGATTGATGTTCTGCTTGATGGTGCGTCCGCGGTCTATGGTTCAGACGCGATCGGTGGTGTGGTCAATATAATCACGAAGGATGATTTTGATGGCCTTACAGTAGAAGGTTATACAGGCCGATCCCCTGAAGGCGACGGAAATATTACCGACCTGAATGTCACATTTGGTGCGTCAAGCGACAGAGGCAACGTCACGGTTGCGTTGGGCACCTATAAGATGAGCGAGGTAATGGCTGGAGAGCGAACCTGGGCTACACAAGACCTTGGTTACGACTTCGAATCAAATGAGAAGTATGGCTTTGGATCTTCTGCAACACCAGAGGGAACAATCATTGATCGCTCTGGCGATGATGGAAACGAGGCTTGGGCTGCGGTGCAGGCTCTCGACACGCCATATCTGTGGGGTCCTGGGGGAAATAATAGTAGTTCCACCTGGTCAGCTTTCAGCTTCGGCGGAAACTCAGACGTAGGCGAAGGCTCCTACTACAATTATCAGCCAGAGAACTACATATACACGCCGCAAGAGCGAACAAATGTTTTCGTGACGGCGGACTATGAGTTAACCGATTCTATGGAAGCTTTTGTTGAAGGATCATATATCAACAGGCAGTCCGACCAATTACTTGCGCCGACGCCGCTTTTCATTATATCTGAAGGGTTAACGGTCGCGGCGGATCAGGTCCACAACCCATTCGGTAGGGATTTCATCGACGTTCGAAGAAGAATGGTAGAAGCTGGAAACCGGAACTTCATTCAAGACATCAACACGTATCGTTTTGTTGGCGGAGTTGTCTGGGACGTGAATGAGTGGGAGATCGAAGGTTACTACAATTTCGGTAGAACCGATGGTACGGACACTAACGAGGGACGGTTTATAAGAAGCCGGGTCGAGCAGGCGTTAAGCTCTGATTGTACCGGTTCATGTGTGCCGCTTAATTTGTTCGGTGGTCCTGGCTCAATAAGCCAAGACCAAATCGACTACATCTCATACACTGGAACAGCCGCAACAACTTATCAGCAAGCTACCTACCATATATCGGCTAAGAACCAAGAGTTGGTTGAATTACCAGCTGGTTTTGCAGGAATCTATGTAGGATATGAGTCCAGAGAAGAAGAGGGAGCGTTTATTGAAGATCCGTTGACCGAGATTGGCGATACCACTGGTAACAAGGGTGAGAGCACCCGAGGAGACTACTCAGTTGACGAGCTATTCTTGGAAATCAACGCACCTATAATCGAAGGTTTGATACTTAACGTCGCTGGACGGACTTCTGACTATAGCAACTTCGGTTCGACCACTAATATGAAGTACGGCCTTAGGTACGACATCATTGAAGGCGTACTTGCCGTTAGAACGACTATGAGTGAGGCGTTCAACGCTCCATCTATATCAGCAATGTTCGCAGGTCAGTCTGATTCATTCCCAGCGGTTGTAGACCCTTGTTCTACGGTTGTTGGTACATATGATACGAACCCAGTCGTAAAGGCTAACTGTGACGCAGATGGTGTAGGCGCAACTGCTGACCCCAATACTCAGTTGCGAGCTCGAGTTGGTGGTAACCCTAATCTTTCGCCGGAGACTGCTGAGTCAGTCACATTCGGTATTGTTTACCAGCCACTTGATGAGCTGTCTATCAACGTTGACTACTTCTCATACGAGATTGAGGAAACTGTCGGTAGCTTTGGAGCAGGTGGTATTTTGGGCGCGTGCTACGCTTCTACTAACCGTTCTCGATGCGACAAAATTGAAAGAGACGGTAATGGTCTTATTACCAATATCTATTCGACTACAACAAATATCGGTGCGGTTAAAAACACCGGTTTTGATATCCAAGTCGATTACGGGTTTGATACTTCTTTCGGTCGGTTTGACTTCGCATTGGATTATACGAAGCTAAATGATTACTCAATATCGTCTCCTTCCAGTGATGGTCTATCTACCGTCACAACGGATTGTATCGATGTCTATGATTGTGGCGTCATCCTTGATGGCCGAATGATCGTTGATATCGACTGGAGCTACGATCAAATGAGCAGCCGAATCAGAATAAATCGGTACCCGTCCTTCGAGGAGTGTGAGAGCGATAACTGTCAAGGCGAAAACCTTCGCCGTCAAATTGAAGAAGTAAGTTACGTATCAGCTTCATTTGGATATGACTTTGAGCAGGGAACCAACGCTCAGTTGACAGTTTCAAATCTTCTAGACGAGCATCCGCCTAGAATCTACAACGGATTCTATTCAGCTGCTGACGTTAACTATGACTTCATGGGAAGGTACGTTGGCCTGACCCTCAGGCATGAGTTCTAGAGAAAATTGATGGACAAAAAAACGGGGCATTTGCCCCGTTTTTTTTGTCCCTAAGTGCAGGGTCATTCAAACAGTTCGCCGCCACAGGCAGAGGCAGTCGTTCCATGTTTCTCGAAGGCCTTAATGACGTTCGCCCCCGTTCGCCATCTATGAACTTCATCTGGGCCGTCAACCAATCTTTGAGATCTGATCCCAGTGTACCATCGCGCAAGTGGCGTATCGTGGCTATAGCCGAGAGCGCCGTGCAGTTGAAGCGCGGTGTCAACGACCTGGTGGACCATATTTGCGAGGAACACCTTTGCAATTCCGTTTTCGTTACGCAGATCCATGCCTTGTTCGGCTTTGTAGGCTATATGCATCAACATGAGTCGAGCCTTATAGATTTCTGATGCGCAGTCTGCAAGCATCCATCGAACCCCCTGGCGGTCGGCTAATCGCTCACCAAAAGTACTTCGGTTAACGACATGCTTTGCGGCGAGATCCAAGGCTCTCTGCGCCATCGCGACATTGTGCATGCCGTGTCTCAGTCGGCCGTAGGCCAGACGATGTTGCCCCATATTGAAACCCTGCCCTCTACCGCCGAGTATGTTTTCTCTTGGTACCCGTAGGTTTTCAATCTTTATTTCTGAGTGACTGCCGCCCAGCTTCAAACCTAGTTCCGTATGAGGCTGCATCGTCTCAATATTTCTGACGATGTTGTACCCCGGGTTCGGTAGCTCCACGATGAATGTGCTGTATTGCTCATGTCTTGCAGCGTCTGGATCCGTTTTTGCCATGACGACCGCTATATCTGCAACGCTAGCAGAGGAGCTAAACCATTTTTCTCCGTTAAGAACCCACTCATCTCCATCAAGCTCGGCCTTTGTTTGCATGCCTGTAGCATCTGCACCGGCGGCTTTTTCCGTCATCGAATAACAAATACGCTTTTCGCCATTCAATAACGGTTTCAAGAATTTTTCTTTCTGGAAGTCCGTGCCGTGCTCTAGCAATGTCAGCATAGTCGCATCGTCTGGCCCTTGAGTGTTGAGAGCCAGTGCTCCCAAGAAGCTCTCACCGAGTTCCATTTGGACCAGAGCATTTGCGAGTGGACGGAGCCCCATTCCACCATGCTCCTCAGGAACGAATGGGCACCACAGACCCTGGGATCGCGCTGTCTTGCGCAGCCCAGCGAGCACCCCGTCAAAATTTTCTGCAGTGCAGTCCTCTTCAGCTGGATGACATTCGCTTTGGACAAAGTTTCGCACTTTATCTCGTATAGCCTTGGTCTCATCTGGTATTTTGAAATCGATCATTTCCCCCTCCTTGTTTTGAAGAACCTGTTTCTCGATGATTTCATTTTCTTGAAAATTTTTATCGAGACATTGGTTGAGTCCGCTTAAACTGATTTAAACGGAATAAACCAGCATAGCAAAGGATGGGGGGTGAATGGCGACATTCGTTTTTTATTGTCTATTAATGCCTCCGCTTTTGCTTTTTGGATTTTCCTCCAGCGCATCGGAGTATCCCAATAGGGTTTATTGGGGAGATACTCACATACATACAGCTCTTTCTGGAGATGCGTCAGCTGCCGGTGTCTCACTAGATCTAGAAGCTGCGTATCGATTCGCAAAGGGAGAAGTTGTTCTATCGAACAAGGGTATACCTGCAAAATTAGAGCGGCCCCTTGATTTTGTCGTTATTGCAGATCATGCCAATAATTTGGGTGCGGCCTTTTATAGAGGCCTGTATCAACAGGATGAGTTTTTCCGGAGTTCGGCACTAGGGAAAGCATGGCTGAAAGCAAAGAATGCTTTGACAAAAGGACATTTTTCTGGAGAAAAACTAGCGAAGTCTAGTCTTCTCCCTGCTCATCGGTCTTGGCAAGCCTCTTTCAGGGATCCTGACTTTAGAAGGTTATCTTGGTCAGTAGTAGTAGACGCAGCGGATTATCATAACAGTCCAGGAGAATTCACCGCTTTCGTAGGATATGAATGGACCCCTGGCCCCGAGCAAGGAAGTGGAGATCACCGAGTTGTGATTTTTGAATCTGGTGGTGAAAAGATCGCTGAACTGCTGCCATTCACCTCGTATGACAGTGCTTACGAGGAGGATCTATGGCGGTATTTAGATCGAGCAGAGCGGTTGTCGAAAAAAAGGACTATGGCTATCCCCCACAACAGCAATCTTACGAATGGCCAAATGTTTAGGGAGAGAGACTCGTGGGGGCTACCAATGACAAAGGAGTACTCAAAAACTCGCGCTCGATTTGAGAGGGTGGTAGAAGTCACTCAAATAAAGGGCGACAGTGAGACTCATCCGTCTGTATCTCCTCTAGATGAATTCGCAGATTTCGAGAGATGGAATGGTTGGGGCGGTTGGTTAACGAATGGACTGTTTCGAGGCCAGCCAATCATCCCTCGACCTGAATCTTTGATCCAATACGAATATATCAGGCCCGCTCTTCAGAGAGGTCTTTTATTAGCGGATAAACTCGCTACGAATCCATTTCAATTTGGGCTAATCGGCAGCTCAGACGCACACACCGGACTCTCGGCGGTTGATGACTCAAACTTTTTTGGAAAGAGCGCGCCAGCAGAACCCTCTGCAGTTAGATTTATGAATAAACAGGCGACCTATAACTGGCAAATGAATGCAGCCGGCTTGGCTGCTGTTTGGGCTAAAGACAATACAAGAGAGGAAATCTTTAATGCTTTATCTCGTCGAGAGGTTTATGCGACAACCGGGCCAAGAATATCTCTTCGATTTTTCGCGGGTTACGACTTCCAGCAAAATGATTTAGACCTCGAAAACTTTGTGGCAAGTGGCTACGAAAAGGGTATCCCTATGGGAGGGGAGCTTAATGCGATGGACGATGAGGCACCCAGATTTCTTTTTGCAGCCATGAAAGATCCCCTGGGGGCAAATCTTGATCGGTTGCAAATCGTGAAAGGGTGGATAGATAACGAGGAAATGAAAGAAAAAGTTTTCAATGTCGCGTGGTCTGATGATCGACAGCTAGATGATGAGGGGAACATTGCGCCAGTTGGTAATACGGTTAATCTTGAAGAGGCGACCTGGACCGATACGATAGGGGATGCCGCTTTAGTTGGGATCTGGAGTGACCCCGAGCACGATCCGAGTAAAGCTGCTGTTTATTACGCTAGGGTTATTCAGATCCCAACGCCGAGGTGGACGCTTTACGATAAAGTGCGCTTTGGTATAAAAGATATGGACGAAGAGATACCCCTGGTGACCCAGGAGAGGGCTTATTCTTCGCCGATTTGGTACAAACCGGGAAAAACTGATTCCTAAATCTGGAGGTGTGATGGATCCGATAATAGAAGAAAGAGATGACGCAGTGGCTACACTCTCGATCAATGATGCCCCTTATAACAGGATGTCGTTAGAGTTTATGGATGCACTGGAGCAAAAAGTTGAGCAGATCAGAGCTGATGAATCAGTGAGATCTGTTGTACTAACCTCGCAGGGTCTTGAGAATTTTTCTGTAGGCATGAATCTAAAGCAGCTACCTGAGGGCATTGAACGTTTGGGAAGCGCTGATGCCGTTTTCGACCAACGTCTCCGCGTCATAGATGCGATTGAAAATATGGGTAAGCCATGGATTGCCACACTGTTTGGCTATTGCCTTGGCGGAGGTCTAGAGATTCCTCTGGGCTGCCACTTTAGGCTCGCAGCAAATTCTGGCGCACAAATCGGATTACCTGAGCTGGACCTAGGAGCAGTGCCGGCGTGGGGAGGTAGTGCGCGGCTCACTAAGTGTGTGGGAGAAAATCATGCGATCGATATGATTTTGCGAGCGAAGAAGATATCGGGTGAGCGTGCCCTCGATATCGGTTTAGTTCACGAAATATGGCCTCTAGCTAATCTTAAGAAAGCTGCACATGATCTAGCACAAGAGTTGGCGTCGATGCCAGCAGTTGCTGTGAAGAGCATGTTGGGTGTGCTTGTGAATAGCGCGGATAGGTCACTCGAAGATCTGCTAAAAGCAGAACGTGAGGCAGTACATGCCACTCGTGGGACGAGTGATTCAAAAGAGGGCATGATGGCTTTTCTTGAGAAGAGAAAACCCGTTTTTAATCGTTCTATTTAGTCGTTTTTTTGGAGGGGATTTGGAAGAAAAGATTTGTCTGATTACCGGTGTGGGACCAGGTACAGGTACCGCGCTTGTTCGCAAGTTTGCCCGAGAAGGTTACCAGGTGGCGATGATATCCCGCACCAGAGAGAGATTGGAGGCCCTCGAATCTGAGTTAGCTTCTGCGAAAGGATTTGTGTGCGATGTGGCTGATCCGGTTGGGCTGGAATCCGCTTTTAGAGAGATCGAGAACCAATTAGGGCAGCCTCAAGTGTTGGTCCACAACGCGGTAGGTGCTGAGCGAGGCACTTATATGGAGATAGACCCTGAAAAATTCTTGAAAGCATTCCAGATCAACACAATGGCACTTCTTCATCTGGCGAGATTGGTCACGCCTTCAATGATTGAGAGACAGTTTGGTGCGATTGTATGCACCGGAAATACTTCTGCTTATCGCGGGAAGCCACGTTTTGCCGGTTTCGCCCCTACCAAAGCCGCGCAAAGAATTCTTCTGGAGAGTATCGCGAGAGATGCGGGCCCAAAGGGTGTCCACGCTGCCTATGTTGCGATCGATGCAGTCATAGATCTGCCGTGGACCAGGGAAGCCTTCAAAGACGCCAAAGACGACTTTTTCTGTAAACCAGATGATATAGCCGATGAATGTTTTCGCATTGCGCATCAACCCAAGAGTGCGTGGTCTTCAGAGTCCGTGATTAGGCCCTTTGGTGAAACTTGGTAATGATGAAGGAGAGCAACTTGAAAATATTTTCATATCTTCCTAACCCGCGCGTTTGGAAAGCGTTGATTGCAGCAGAATTCTCAGGAGCGGAAATCGAGGTTGTTGGGGATAAGCCGAAAAATTTAGGTAAATGGTTGTGGGACTTTAACGCAGAAGAACTACCCGAGAATGCTCGGAATGATGATAGCCCTAATGCGCGGAAAGGACGCCGTGGTTTTAGCGGTACTTTGTTCAAGACTGATGGCTTTTTGAAGGCTCATCCTTTCGGCACTGTTCCTGCGGCTTTCAGTCCCGATGGGGCGATTGGTATTTTTGAATCAAATAGTATTTTGCGTGCCGCTGCTCGAGCGGGTGCAAGTAAAAATAGTCTATATGGGGACAATGGTTTCCAAGCATCAAGAATTGATAGTTTTCTGGATGCTAGTTTGGTGTTCGCGAGAGAGGCACAAGTTTACCTTCTGTCTGTCGAGTCGTTGTCTCAAGAGAATTATGATCGGATGCAAGCTGCCTACGAGTTCTATCTAAGTGGAATCGAGGCGGCTCTGGGAGTTGGCAAGTACCTTGCTGGCGATGAATTGACTATTGCAGATATTTCCTTTGTTTGTGATGTTGGTCAGTTTCTCCGGGAGCGATTTTTTAGAGAGGCCTTAGAAAAACAGGACTACCAGCCTATTGGCGGTTCTTTGAGCCAGGAATTTCCGAAGTCTTTCCATCATATGATCCACCTATCAGAGCGAGCGGAGTTCTCTAAACACCTTGGAAACTATATGGATGGTCTTACCGTAAATTAGTTTTCCCCGAGAATAATTGCTTTGGACTGTTGGTAGGCGTCGGAAGCTCGATCATTGAGCTCCTCGTCCGTGCAGCTACCGAGCGGATGTTGCAGCATGGCAAACGGATAATCGGGTATTCCCATTACGCGTGCGATGTTTTTGGCTGTGACCTCAAAAGGTTCGGTGCAAAGAACAGCTGCGGGTTTACCGAGTTGTTCATAAGAAATCCCGTCATGCAAACTGCACGTTGAACAAGAGCCTCAGTCACCATTAGCAGTCAACAAGAAATCACTTTTGGAGGCTAATGCTTGAAGTGCCTCATGATCGGCAGGAGCACCAGCGTTTGTTTTGTATTGAAACTCTTCTACAATTTCACAATTATGGTGCTCTTTGAATAGTTTCGCTGTTTTTAAAAGAAGTTCTTTAGAATTGGCTTTTCCGTTTACTAGAATACCGATCCGCTTTTTTTCAAGACCTTCCAATCTTGGAGCCATCTGATTTTGTTGAATCTGATCTTTTGCTGTGGGGTCTATTAGTTTCATGTTCCTCCAGATTTGAAATTATGTTTTAAGGTACTGAGCCAAATTGATTTCTCTGGAAGCTATCAAAAAATTCACTTTTGGGAAAAGTCGATAGCTTCTTGGTTTTATTTTTCCGAGTTAGAGAATATCAGAGCACTGATCAGTCTAAGTCACTCTTTTCTAGGCTCAGAAAATTCCTCCATATTAGATTCATTTGTGGAAGCCATTGCTCTAGAAGCGGCGTGGTTGCTTTTTCGGCTTGTATCTTCTTCTCCATAGTAAGGTATTTGAAAACAAACGCTGAAACCCGCGCATTCACCGCGCAGTGAACGAAAACCTTCTCCTCGCTTAGCCCATTCATGAATCGGAAGAATTTTCTTAAATGTTCTGGAGTGGGTGCCTCAAACGGGACCGGAATATGAATGTAGGTCATGCCCAGAGATGCAACAACGGAGCCTTCGTTTTCAATCGCATTCTCTGAGTTATGCGTCGCCAGGTTGATGACGACGTCATAGCCGTTCTGGGCGATATCATAAAGTTGCGATACTGAAGGCTGACCGCCAGTCCCTATCGTATCAGTGATCTGAAAAAAATTTATAACGTCATTCATAATTCAGCAGTCAATGCATACTCCGATTGCCTCGCTTTGCATAAGAGATGCTCGCGTCCGGCTCCATGATGGAATAAAAGAAGAATGACCCCCAGCGTCGCCTCCACCGACGACTAACAGAATGTCGCTGGCTGAAAGACCTCTATGGAAACGGGATTTCCCCTGGATCTTGAACTCTCTCTTGTTGTATTTGCCAGTGCTTTTCATCTTTTCTTCTGAGCGTGTTGCATGTTCGAAGAGGAAGCTTTTTACCTCATCTTTACTGAAGTCGCTTCTAGAAATGATTTCAGCGTGCTCAGGTGCAAGAATGACAGCACTCTGTCCTAAGCTAATGCAACCGCTGTTTGCCATTGCGTCAGCGATAGTCTCTAGAATTGCTTCGGCCGTATTGCCCCCGTGATTCTCAACGTTGACAAAACCGCCGCCAGCAAAAACTGTGACTGAGCTTATTTCAGGTGGATAGCCAAGTTCTTCGTTTAGGTTACTCCAGGGGTTTTTCTCAGCTCTCTCGGCGATGCAAAAACTATATTTTCCGGGGTTGCCTTGTGTTGATTTGTCTGCGATTCCGGGGGTCATGCGAAAAATATTCATGATTATCAATCTAATAGTTCTTCCTATCGTCGCGTTGGCTCTATTACCCGGCCCGAACAAATTGGCGCCCGAATTCATACCGATCTCGTTGACGATTGGCCCGCTTACAATCAGTAGAGGGGCAGATCCGCCGGTACTTGCCGTGCTCGCATGAAAATTAAAGGGCTCTTTGGTCATGGCCTCAAAGGCAGCTACGACGATCGGGAAATACTCTGGCAGGCACCCGGCCATCACAGCATTAACTGCGGCACCTTTGATGGTAAGGTCAAGGGATGTAGCAGGATGAGTTGCAATCACAGTCTCACGCGGTCTGCCCTCCATCGCGAGCATTTTTTCCACCCTGGACTCTTCTGGAGGAATAACTGGGAGTCCGTCGGTCCAACCCTGCTCGTAACAGTAATCGATCGCCTCTAGAGAGTTATCGTTTATCGTTTCTAATTCGGAGTCGGCCAATTTAAATGTCCGATGATCTAGATAGCTGCGGTGAGCATCTGATCGGCTGCCTTCTCCGCAACCATTATGGTTGCAGCGTTGGTGTTTCCCGACACTACGTAGGGCATTACCGAGGCATCGACGACGTGCAAATTCTCTGTACCCATCACTCTTAAATTTTCATCGACAACTTTTCCGATGCTGCACGTGCTAGTAGGGTGGTACACAGTACTTGCGTCACCGCGAATATAGTCAAGTAGTTCATCATCACTGTCACAGTTGATGTCCGGTGTCGGCGATAATCGTCCTTTTAGGTATGGTTCTAAACTGGGCTGTGAGAAGACATCGATTAATATTCGCATTCCTTTCACCATTGTGTCTCGATCTAGTTGGGTGCTGAGATAATTAGCATGAATTTTTGGGGCGTCTACGGCGTTTGCCGTAGCGATATGTATTGATCCACGCGACTCAGGTCGACTTTGATTAACCACAGCCGTCATCGCAGCCATTTCTGTTGGCTGAATTTTACCTTCGTTGTTGTAAAGGGTCGCACCAGATGCAAAGTGAATTTGAACATCAGGCGCTTCTAACCCGTCTCGGGTATACCAGAACGCGCCGATTGGCGCCGAGCCTGTCGTTAGAGGGCCTTGGCGGCGAAAAAACCAATTTAAGGAGGATAGCCCCAGCCGCCATCCTTGAACCTCTCGATTGATCGAGGTTTCGGGATCAGTGCCAAAAACAACTTTACTGAGAAGGTGATCTTGCAAATGCTCGCCAACGTTCGGCGAGTTGTGTACCACTTCAATGCCGAGCTTTTGCAAGCGATTGCCATCGCCGACACCCGACAATTCCAAAAGTTGAGGCGAAGCGATTGACCCTCCGGATAAGATGACTTGTTGTCCATTGATTCGTTGCTTCTTACCTTTGACAATTACCTCCACCCCGGTGGCCTTTATGCCTTCAAATAAAATCTTATGTGTAACCGCATGCGTCAAAATAGTGACGTTGTTTCTCTTTTTAGCGTCATCAAGGTAGGCGCTAGCGGTGCTCCACCTTCTACCGTTATGTTGGGTAAATTGATAATGTCCACAGCCGGCCTGGTCGGAACCGTTAAAATCGGGGTTGCGAGGTATGCCAAATTCATCCATTGCATCAAGGAAAGTATCTTGGATCGGCCTTTTGTCGCGAACATCCTCAACATGTAGAGGCCCATCGCTACCATGCAATTCATCATGGTGCGTTTGCTGAGTCTCTGCCTTTTTGAAATAAGGGAGAACTTCTTCCCATGACCAGCCCTTGGCACCTGCTTGAACCCAGGCAGCGAAGTCGATTGGCACACCGCGAATATAAATCATTCCATTGATAGAGCTTGAGCCTCCCAGCACTTTTCCTCTCGGCCAGAAGATTTTACGGTCGTGAAGTTGTGGTTCAGGTTCCGTTTCGAAAGCCCAGTCGAATTTCTTGTTATTGAATGTAGCAGCCCACCCTGCTGGCACGTGAAGCAAAGGTGAGAGATTGTTGCCGCCTGCCTCAAGTAGGCAGACTGACTTATCGCCTCTCGCGGAAAGTCTGTTGGCTAAGACGCAGCCTGCGGAACCCGCCCCAACAATCACGTAATCGAAATCTCTCACTTCCCCTCCCTGGTCGTGGAAAAAGGCCAAGCCTAGTTCCCGTAAAATCTTATAACATACGGGGGCATTGTGCTTGTCCGAGTTAGTCGAAAATATTAGGGTACCTCAGAGATTTATCTAGAGAGGGTTCAGTATGAGTGTTGCGGCAAGGAAAAATACTTCGTTTCAAATCGACAACTCAAGGTACCTGACTAACGAACAACTCAGGGAATTTATAGCGAAGGGTTATTTGGTATTGGATTCAGAGTTACCCGATGACTTTCACTCTCAAATGTTTGATCGATTGAAAGAAGTCGACGAATCAATTGGTCATTTCGGGAATAACCTACTACCCCTGATCCCCGAGTTGCAAAGACTCCTTGATGAGCCTCGGATTACAGGGGCGTTGAAATCTGTTCTGGGAGAAAAGTACAGCTTCCACGCGCATAGAGCGTTACATAAAAACCCTCCTGGTAGCGAAGAACAAGAGTGGCATAAAGATAGTTACTGGGGATATACGAGAAGGGTACGAAACCATCGTCCTTGGTGGGTAATGCTGATGTATTTTCCTCAAGATACTAGTGTTCGCAAAGGTCCGACAGGTGTTCTTGAGGGGAGTCAGCACCTTGTACAGCTTCTGCCGAAGCGTTGTAAACAGATCGGTGCGGACGGTAAGAAGGGTTATTTTGTGCTCATACATTACGATGTTTGGCACAGAAAAATGAAAAATAAGACTCAAGCAGATCGATATATGCTGAAGTTTCAGTTTACTCGACTTGTCTCACCTACTATGACAGGCAATAAAGCTAAACAAATACCTTGGCGTCGCCCGAAGACGAGACCCTCGTTGGATATGAATCCTATTTGGAGGGCAAATTGGGATTGGATCTCTGGAAATGCATCGATTAAACAGAATAATGAGAATACAAAGCTATTCTCGGCCTCCCCAACTCGATTGGAGAAATTGGTCGACGGATTGCGAGCAGAACAAGAGCCGGAAGCGTTGATTGCTGCATACGAGCTTGGGGATTTAGCTCGGAGCAGCGGAGAGACAGGAGACATAGCTCTCGCATCCTTACTTAATGCGTTGGAAAGTAATTCTTCGGAGCACGAGAATTCGAGACGTTATTCAGACAATGGCAAGCTTTGGCGGGAAGATTTGGAGGCGAGGAACGCTGCCCATGGGCTGGTTCTCGCTGGAGAGAGAGCAATTCTTGGTTTAAAGAAGAAAGCCATTAAGGGTAACCCTCGGGCCAGAAAGCACGCTGTTTTTGCGCTAGGGGAAATTGGGTCGATGGAGGCTCACGGAACACTAGTAAGAGCGCTGCAAGATTGGGATGTGCATGTTCGCATTGCGGCTGCAGAAGCTTTAGGTCTAACGCCAGTCTCGAGGAAAGCGACGCTCGGTCTTGTTCAAGCTATGAACCACAAAGAATCAGAAGTCAGGTTTGATGCCGCTCTGAGTTTGCTTAGGTTCGCGGCCCAAGGAAAAAATGCCGATATGAAGGCCGCAGTTCCGACGTTGATAGAGGGTTTAGAAGATTCGAACCGTTATGTGAGTGCCTATTGCGCCGAGGCTCTAGAAAGAATCGGCACACCTGAAGCACTAAGGGGCTTGATGCCATTTTTAAGAACAGCTAGATGGTGCTCTCACACTGATAATCGACGCCCATTTTGAGTTCGCCCTGGAGAAGATGGCGCAGTCAAATTTGAGTTTAACTAGACAGAAATACTAGAAGACGAAGAAAATAAATCGAAACGAGATCGGGGAGTAGGAAATGGACGCGGTAATTACGAGTTTGTATAACGGGCTACCTATTTTTATGCTTCATGGGGGGACTGCGATCCTAATGCTGATCGCTGGTGCTTTTATCTATTCAAAGATCACCCCTTGGAATGAATTAGAGTTGATAATGGAGGGTAATACGGCAGCGGCCGTGTCCCTGAGCGGGGCGATACTCGGCATCGCAATCCCTCTCGCCGCAGCGTTATCTTCTAGCATTAGTATTTGGGAAATTGTTGTCTGGGGATCGGTTGCAATAATACTGCAGATAACTGTCTTTTTGATTTTAGATCTGGTTCTACCGAATCTGAGTGAGCAGATTAAAGCCAATAAAATAGCATCGGGAATTTTTATTGCGTCCAATAAAATTGCCCTCGCGTTGATGAACGCGGCTGCCGTTATTTGAGAAGCGCTCCTACATTCCTCTGGATAGTCTCTTGTGTTGTCGGAACTATTTTCTTGCAAATCAGGGCCTACGAGGACAGGCAGCTGCAGCCGCCCAGAGACATCGTTAGAAGCCCTGGACAAAGTCAGACTCAGCCCGTAAAGGTTAGACGGCCGAGACAGTCATCAATTGGGACGGCTTTTATAGTCGGGGATGGCGTCTGGATCACAGCCCGACACGTAATTGAAAATTGTGAGACCGTAGAAGTAAACCATCCTCGTTCAGGATGGTCTTCTTTTGAATCTCTTGAAAGCCATAAAATGACAGATATCGCCTATGTAAAGACGCGTCCGACAATCCATAACTCTAGACGATTCGAGTCGATATCCCTCTCTCTAGCCAGTCCTGAAGTCGGAGACATTGGTTATGTCCACGGATTTCCTCAGGGTGTGGAGGCGGATCGGGAGCAGCAATTTATTGGTTCCGATTGGGGTAAGTATCAAGGTGATTCTCGTCGTTACAAGTGGGATGTATGGGCGGGTCGAAGTTCGAATGGACTATCCATTCGCGAGCATTGGGGAGGTTCGAGCGGAGGTCCAGTTTTAAACGACCTGGGCCAATTAGTTGGCGTAAATGTTGGAGGCAACCCGAGAAGGGGGACGACGTTATCGATTTCTGTACGAGAACTGGCCGAATTCCTAGAAAGAAATTCGATTCGATTTTCTTACTCAGGTGAGAATGGCTTTTCCGAAAGAATTGATGAGAAAAGTTATCCCCGTTACGGCAGGCAACTGCGAAATGAGGGCGCAGTTTCCCTTATAGCTTGCAACAGAACGTCTCGTAAATCTCTCAGGAGCATTGGGTCGATTCTGATGGGCGGTTAATAATCGTCTCGTTGGAGCGGATTTGTCTTTCGATTTACGTACTCAAATCCTGAAACAGCGTTGGTGACGGAGAATTTTTC
Source organism: uncultured Gammaproteobacteria bacterium (assembly GCA_913051785.1). Classification (GTDB taxonomy): domain Bacteria; phylum Pseudomonadota; class Gammaproteobacteria; order Pseudomonadales; family Azotimanducaceae; genus UBA4421. Next base: position 14,976 of record CAJXCK010000048.1, read on the forward strand.
GCCATCAATTTTCAGTGGAGCAAATCTCACTCCGCGAAGATATTTGGTAAGAGTCTTCTCGATCTCTTTTTTATAAACCCTCACTTTTTTATCTTTTATGACTACCGATTTAAATTTACCCCTTCCATTCTTCGTTATTTCAAAAAAGATGTCCGCCTCAAAGCTGCCCCAAGAGTTATCCGAAAACATCTCTTTTGGAGACGAGGTGGGCGTGCAATAGAGTCTTTTGCATATAGCAGCCTCTTGAGTATTGTTCTCAGGCCAGGTTTTTAGAGCGCAGGAGCCACCATCACAGGTTAAACAATGTTTGTTCGCTTTTGGTCGCATCTCGATGGACTTTTGGGAGCCCTCTTTGGTCAGTTGACCTGAAAAAAGATCACACTGTAATACTCCTTGATCTCCCAGGGCTGGGAATGAAACAAACCCACAAAAAAGAATTATGAGGATGTTCCTAAATCTCGTTGTCGGATCCAATGGCATAGCTTGACTCCTGTCGGCTCCCGATAAAATCGTTTATTTAATGGATTGATGTTACTATTTTTTCCTTAATGAATGTCTCAATCTCCGGTTCTGAATAACCGATTTCTGTCAGAACTTCTTTACTATGTTCTCCAAGACGTGGAGCAGCATGTCGGATGTTACTGGGCGTTTCGTTAAATTGAGCGGGCGGACGTGGCGTTCTTATTGACCCAGCACCAGGGTCCTCATATTTGAGCAGGGCGCCCATCGCTGCTATTTGTGGATCTTTTATCACTTCTTTTCTGTTGTTTAGTCGTGAATAAGGAACGTCTTCTGCTTCAAGTTTCTCACAAAGCTCATCGGTGGTGAATTTCTTATAAGCTTCATTTACAAGCGCTCTGAGCTCAGAGCGGTGTCTTGCCCGAGATGGCTGATCAATGAACCTTGGGTCTTCGATAAGTTCGTCGAGCTCCAGTGCTTTGAATGCCGCTTTAACCTCTCGATCTTGTACTGGCATCGTTGCTATCCAGCCATCTTTGGTTTCGTGAAGGAAAACTGAATGATCTAGGTAATCAACCCACTCATTTTCACCCTCTAAAAATGTAAAGTTATTCATCGTGTCTGGCCACAGGAAAGATAGAGCAGAGTCCAGCATAGATACCTCTACTAGTTGACCTTTCCCAGACCGCTCAGCCCGGAAAAGTGCAGCTACGGTAGCCTCAGCCGCCGTTAGTGAAGTGATTTTGTCGCAGATGAGTGTATCCACCATTTCTGGTTTCTCGTCCCCTTTCAGTGCTGAAAACCCTGAAATGGCTTGGATCACAGCATCATAGACTCTTCGCCCGGAATAGGGGCCGACTGCGCCTACTCCATTTATCGATACATAAACTAGCTTCGGGTGTTCTTTTTGGAACTGGCTATAACCTAGTTCCAACCGATCCATGACTCCTGGCCTGAAGTTCTCAATCACGACATCACAGGACAGTATGAGTTTTGAGGCAATGTCCTTACCGACTGCGCTAGACAGATCTAAGGCAAGTGATCTTTTATTTCTGTTCATCGTAACGAACGCGCTGCCCATACCATCCTGTTGGGGCAGACCTCTCCGCATCAGATCTCCCTCGAACGACTCGATTTTGATGACGTCTGCTCCTTGGTCAGCCAGGATTGAGGCGCATATTGGGCCTGAAAATACTGCAGAAAAGTCTGCAACCCTTACCCCCGATAGGGGCCCCTTCGCGGGCTCTCCTAATTTCACTTCTCGTAACATAGTTTTGACTCGATTACTGCATCGTTGGTTTAGCCTACTTTCGAGCCCCTAGCAAGTTGAGTGCAAGTTGATGTGTTACCAATTGATACATAATTTTAGTCACTCTCACTTAGACAGCATACTTAAAGCTGCTATCCTAGGTTTCTTTAGGAATCAACGGGTTACGCTCCTAGGGTTTGTGGCATGAGTTTAACGAAAGTTGCAATGGCGGTTTTGCTGATATGGCTAGTCCCCGTTTCCTTTGCCCCTCTATTTGATACGCTTATTATGTTCCCGTTGAGCATTTCGCCTGTCGGAGAGCACTCTTTTTTTGAACAACGAACCCTTGCCGTTAGATCTGCGGCCTACATGACAATCTCCTACTTTATTGTCAGTTATTTTCGTCACCAACGGCCCCAATCCTCGTTGCTGCCAATTTTGGTATATAGCTTATGGCTGATTTTCTTCCGAGTCGCGTTGCTCATTATTCATGGTGGTGGTGATTGGCTGGAGTGGCTAATTACTGTTTTCTTTATTCTTCTCGCTGCGCTTTTGTGGAAGGCGAATAAAAAAGAATCATCAAAAATTTTCAAAGGTTCTTGGTAGGGGAGCTCCCGCGAGATTAGTTAGCCGCGATACCTAATTTTAGGTCTATTTGTTTGTCGATACTGTCGGCTTTGTCTTTGTTGCACCAATGTCGCCAAATCCGCTTTGCGGTGACCGGTAGAGGCTCCTCGCCGGGCTGGTGTGTCTTCTGTCTTTTTTGGTAAATATGTAATCCCTGTAGTCGAAGTTCGGGTCGTTCCTCGTCCCGCCACGTTCTACAGAGCCAATCCCCATAATAGCGCCGGAATTTCTCGAATCGGGCTAGTCCGAGATTGTGAAGGTATTTCCGCCATCTATAGTTTTCAAAGACGTTAATATTTTTTAGTTCTGTTTCCTTTGTCTCGTTCATGGCGGGTGAACCACTTGAAAGGTAGACCAAGTTGTCCTCGTTAGTTAAGGCTGGCACCACCAGCCAACGATCAGCTCTAGTGGGATATGGAGCAAACATGTTCCAAGTTTGATCGAGACGTACAGCTCGTAAAAGGGGCGACAGAAAGGAAGGAAAATCTATTTTGAGCGCCGCCGTCTCTTTATCGTTTGTTGAAAAGCTTTTACGCCAATCAGGTATGGTCGAGATGTTCCACAAGATAACAGTCAGCAGGATAATCCCCGCTGAGGTTTCAGAGATTTTGCCTGGTAGTTTGTATTGACGATCTATAGGCAGTAAAGTCTCGAAACGCGCTCCAATATCTTCTCTGTGCGCGCCAATAAACCCATAGGCTCTGTCTCCCCAACGGTTCATTAGTCCAATAACTGGAGCAGCGGGCCAAAACACAGGCGAGCAACGAAAGAGGGTTTCCATGGCTTTTGTTTTTGTTGTTCTTGTCCCATCTGCGGTTTCAACTACCCATGAAAATTCCTCTTCGAGCAATTTCGCAACTTCTGGCACCGATTGCGCCGGCGCTATCTTGGCGTACGGAATAAAAAGGCCTGTTCTCAGGATAAGACATAAATTTCGGCAGAAACCGCAAGGCTGATCGAAATAGATGATCAACTTTTTTTGCTTTTCTAAAACAACTCTCCTCTCGATTAGATCCCAGAAATGACTTGGCGAGAAAAATAATATGCTCGTGATAGATATCAGCGGGAATAGCCCGATCTGCAAGTTTATTAGAAATCCTAGTTCCAGAGAGATAAAACAAATAATACCGACGTATCGGAAAACCGTATTAGCTATTGGGGTGAATATGAGTAGTGGCCCAAGGAGCTCCAGCCACCAAACATAGTGCGTAAGAGGCTTGGTCAGCCAGAGATAATCTCGCCAGTACTGAGCCAGCCCTGTTGTCGTATCATCTAGGTGGAGGGCAAAGTAAATGGCTGATCCATCCAGTTGCCACTCTGCGCCCGTTTTGAGAAATGCAGAGAAGAAATACACTGACATTGCTTGAATAAGAATCGCGCCGCTAGATATTGAGAGATGGTTATTAGCAAAGCTTTTGTGATGATCTTTGATCGGGTCAAGAGAGTTCTTTACCGACTCTAATGAGTAGCGGGCGCCCATAGGCAAAAAACACGCCCAGAATAAAAGCGCACTCAAGAGACTATCTCCGCCCTGCATTAATAGGGGCGTGCGGTTTTGCAGCGATATGAGTAAAACTAAGCTCAGGACGCTAAAAACCCTGGTCTTGAAGCCTGCAATTAACA
>CAJXCK010000049.1 GCA_913051785.1 uncultured Gammaproteobacteria bacterium
CTTGAAGAAGCATTTCAAAGAATGCAAACCGAAAATCCTCACCTATCGGAAGAACAAGCCAGGCATCTAACGATACACGGCAGTAACCAAAACGAAGACGGCACCTTTAGTTGGAAGTTTGATAACTATGTCCGTGCTTTCCCTCCTACTGGCATTCCCTTTGAAGATCAGTGGACAATGTTTTCACGCATCACCTGTCCAACTCTTCTTGTGCGCGGACTGGAATCCTGGGCATCGGACCCTACAAAAGACGGGCGTATCGAAAATTTTAAAACCAGAGTCGAGGTCGAAGCTTTTGCAGATGCAGGGCACTGGGTTCATCACGATCAACTTGAACCCTTTGTCGAAAAAGCAAAGAGTTTCTTGATGTCATGAGCGACAGAGCGCGCAGGCTACACTCTTCAAAATGGACTGGGATCTTCTACATCACTGGCGGAGGATCGGCATTCCTTTCTGAAATACTCCAAGAACCAGGAGCATCCAAAACAGTGCTCGAGGCGCTGGTGCCCTACGCAGAAAATGCCCTTTCCAGCCTCCTTGGGGGAACCCCAGATCAAGCCTGCAGCATGGCAACCGCTCGAGCCTTAGCAATGACAGCATACCAAAAATCTCAATCTTACAATTTAGCAGATTGCTTTGGACTGGGCTGCACTGCCAGTTTGGCAACCGACAGAGTCAAAAAAGGCAAGCATCGAGCCTATTGGGCTATACAGACGGCGACAGACTCTTTTTCATTCTCGACCCTATATTCTAGCGACAGGCAAACTGAAGAAAACCAACTAGTTGAAGATATTTGGAAAAGCGTTGGACATACTCTTTTGCCTGGCGAAACAAACCTTCCAAAAGAAATAAAATCAGAGCATCAAAACGCGAAACCTGCCTGGGTGAATCTCCTTGAGGATGAGCCATATCGCCATACGGATTCAGACCACAACGGGTTATTGTTATTACCGGGCTCCTTCAATCCACTCCACGAAGGTCATGAAAAAATGCTTACTATCGCTGAACAAATCTCCGATCGCGAAGGCGCTTTTGAGATCTCAATAAGAAACGCCGATAAGCCAAGCCTAGACTTCATCTCCATTGAGAATCGTCTCAAGCAATTTAAAAATAGACCGGTTTGGCTAACGAATACCCCCACCTTTGGCGAAAAGAGTACGTTGTTTCCTGACGCAACCTTCGCCATTGGAATCGATACAGTAAAGCGATTAGGGCAAGCACGTTTCTACAATAATGACCCTGGCTTGATGGAGGAATCGTTTAAAAACCTCATCTCTAACAACACCAGGTTACTGGTTTTTGGTCGTCTTGAAGACGATGTTTTTGAAACTCTGGACACTGTTTCAATACCAGACCAGCTGCGCTCACAGTGTGAAGCGGTATCGGAGGACCTGTTTAGGTCAGACCTCTCATCCACAATGCTTAGGCAGCAGCTATCAGAAAAACCGGAAACCTAATACTTTAATAAACTGGGGCTTCATGACTAACGTCAATGGATTTCCAGCGGCCATGATAAAATCTATAGACCAGCAATATCGCTTTAAGCACGTAATCACCAATTAACGAGGCATAAACCCAAAAGACCGGCAGTCCCAAATAGGTTGCTAAACTGGCTAAACCACAGCGCATGCCTACCAACCCCAACAGCGTCGCGATCAAAGGAAACCGAGTATCTCCAGCACCTCGAAGAGATCCCCCGACCGCCATTTCAATAGCCATAAGTGGCATCATCGCCCCCAAAATATAAGTGAACTCAACCGTGTGTTTCACCGTAATCGGCTGATCACCAATGAAATAAACAGCCAATTCTTCAGCAAAGATAATAATGAGCAACCCTAGGGAACCCATCGATAACATAGCCCAAGCCGTCGATCGCCAACCACTTCTTGACGCCGCTTCTGGGTCGCCAGCACCGAGATGCTGGCCGACCAGCGTAGAGCCAGCTATCGAAAACCCAAAGCCAACGGTCCAGCAGATCGCCAAAAGGTTCACTCCGATGTTATAAGCGGCAAACGCCTCCGTGCCATAGTAATTTCCTATCAGGATTAAAAAAATGAAAAAACCGATTTGGAACACACCCTGCTCTAAAGCTGCCGGGTATCCAATTTCAAGTAGCCTCGCCAATCTCTCGCGTCGCCACCAACCGTGGTTAATGTATCGAACTCTAAATCTCTGGCGAAGCCACATAATCAACATGAACAAAGATCCCGCTGCAAAGGAGATCCCTCCGGCGACAGCAGAACCCACAACACCCATATTCGGAGCTCCCCAATTTCCAAATATAAAAGCGTAGAAGAGAGGCAGATTGATAATGTTGCATCCGATACCGACCCATAAAGGAGTCCAAGCATCACCTGACGCTCTTAAGGCCGCCTGCAAAACAAACGCAACGGCGAAAGCCAAGTTAAAAAAAGATAACCACTGGATGGTCCGAGTCGCCAAATCAGAGGTAGCCTCGTCCAGGCCAAAAACTCCCGCCATGTCAGACGCCAATACAATGCCAAACACTGCGATTAGCAACGAGAGTAAACCAGCCAAAACCATCGAGGCCATCGTCACTCGACTTGCTTCTTCATAATCCCCCGCGCCCCAGGCTCTAGCAACGAGAGCGGTGGTTCCCGCGCTGATCGCCATCATAATCGCTTGCAACGCAAAGAAAACGCGACTCCCAGCACCCATAGCGGCCAACGCTTCTGTACCAAGCTCTCCAACAAACTTGACTTGAACCATTCCAACCAGCGTGTATGACAAGTTTCCCAGAATAGAGGGAAAAGCTAACTGCCAAATAGATAAACCTGGCTCTACCCCAGCGGCTGGCTCGGAAAGTTTCGATTCCGTGTCCAATATCTCGTTCGCTTCTTTATTGGAATTTATAACCAAAGATTGTTTACCTCTTTTCCCCTATTGATATGATCGATCAAAAATACTCATTGCATCATGAACGATTTCACCGATATCCAAGTTTCTGTCGAAAACCTGGTCGCAACTGTCGAAATACAGCGCGCGCCACACAACTTTTTTGACTTAGTTCTAATTCAGCAGCTATCCAAAGCCTTCGACATACTAGGCCATGACTCAAATTGCAGAGCAATCGTACTTGCGTCTGAGGGCAAATCCTTTTGCGCGGGAGCAAACTTCGGTTCTGGTCAGCCTGATGAATCAGGGAGCAGCGATTTTACCGAAAAAGGGTTCCAAAATACTACCGGTAAACTCTATACCGAAGCCGCTAAGTTATTTGCATGTCGCAAACCCATTGTCGCCGCTGTTCATGGGGCTGCTATAGGAGGAGGTTTTGGACTGGCTCTGGTCGCAGACTTTAGAGTTGGATCTGAACAAACTCGTTTTTCAGCGAACTTCGTTAAACTAGGTCTTCATCAAGGATTCGGTATCACGCACACTCTACCTAGACTAGTCGGCACACAAAATGCCCACCGATTGTTACTCACAGGCAGCAGAATATCCGGGCCGGCCGCACTGGAACTGGGTTTGATTGATAAACTAGTTTCGCCAGAAAACGTGAGAAAAGAAGCCGCTAGCCTAGCCTTCGAAATCGCCCAAAACGCGCCCCTTGCGATTTCTTCTGTGAGGGCGACAATGCAGGCAGACATGGAGCGTCAGGTTAGCGAGATAACAAAACACGAACTCTCTGAACAACAAAGACTCAGAGGAACTCAAGATGCTTACGAGGGCATCAGGGCGGTCGCCGAAAGGAGGCCAGGTAACTTTTCTGGCAATTAGTTGCGGATAGCAAAAATAGGAGAAAACAGATGAATCTAGGGAAACTAGGCGTGTGGTTCTTTCTGGACCCCTTAAACAGTAGCCAGTCAGCCGAAACTGCTAAAAAAATCGAGAAGCTTGGATACAGTGCGCTTTGGCTACCAGAGGCAGTCGGAAAAAACCCTATGGTCCTTGCTTCATGGTTACTAGCTAATACCGAAAAATTAGTCGTGGCGACGGGAATCGCAAACATCTACAACCGAGAGCCTGGCGCGACATTGTCTGCTCAGCATACACTCGCAGAGCAATCTGATGGCCGATTTCTTCTCGGGCTTGGAGTCTCCCACAAACCCTTAGTAGAAGGCGTCAGAGGTTTGAAATATGGTCCGCCGGTTCAAACCATGAAGGATTATCTGGAGAAAATGAAAAGCTCACCTTACATGGCCCTTACTCATTCAGAAACACCTCCCACAGTTATAGCGGCGTTAGGTCCTAAAATGCTCGAACTCGCAGCAGAACATTGTAATGGAGCCCACCCCTATTTTTCCTCGCCAGACCACACGGAAACTGCACGATCAATCATGGGGCCAGACGCCTGGCTTTGTGTCGAACAAAAAGTCGTTTTGGAGGAAGACCCCTCTAAAGCCCGGGATCTAGCCCGAAAAGCAGCCGCGATGTACCAAACGCTACCTAACTATAGAAACAACTGGCTCCGGATGGGCCTGAGTGAAGAAGACATCAACCAAAGTTCGGATAAGTTCATCGACACGACCTTCGCTTGGGGCAAAGTCGAACAGATAAAATCTCGAATTCAAGAACACTTCGACGCGGGTGCTTCGCACGTGTGTATTCAGCCAATCAACCCAAACGGAGACGTTGGAGCTTTACATTGGGAGTGTCTCGAGCAATTAGCAAACTAATTAATCCATATACCCTAGTTTTTCGCTATCAGCTTTATGACCGCTAAGAAGACCTGCTTTTATTTTCAAGGATCCTGATTCGTTATTTGAAAAACTAGCTCAGCAGGTTTGATGTCCTCGCGAGGGCCTGCTCTGAGCCATAGACTAACTCGTCAAAAATGTCTTTGGCAGGTCGAACCGCTTTAATCATGCCGATCCCTTGCCCAGCGAATCCAGGATTGATATCGCCCCTACCATCTCGATTTGCGGCAGCCATAACCGGTCCAGAAATTTGACCTTGAAAAGGCATCGGTAGAGGATCGACCTCTTCTTTAAGCCAATGCTCAGTCCATTTACTTTTAATAATGCGGGCAGGTTTACCCGTGACAGTTCTGGAGACAGAGGTGCCCTCCTCGGTCGCCTCGACAATGGCCTCCTTCTGAAAATCGAAGATATTTGCCTCTTCCGAGGCTAAAAACGCCGAGCCAATCCAAACCCCTTCTGCGCCGAGCATGATCGCTGCCGCAATGCCCCTACCGTCAACGATACCCCCAGCACCCAGAACAGGCGTATCACCCACTGCATCAACGACCTGGGGTATCAGTGCCATCGTACCTATTGGTGAATTATGCCCCCCACCATCGTGTCCCTGCGCGACAATGATATCTAAACCAGAGGATTTGACCTGAATCGCATGACGAACAGCACCCACTACAGCCATGACCTTCGTTCCATTAGCTCTCAAATCGGTCATCCATGGCCCCGGATTTCCCAAACCAGACGCGTATACCGGCACACGCTCTTGGATCACAACTTCCATCTGGGCTTCAAAAAACTCTTTGGTTAATGGTGCCGGTTCTCCAGGAATCGTTTTTCTCTGGAGGCTCTGAAGAGCTTCGAGATCAGAAGCATCGAGGCCTTCTTTCTCCATAAATTCACGCGCGAATTCCTGACGTTCTGGTATCAGATCCTGGGGCGTTGGGCCCTCTTGATCATCATAGTTAGCTCTCCGAACAGAAGCGGGAAGCAACGTGTCGACCCCAAAAGGTTTATCTGTGAGCTCGCGCGTTTCTTTGATCCAGTCTCTCAGCATCGACGGACCGCATCCGGCTGCCCCAAGAACCCCCAGTCCGCCCGCATTAGAGACTGCCGCTGCCAATGCGGGGCAACTCGCGCCTCCCATACCTGCCAAAACAATCGGCTTCTCAATTTCTAAAATCTCACAAACCCGCGTCGACAAATTCATACCCAACTCCATCCTTTAAATGAAAGTTCCATACGCTCCCCTAAAAAAGGCCAGGGGATCCTTTTCGTGATCGTTAAGCTCGAAATCAGTTACCCGGCCTATCACAATCGTATGATCTCCTGCGTCGTATTCACTCTCGATATCACACTCAGTGGTAGCTATATTTCCAGGAAAAACTGGGAACCCACGTTGACTTAGATTCCAGTCAATATTCATGAATTTGTCTTTCCCGCTTTTAGACATGGCCTCACAAATCGATTTCTGGTCGTGAGCTAAAATATTAATACAGAATTTACCGACCTCTCTTATAAGAGGCCAAGTGACCGAGCTTTTTCCCGGAGAGATCCCGACGAGCAATGGGTCCAGAGAGATCGACACAAAGGATTGAAGAGTCAATCCTATTGGCTGTTTATCATCGAAAGCCGTCGCCACGACCACGCCAGTACAGAACTGACCCATCGTTTTTCTGAAGGCTTCTTTGCCAATCTCCCCCAAAACCTTGTCCTCGCGAATAAACTGATCGCCTACAACTATAGCTTATTGTTCTAGTTTGCTCAGCTCGGTTTGTTTAAAATACGCGACAGTACAGTAATGATGCAGACGAGTAATTATGTCCAATCTAGAAGAATTTAGAAAAGAAACCCGAAGCTGGCTCGAAGACAACTGCCCTCAATCGATGCGTACGCCAACGCCTGAAGAAGAAGTTATTTGGGGGGGCAGAAAACAAGCATGGGTCAACCCAGATTCTAAAATCTGGATGGAGCGTATGGCCGAAAAAGGCTGGACCGTTCCACGGTGGCCACAAGAATATGGCGGCGGAGGCCTTTCAGCTGACGAAGACAAAGTGCTTATGCAAGAGATGGGGCGCATAAGAGCGCGTTCGCCTTTGCAGAGTTTTGGCATATGGATGCTAGGACCTGCACTGCTCGAATTTGCCAGCGAAGAGCAAAAACTACATTACTTACCCCAAATCGCCCGAGGTGAAATCCGCTGGTGCCAAGGCTATTCAGAGCCCGGTTCTGGCTCAGACCTGGCCGGTCTTCAAACCAAAGCTGAGGACCAGGGAGACTACTATCTGGTTAACGGCTCCAAGATATGGACTTCATACGCAGACGAGGCAGATTGGATTTTTTGCTTAGTTCGCACAGACGGAGAGGCCGCAAAACATGATGGCATCAGCTTTTTGCTTTTCGATATGGAGAGCGAAGGAGTGACCACATCGCCAATTAAACTCGTCAGCGGGTCCTCGCCTTTTTGTCAGACGTTTTTCGACAATGTCAAAGTCCCCAAAGCTCACCTTATCGGCGAACTCAATAAAGGATGGACCATCGCGAAGAGGCTACTCCAACACGAAAGACAAATGATATCGGGTATCGGCGGAAACAGCGCCGCGGGAGGCACCGGAACAAGACTCGAAGACGTCGCCAGAGACTATATTGGCGTGGAGAATGGCAGAATCTCCGATCCTTTCGTTCGCACCGATGTAACAAACCATCGTATGAACGACAAAGCCTTCCAGTTGACCATGTCTAGGGCGGGCGAGGAAGCCAAGGCAGGCAATCCAGACGGCAATCTCGCATCTATTTTCAAATACTACGGCACTGAACAAAACAAAAGAAAATACGAAAGAATGCTCGAAATGATGGGAACTCAATCAGTGGGATGGACCGGCACTACTTTCTCCGAGAAAGAAATCGGAACGACCAGACAGTGGTTGCGATCTAAGGCGAACTCAATTGAGGGAGGTACCAGCGAAGTTCAATTAAACGTGATATCAAAACGCGTGCTTGGACTACCCGACTGAATCGCTATGCTCGGGCAAGTAGATCGAAAACTTACTGAGATACTTAAAAGAAGTGAGTTTTCGGCCCAAGAAGCAAATATAAGGTAGTAAGGTTACTAGGTATTTAATATGGAATGGATAATCGTCATAGCAGTTATCGCTCTATTGGGGTTTTGGATTGCTTCGATCTACAATCAGCTGGTGGCCTTAAAAAATCGTTATGAGAACGGATTTTCTCAAATCGAGATCCAGTTGAAGCGTCGCTACGATTTGATACCTAATCTAGTGGAGACCGCTAAAGGCTATCTGTCCCACGAAAAAGAAACCCTAGAGTCTGTAATACAAGCCAGAAACCAAGCGATGAATGGCCTTCAATCAGCTGCAGACAATCCTAGTGATCCGAATGCCATCAAAGAACTCTCCAGCGCCGAGGGCATTCTTGGTAATGCCTTAGGCCGACTCAATGTCGTCATGGAAGCCTATCCAGACCTCAAAGCAAATCAAAACATGATGCAACTCACGGAAGAGCTTACATCAACGGAAAATAAGGTTGCCTTTGCTCGTCAGGGCTACAACGACCAGGTGACCGAATACAACACCTACCGTCAGTCTTTCCCTCCCGTCATATTTGCCGGTTTTTTCAGTCATGGGATAGATGCGGAACTCCTGGAATTCGCGGATTCAGAGGCCATCCAGGCGGCGCCCTCAATCTCGTTCAACTGACCTTTTTTTATAGGCAGCCGTGAATTTTTTCCAGGCACAGGAAAAAGCCAAACGAAACACCGCTCTCTTAGTCTTTCTGTTCATTTGCGCAGTTATTATTTTGATCACCCTGACTAATGTGCTGGTCAACTTCTTACTTGCCGCCAATACGGATATGGGCATCGCTCTTTCTCCAATCGAGATCTCTCTGGTCGTCCTTGGCGTAATAATTATTGCCATTACCTATAAGTACCTCTCGCTTAAAGGAGGAGGTCGTGTGATAGCGGAAATGCTGGGCGGAAGATTAATCCCGAGCGATACACAAAACAGACAACACCGGCAATTACTCAACATTGTCCAGGAGATGGCCCTTGCAGCGGGCATGCCCGCGCCTCCTGTTTATCTCATTCCAGAACAAAGCATCAATGCCTTCGCGGCTGGCCTGACCCAGCGAGATGCAGTCATAGGGATCAATCAAGGCACTCTGGACCTGTTAAACCGATCCGAGCTTCAAGGCGTCGTTGCTCACGAATTCAGTCATATATTGAACGGAGACATGAGCCTGAATTTGCGCCTGATAGCGATTCTCCACGGCATCGTCTTTATAGGAATAATTGGTTACAGCCTGTTACGGGGCGCCGCATTTCAAAGAAAGAACGCAATGCCGTTGCTCGCCTTGGGACTGGGTCTTGTGGTGATTGGTTTTGGAGGGCTCTTTTTTGGCAACCTAATTAAGGCGTCGGTCAGCCGGCAAAGGGAATACCTTGCCGACGCATCAGCTGTCCAATTCACGAGACTACAAAGTGGTATCGCTAACGCCCTAAAAAAAATAGGAGGCCATGCTCAACAATCGCACCTGCGCCAGAAAAATGCCGAACAAGCGAGCCACATGTTCTTTGGATCCATTTTACCGAAGTTCAGCTCTGGCTTATTGGCCACGCACCCGCCACTAGAAAAAAGAATTCTAGCCATTGACCCCAGTTGGAATGGGAAATTCGTTGAAACACTGAATTCAAGTGGCCAAGAAACTCAAGCCAACAGTTTCTCCAAGAGCGCGAAATCCAGCAACCTAGTCTCCAACTTCAGCGATCAAATCGGACAGATCAATGAAGCGAGTCTCGACAAAGCAAACCAGTTCCTCACTGACTTACCCGGCCAGATAGCAACAAGCACTTATAATGTGTTTGAAGCTCGGGCGCTAATTTATGCTCTCTTGCTCTCAAAAGATGAAACCTTGCGGCAAAAACAGCTTCTATTTCTTGCTCAAAAAGCCGAAAAAGGAGTCCCTGAATGTCTCAACAAACTACTTGATAGTGTCAACGAGACTAACCCGTCAGATCGGTTCAACCTGGCACTCATGACAGTGCCAACGCTCAAACAACTGTCAAAGGCACAGTACCGAATTTTCAGTTCAAACATTAACGAACTTATTGTGTCCGATGGGAAAGTCGATCTGTTCGAATGGACCCTGCACAGAGTCTTAACCCAATCACTCTATAGTCAATTCGAAAACATAAAACCCGCGCGCGGTAGAATAAAAAATCTCCTAAGGATTAAGAAAGAGATTGCCGAATTACTCTCTATCCTAGCCAGTCACTCAGACAGTTCAGAAGAACGGTGTCGAAAATCTTATGAGTCAGCAGCCCGATCGATTAATCTCGACCTGGCTTTTAAATACATAGATTACTTCGACTTTCGTCAGCTAAATTCGTTGATAGAAACTATTCGGGAACTCTCCCCTGGCGCAAAAAAACAATTAATAGATGCTTCATATCTATGCATTCAGTCCGACAAGACAGTAACTCTTGAAGAGAGGGTGCTACTGCAGGGAATCTGCTCTGCGCTTGATTGTCCTCTTCCTTATCGCGAGCAGATTTAAGCTCAATTCTGAATTAAACGTGCCACGGACCGCCAATCTACAACTTTAAAATTCTGATTCATCTGTTGTCCGTCTTGGTCGACGTTATCGTCATCCTGAACGACCAAAAGGCCCTCTGGAAAATTACGGACCGCCTTCGACAGAATTGAAATTCCATCGGTGTGGGTCACTTCATCAGTTTTGCCGTCCAAGGACTCACCAACATGAAATTTCGATAGGACTTTTCCAGCTTCAATATCATAAGCTACAAAAGTGTCGTCTCCTTGACTTGAAGCCAACAGAACACGCCGATCTTCCGACTCATAAATATCTAACCCTTCAACATCGGCGCTCAAATTTCCTAAGTCAATATCATCAAATAGAAACTTTTCTCCAGAAGAAAGCTCCACTCTCCATATCCCCTTCTCTTCCTCTCCAACAAAAAGGTGATTATTTTGCGAGTCGAAGACGCAGCCCTCGGTGGAAGATTCGAATTCAATCTCGCGAATAATTGATTGTTCAGCCCAACTCCAAAGTTGTACATTGCCGCTTTTATCTCCAATCGCTATCGTGCTGTCCAAGGCGCAAAGGCCATAAGCATCATCTAAGGACAAGGTGATTTGACCAGAGGGTTTAATCAAGCCCTCATCCAAATCCGCTTCAAACAAATCGATAGTAAGATCAGTCCTATTTCCCGCAGCCAAATTAAACCGATTTGTGTCGCCAATTCTGACCGCATCAACGTTGTTGAGGCGGCCCACCTCCAAACGACCGAGTTCCTTTCCCTGAATATCGTACCAAACAAGCCCCCTCCTCTTGTTTGTTCCAACGATCCAGACTCGTTGCCCGTCCATCGATGACAAAACGACGCTATCATCCGCCGCATCGTCGTCATCCAATACCGGTTCTGTTTCGCTGACAGGAACGACCTCCATAATCGTCCCTGCTGGCGCACAGCCGAGAAGGGCCAAGAAGAGAAAGGTAAACAAAATGGATTTCACTTTTTTTATAATTAGCAGTCCCACCAAATTAATCCTATAGAGAATAAGTCAGTCCAATTGAGTAAGACGTTCCGTATTCGTCGTATTGCGATAGACGGCTCTTTCTACCCCAGTAGTAATACTCAGGTCTGTCATTGATATTAATCACCTCAAACTTCGCTGTTAGATTACTGGTTGCCTTGTACTTGGCAGTCAAATCCCATTGCACATGGGAATCAACAAAGCGCGAATTATCGGCAGACACTTTATCCATGTCATCTTCATCATCAGCCAAGTAATCAAGATATTCGCTGCGATAGCTCATCGCCAAGCGAACATCCCATTTGCCTTTATCGTAACCCAAGCTTAAGTTCGCGTTTTGATCGGCCATTTTACGAAAAGGGGTAGTAAACGTGTTCTCTCCGTCAAACTTAAAAGTACTATCAGCCTCTGGAATCGCAGTGAAGTTTGCCGCCACAAACAGGCCAGACTCTAGGCCATACTGCCCGTTAATCTCAAAACCTGTGATGGTCGACTCCTCTGCGTTAATCCAGGTAACCAAGCCATCGTTAACTTCGACGCCCCGAATCGTCCCGCTCTCTGCTGCGATCTTGTAAATCGCGTTATCAACGTCTTTGTGGAAGGCGCCAACACTAAAGAAAGTCATAGTGTCCGTGTAATACTCAAAGGAGATGTCAAAGTTAGTCGACTCATAGGGCTCCAGGTCGGGGTTACCATATTTGCCTGAAATGTCCTCACCGTCGATATCTAGCTCCAGCATTGGCGCTGTGGAGGAAAAACCGGGTCTAGTTAGCGTTCTTGTTATAGCTCCGCGCATTACCCAATTATCGGTAAGAGCCCAGGTAAGGTTCACCGATGGCGCCCAGAAGTCGTAATCTTTATTGGCGTCGGTAGCTACCCCATCTTGATCAAATGCAGAACTTTCCCAAGAGGTATCTTCGAATCGCATTCCCGCGACCACTTTCACGTTATCGCTCAAGCTAAAAGTACCCATTCCGTAAATCGCAAAGACATCCTCTTCAGTCACAAAGTCTTCGTGGTAAGTCTCTTGTCCTTCCAGCTCCATTTGGTTTACTTGGTTAAGCAAGTCATAAACCATGTCCGGGTTGGCCATGGGACTCGACACCTGTCCAAAGTATGTAAAGGTAGTTGGGTTGTAGTCCGCCAACGTTTTGCCGCCAAAGGAATAAAAGTCTTTATTCGCGTCGCGATCTTTTTCTCTGCTTCGCCACTTCAAACCAAATTTCATGGAACCAAAATCAGTTTCCTTGAACATGTCGTAATTTAGAGCAACCTCGCTGTCTTCTATTGTCGAGCGCTCAAATTCAACCTCATCAAATTCCAACTCCTCAGGATCCATCATCTTTTCGATTAAAGGTGTGTAGGTTGGCTTTTTAGGATTAGACCATTCCATCCGCCCATCAATGGTGTCGTCATCCCTTTCTCTAAAACGAAAAGTTACATCCGAGTTATCAGAATCATCTTCTTCCGCATAGGAGTAGCTAACTTTACCGGTTGTTTGCCATCCTCCGAAATCAGTATCAAATCCAGCAGAGTAGGCCTGAATGGTCCTCACTTCTTCCCGCACTCGTGTTTCGTTATCTTTCTTAATGCGGCTAAGCGTCATGCTGGTTTCAGATTCTACTTCTCCTCTATCATCAAGGTAGCCATACTCGTCCTTCCAACGTAGCTCGTCATCCGTGTACTCATTCCAAAATGCGCTGAAAAACACCCTCGATGAATCGCCAACCAAGGAGTCAACATCATAAGTGAAACCGAGCCGCTCTCGAGTTAAATCGTAATATCTGACCTCGTAATCGTCATCCATCAGCCCATCAGAGTCCCAACCAAAACCAGTTTCATTATTGTAAGTTATGATGTCTTTGCTCGAGTAGGTGAATGCCAAAACATGCCCGGCAGTTTCGGAAAATTTATCTCCATAGGTCACTGCTATTCGTGCATTATCACCGGACTCTGCTTGTTCATTATATTGCGTGTCGAGCTTAATCTTGAAAAGAGTATCGTTTAAGTCGGTTGGATTTTTTGTCTTGAATTCGATCCTACCGCCAATCGCATCGGCATCTTGGTCTGGGGTCAAAGACTTAAATACTGTGATGGAATCTAAGAGCTCTGTAGGCAGTCCATCCAATAAGGTGGAGCGATCGCTTTCGGGGGACATCACCGACGTCCCATTAATCGCAATAGCGTTCAAATCAGATGACAGGCCTCTTATGGTGACGTAACGGCCTTCACCCTGATCATTTTCTATCGAGATACCAGATAGCCTTCTTATTGCCTCGGCAGCTGTCGTGTCTGGAAAATCGCCCAGCGCATCTGAATCCACCACCGAGATAATCTTGTCAGACATCTCCTGTTTTTCGACTGCAGACATCAGAGAAGCTCTGGTTCCGATCACTAGAACCTCTTCTATTTCTCCTTCAGCCGCAAAACCAGGGAATGTAGCCAGCAAGAAAAGACCAAAAATAACTGCTTTTGTTTTCATTTTTTAACCCTCTTTAACAGCTCTCAAAGTATTCAAAATATGTTATGAATTCATGAATAAAACATGACAGTCGAGTTTCAGGATCATGAACTATTTGTTACAAGGGCTACCTTTTCTTAAGACACTTGTTAATAGGTATCAGAGCGTTCTCTTAACAAAAATTTAACAAGGCTGTCATAGGAAGTTCATATTCAAAAAGCAATATCTTTCTATCTGGTCGGCGAGCTCTACTATACTCTCTTTCCTCTCTCCCCGAGACGAGCAGCCGACTAGACTCTCTGTCCTTTTTTTTTAATGCAACAGCCTTAAAAAATTGTATAATTTCGCTTTCCAGTGACATGAAGAGACCTTGGCAGAGCTTCAAGAACCAGAATTAGGTCAAGTCATATCGATCAACAAGAGGGCTAAACAGTTCGGCGCCCTCGACCTCGGCTCCAACAGTTTTCACTTAGTCATCGCCAAAGAAAATCATGGCAGAATTCAAATCTTGGACCGCCATAAAGAAACCGTGCGGTTAGCAGAGGGACTGACAAAAAACAAAAAAATCAACAAGGCTGCAGAGGATCGAGCGCTCGCCTGCCTTATGAGATTTTCGGAGAGACTTCAAGCATTAAACACCGACGATGTTCGTGCTGTAGGGACCAGCGCCTTCCGTCGAGCGTCTAACTCTAAAGGTTTTCTAAAACGCGCTGAGAAAATTCTTGGAAAACCAATAGAGATCGTGTCAGGGCATGAGGAAGCCAGACTAATCTATCTGGGAGTCTGCAGTAACTACGAACATGGGGAGAGTCCATCGTTGGTTGTCGATATCGGTGGAGGAAGCACAGAAATTATTTTGGGAGAGAAATTAACTCCAACTACGCTAGACAGTCTGAACATCGGCTGCATTACCCTTTCTCAAAAGTTCTTCCCCAAAGGCAGAGCCACAAAAAAAGGGATGGACAGAGCAATAAATCAAGCCTTGGCAGAAATTGAGCCGGTAAAACATGAGTTCCTAAAGCATTCCTGGAACAGATGTTTGGGTGCTTCAGGCACCGTTAACACCGCCTTTGCGGTAGCCTCTTGCCTGATGGCTAACCCGATCATTGATCTCGAGGCGTTGAACAAAATCGCAGCGAAGTTGATCTATGCGAGTTCAAATAACGGGAACTCATTGGAAGGAGTGCCAGAGGATCGGCAAGCCGTTTTCCCGGGTGGCTTAGCAATTCTGATTGCCCTTTTTAGAGCTCTCAATATCGATAAAATGGAGGTTTCAGAAGGAGCCCTAAGAGAAGGCCTTTTACAAGACATGGTCGGTCGGAGTTACGATCGAGATACTCGAGAACTAACGGTAAGCAATCTGGCCGATCGATATAGAATAGATCGAACACAATCAGAACAGGTCAGAGATACTGTGATGACTTTTTTATCTCAAGTCGCTATAACTTGGGAATTAACCGAAACCACACACAAAAACCTGTTGTCCTGGTCATCAGCACTACATGAAATTGGCATGGACATCTCTCACGCTGGCTATCAAAAACACGGAGGCTACCTTATTGAAAACCTGGTTATGCCTGGATTTTCAAAATCAGATCAGTCTGATTTAGCGAGAATTGTAAGAAACCATAGAAGAAAGTTTACTCAAGACGATTTTGGCAAAAGGAAGAATTCCAAACTCCTGAAAATGACGATTCTTCTTAGGCTTGCCGCGCTCCTCCACAGGGGAAGAAATCATGAACCGATACCGCATATACAAGTAGAGGCACGCAAAAAAGAGATCTCCCTGTCCTTCTCCAAACAGTGGCTTGAGGGACACCCTCTCACTCTTCTAGATCTAGAAAACGAGACTAATTACCTGAAATCCGAGGGCGTAGAGTTAGTTGTCAAAACTCACTGACTAATTCGTATCCTGACAACTTAGCTTGCGCTGAATAGACATTCTTTTTAGCTTGTCTCTGGTTATATCTACCGTTTTTCTGGAGCATCCAGGATTCAGAGTTATCCTTCAGGTAGTTATCGATAGTCTCAGCGAAAACTCTCTCCTTTAGGCCTTGACCCAAAACAGGAAACAAGATTTCGACCCTTGTAAAAAAGTTTCGATCCATCCAGTCAGCACTCGATAGATACACTTCTCGAGCACCCCCGTTTTCGAAGCAAAACACTCTCGTGTGTTCAAGAAATCGGCCCACTATCGATCGGACCCTTATATTATCTGATACACCTTTTACCCCCGGCTTCAAACAACAGATGCCTCTAACAATGAGTTCTATTTTGACCCCGGCAATGGAGGCTCTATATAGAGCTTTGATCACCTCAGGTTCTGTCAGAGCATTCATCTTCGCGTATATTGCCGCCGGTTTGCCTTTCTTGGCATTACTAGCTTCTCGCTCAATTAAGCTCAGCACTTTCGGATGCAAGGTGAACGGTGCGTGCTCAATTTTTTTCAACTTGGCTTGTTTACTCATCGTAGCGATCCTTTGAAACAGTTTATGCACGTCCTCACCTATATCCCGATCACTGGTAAAGTAACTATAGTCCGTATACAAGCGG
Source organism: uncultured Gammaproteobacteria bacterium (assembly GCA_913051785.1). GTDB lineage: Bacteria > Pseudomonadota > Gammaproteobacteria > Pseudomonadales > Azotimanducaceae > UBA4421. The sequence goes on from CAJXCK010000049.1 coordinate 16,242, forward strand.
GACGTTCCCGCGTGATAGTTTCCAGTACCTAGGTGGACATAACGCCTCAAAGTTCGCCCTTCTTTACGAACGACCATACACATCTTTGCATGCGTCTTATAACCAACAACCCCGTAGACTACCTGGACCCCTGCTTCCTGCAATTTTGATGCGACTTCAATGTTGGCTTCTTCGTCAAACCGGGCTCTCAGCTCAATTACGACGAACACTTCTTTGCCTTTCTTCGCAGCTGTAATCAGCAGATCTACGACAGTGCTATCCGAGCCGGTCCGATAGAGTGTGTGGCGTATCGATACAACTTTAGGGTCCTCTGTGGCTTGCTTCAAAAACGCCAGATAAAAATCGAAGGAATCAAAAGGATAATGCAACAGAATATCTTTCTCTGTGATTTGATCGAACACCGTCTGTTCCTCTTCGAAAATAACGGGCATCACAGGAACTAAACTTTGAAACTTGAGCTCCTCTCTCTCTACAAGACCATAAACCGACGCCAGGCGCGTTAGGTTGACTGGGCCTTCACAGAGATAGACTTCTTGCATCGTTAAATCAAAGTGAGAAGCCATAAAAATAACTAAATCCGCCGGGCAATTGCTTGCTATCTCAAGTCTAACGGCGTCACCATAACTCCTGGATGAGAGCTCTCCCTCCAAAGCTTCCAATAAATCACCAGCCTCTTCTTCTATGAAAAGATCACTATTGCGAGTCACCCGAAATTGATAGCTCTCTTTAACCTTCATTCCAGGGAACAGGCTAGAAGCAAATGCGGCGATAATCGAAGTTAGAAGAACAAATTGATTTGGCCCCGCGACCGAGGGAGGCAGTTCAATAATTCTTGGCAAAAACCTCGGGGCTTGCACAATTGCTTTATCGGCATTTCTACCAAACGCATCCTTGCCCTCAAGCGTGACTATAAATGCTAGCGCCTTATTCAGGATCTCTGGAAATGGATGAGCTGGATCGAGCCCCAACGGCGTGATGATTGGTTTAAGCTCCCGGTTGAAATAAGTCCTCAACCATCGCCTTTGCTTTTCGGTCCAGTCCCCCTCTGACAAAAAGTCAATGCCGCTCGTTGACAATTCGGGGATGATCTCTCCGTTTAGTAGATCATATTGTTTTTGAATGAGTTCATGCGCTCGATCCGATATCACAGCAAGCACTTCCTCGGCCTTCAGACCGTCTGGGCCCGTTTTTGAGACTTTGTAAAGATCCTGCTGTCTCAACCCAGCAACACGAATCTCAAAGAATTCATCCAAAATCTCACTAGAAATACAAAGGAATTTCAAACGTTCCAATAAAGACACATGCGTGTCTTCTGCCTGAGCAAAAACCCGTCTGATAAATTCCAGTTGAGAGAGTTCTCTATTAAAAAACAATTTTGGATCGTTGAGCCTAGTGCCTTTCATATCTTCCCAATATAGACTGTAGACTTTACCGCGATCTAAATGATCAAAATCTAATATTCATCATTGTATTGTTCTTTATTACAAATAAATTAATTTATGTGACAAAACAGTTAAAGGTAAATGCGCGACCAAATATATAAAGACAGGCACACCAAAATCGCGGATTTTGCTTTTGACCAGTCAGTAGTCGACGTCTTTCCAGACATGATCGGACGGTCAATTCCAGGATACGAAACTCTCATTTCAATATCAGGACTTCTCGTCACGAAGGACTTAGCCGCCGATGGACGAGTTTACGACCTAGGTTGCTCCCTCGGCGCGTCTACCCAAGTAATTCTTGATCAATGTCCTCACAAAGACATTAAAATCATCGCTGTAGATAATTCAAAAGAGATGATCAACCAGGCCAAAAAAAACATCAAAGACCCCAGAGTCAATTTTGTTCTTGAAGATGTTCTTAACGTTCCAATTCGTTCCGCCAACGCGGTCGTCTGCAATTTCATCTTGCAGTTCTTAGCTAAAGATCAGCGTGTCATTTTCCTGGAAAAAATATTTCTAGGAATGGAGAGCGGCGCAACGCTCATCGTGTCAGAAAAAATCGATAGCCCTGAGTATATTTCTACTCATGAGGACTGGAAAAAAGTCAACGGTTACTCGGATCTCGAAATCGAGCAGAAAAGGTCTGCTCTAGAAAAAGTGATGTTGATCGACAGTGAATCCGATCACCTTCAGCGTTTTAAATCGGTTGGTTTTAAAGAAATCGCACAGTGGTATCGATGCCTTAATTGGGCTAGCTATTTGCTACGCAAGTAAAACTT